>DENY01000213.1:8957-27153 GCA_002359825.1 Bacteroidales bacterium UBA2632
TATTTGATCATTTCCAATAAGACCCCACGATCCTCGCAGTTTTAGTTTAGAAATAGTCGAGTTTATATTTTCCATAAACTCTTCGTTAGAAATCATCCAACCCAATGCAACTGAAGGGAAAAACCCAAAACGATATCCTCTTTTAAAGTTTTCAGATCCATTGTACCCAAAGTTGAATTCAGTAAAATATTTATAGTCATAGCTATATGCAGCGCGCCCAGCAATTCCCATATTTCTATAAGGTAAAGCTAGAGTTGAGGTGCCGGCATCTTGTATCACATGATCTCTCATATTAAATAGAAACAAACCGTCTAATTCATGTAATTCTTTAAATCTTCTATTGTAATTCAATCGACCTTCAAAGTATAATGTTCTATTACCTCCTGAACTTTTTGAATATCCAAGAAATTCTTGACCTTGATCAATCATTGTAGTAATTAGTTCTCCTTCATCATCTCTACCTGTTGCATAAAAAGACCTGGGTGTTTTTGTTCTATTTTGTGTATGTCGGTTAAATGCATCAAATGATGCTATTGCGCTTGCCTTTAATCCTCTAAGAGGTGACCACAGCTTCCCGATATCTTGAATAACATTAATTGAAGTTTCAACATTGCTATCAAATCTCTTTTGATAACCAGTCTGAGTTGCATCTGCCCATGGATTATATCGTGCAGCTACTTTAGGAATTTGCCCATTAGAGTACAGTATTGGATGATAATTTGGTGGGGTGTCCATTGATCTGTTTAAAATAGTGCTAATTCCAATTCCAGGCGCATTACGATCTGTGATATATCCACCTATGCTTACAGCTATTAATGTTGATTCCGTTAAGTCTAGGTCAACATTACTTCTGACATTAAATTTATCTAATTTCAATTGAGAGTTATAATTCATTTTCTTGTCTGTGACAATCATTCCGCTCTCGGTAAAATAAGTTCCAATAAGACTATAACGCAAGCGATCGCTACCTCCATTCACATCCATACTAAATCTTCCATTAGGAGCGTTACTAGTTCTAACCGCTTTCAACCAATTTACATTCGGGTATAAATCTGGGTCATAACCAGTTCGTGTTCTTGTTATATCTTCATCAGAATATAAAGGGTTCATTGCTGAAAGTCTTTGTGCTTCATTCAGGGTCTCCATATATTTTGGAGCATCTACAAACTCTGGGAGTTGTGTAGGATTAGAAATACCATAATCAGCTTTAAAACTGATGGTAGGTTTTCCTTTTTTTCCTTTTTTAGTTTGAATTAAAATTACTCCATTTGCCCCTCTTACTCCATATACAGCAGTGGCAGTTGCATCTTTTAACATTGAGAAGGATTCAATCTCTTCGGGAGATATATTATCTAAGCTACGTTCAATTCCATCTATTAACACTAATGGTTTTGAGTTCGCCCCAAAGGTATTAACACCTCTAATCCAGAAGTCAGAGTTGTCATAGCCAGGCTCTCCGCTGCGTTGTACAGCAAGAACCCCCGCAACTTGCCCAGCTAAACTGTTAGTTAAGGAGCGTGTTTGATTAGTTTGTAGAATACTTGGTTTGATTGTTGATATCGCTCCAATGATGCTTTCTCTTTTTTGAGTTCCGTATCCAATAACAACGACTTCATCTAATGCTTCGGTTGCAGGCAGCAAATTAATTACTCCTAAGTTCGTCCTTTTACCAACTCTTATTTCCAAATTATTATAACCGATATAAGAAACTAATAGTACTGTTTCGGAATCTGATATAGATATAGAAAATTGACCATTAATATCCGTAACTACACCTCGAGTAGTTCCTTTAATTAAAACATTACCACCAATAATAGTTTCACCTGTATTAGTATCAACTACTTGTCCTTTTACAGTTCGCTCGTTTTGTTGTTTTACTCTTGACACCAGATTAACTTTACTCGTAAGAATAATATTGTTATTTCTAAATAGTGCTGTGTGTTTAGGGAAAAGTTTTGATACGATATCACTTAAGTTTTCATCTTCCGCAATAATCGACACTTTTTCGTTTACATCAACATTGTTGTTATTGTAAACAAATTTGTAACTAGTAGATTCTTCGATAGTCTTTATTGCTTCATAAATAGTAATGTTACTCAAGTTGAAGTTGAGATTGTTAACTTGAGAGTAAACTTTAGCATGTAAAGAAGGAAACAGTGCTAATCCAATCATTAAAAATCCAATTTTCAAAATCATACATGATTTTTTGAAAAATAGAAAATAGTTTGTTTTGTTCATATGTGTTCTTACTTATGTGTTATCCACTTCTTGTAATGGAATGCCACTAATTTAAATTTTTTTTGCAATTTAATGTTTAGGTTTTTTGTTTTTGATAGTTTTTATTTAATTGTTGTGTTATTTCTTATAAGCATAAATGTTTTTGTTTGTTATTTAATAATTATGTTATTTTTTATAATGACGTATTCAAAGGGGACGATTAACTTTAGAGTATTTAAAACTTCTTCTAGGGTTTCCTTGTCTNNTTTCTACGTTAAACCATTTTTCTAACTGTAAGAAAACATCTTGTAAACGTGTGTTTTCAAGGACCAATCGTTTGTTAATCCAGTTCGAGTAGTTTTTTGAATCAACTTTGCTAATATTAATTTGATTTGTAGTCTTATCGTAACAGAACTTATCATTAGGCTCTAAAATATATTCTTCAGAAGCATTGTTTATTTGTAAAGATATCTTGCCAGCTTCTAATACTGCTTCTATATTATCAGATAAGCTTGATTCATTTACAAAAAAACGAGTTCCTAGAACTTTTATTTTCATTTGCGCAGTATATACACTAAAGGGAGCATGATTGTTTTTCACAACATCAAAGAATCCTTCACCTATTAGAGTAACTTCTCTGTTGCTTTTATTGAATTTAGACGGGTATTTTAAACTGCTGTTTATATTTAGCCATACTTTAGTGCTGTCTGGTAATAAAATCTCTTTTTTAGTGTTTTCTGAAAACACTATTATTTCTCTTGGTTTGTTTTTTTGTGAAATTACTGTAGCGGTTAAAATACAAACGATTAAAATAGCAACAATGCCAGAGATTTTATAGTAAAGAGGGATTAGTTTTTTACGATTATACTTTAGGAATGACTGGGCAAATTCTGATTTGATAACAACATTAGGTTGGAACATGAAAGAGGCTTCCCAAGCATTGTGGATTTGATTAAAGTATTGTTTGTTCTCTTTGGATATGAGTAACCAATTTTTTAAATAAACTTTATCTTCTTCAGATATACTACTCTCTAAATATTGAATAATAATATTATTGATGTCTTTATTTTCATTCATATTTTTAAATTAATTGTTCTTTTGATGTTGTTAATACGAATGAAGATGGCATTACCCTACCTTTAGTGTAAAGTATTTTGAGATTAAATATATTTTGTTTACTTTAAAAGGATTAAATAAGAAATTAAAAGCATCAAGTAGCCATTCTTTTCTAAATGTGCTTTAATTTCTAGGAGAGCTTTAGTAATATGTTTCTCGACAGTCTTAAGGTGGATGTTCAATTTTTCTGCGATTTCTCTATTTTTTAAATCGCTACTTCTGCTTAAAAGGAACACTTCTTTACATCTATAGGGAAGATTATCAATAGCAATTGAAAGCACTTCAACTAATTCTTTCGAGAAAATATATTCTTCAGTTGTGGTTAAAGCAGAATAAACATATTGTTCGAGGTACTGATCGGTTGAATTAAAATCTTTGCTTTTGTGATAAGAGGATTTAATGTAATCTAAGGATCTATTTCTAACAGATGTATAAAGGTATGATTTAAAGGACTGGTTTAGATTTATAGTTTTACGTTGTATCCAAAAATCACAGAACACATCATGAATAATATCTTCTGCTACTTTAGTTTCTGTAACAAAACGCAATGCATAATAGAATAATACTTTATAGTACTGATTGTATATTATTTCAAAATCTCCTTTTCTCATTTAATTATCTGAAAGTTTTCTCAAAGATAAGCTTTTTTAATAAAATGATATTTATTTAATAAGATTATTAAATGGATGATATTTGTTTTGCAATGTTTCACTCTTCAATAAGCTGTTCTCTAGCTTGAGTCAATATCTTATTCGATTCACCTGATGGATACCTTAAATTGAGTGATTGCAGCTTTTCTAAAATTATATTTCCCACTGCAACTCTTGCAAAAAACTTTTTGTCTGCTGGTATTACATACCATGGAGCATATTCTTTGGAAGTGTTTTCGAGCATCTCTGCATAAGCCTTTTGATATTCGTCCCATTGCGCTCTTGCTTCTAAGTCGGCATTGTTGAACTTCCAGTTTTTATCTGGATTATCTAAACGAGATAGTAGTCTTTTCTTTTGCTCATCTTTTGAAACATGCAAAAAGAACTTCAGTATGTGCGTTCCATTTTGACAGAGGTGCTTCTCGAAGTTATTTATTTGTTCATACCTGTTTTCCCAAAACTCATCATCAATTTTATTCACCGAGTCTATACCAGGTAAGTTCTCATTTAATATGAGCTGGGGGTTTACTTTTGTGACCAATACATTTTCGTAATGCGAACGATANNGAACGATTGAATATCTCTATCATTCCTCTTTCGGGCAATGCTTTGTAGTGACGCCACAGGTAATCGTGATCTAATTCTTTTTTCGAAGGAGTCTTGAAACTATGCACCCGACATCCTTGAGGATTGATACCTGACATCACGTGGCGGATTACACCATCTTTTCCGGCAGCGTCTGAAGCTTGCAAAACAATGAGTAAAGAGAAGCGGTCATCAGCATAAAATACACGTTGAATCTTTTTCAACTCTTTGATATTACTTTTGATTTCAACTTTAGCGGTTTTCTTGTTATAGCCACCCGTTTCGTTTGTTGAATATTCTTTCAAATTGACAGAAGCGTCTTCTGAAACTTTAAGTTGGTTGTAATTGAATTCCATTTTGATAATCTTTAAGTTATATCATTTTCTTCTTGAACTCGCTATCTAACTATCCCCTTGTAAGAGTTTATTGTAAAGATTATCATCATTGATAACCTCCAAACCTTTTGAGAAGATATCGTCTACGTCATTTATAATCCTGTAGAATGCCGAAGAGTCGTATAAATCGCGTGCGATGAGCGCTTTCATTTGTGTGGTAATCAGTTTTTGCGACTTCTCAAATTCATCATCTTTCCATTCAACATCTTCTTTTGATGCTAACTCCTTAATCCTATCAATCATGTCAGGTGAAATGGTGTAATTCCTTTTGAATGCACCCACATCAGCATAACTACGTAATAATTGTTTGCGATTATTATCAACTTCTTGAATAGTCAATCTATTGATAACTCCTTTAGCAATAAGTTGACGATGAAGTGGCGTAGCAACTGTTGTGTCTATAGGTACGAAAACATCTGGCATAATGCCACCACCACCATAAACAGTGCGTTTGTTTATAAGGGTTTCATATTTTAGTGAGTCAGGAAAATGGATGCTATCGGCTGTAATCATTTCGCCATGATTAAAACGATTTACAAAATCCATATTATACGATTCGAGATCACCTCCATCATATGGCTTTTGGATTCCTCTTCCAGTTGGGGTGTAATAGCGTGCAACAGTCAGTCTGATCATTGTTCCATCTGTCAGTGGCAGTTGACGTTGTACCAAACCCTTTCCAAATGTACGACGTCCCACTACAACTCCACGATCCCAATCTTGTATTGCTCCTGAAACAATTTCACTTGCTGATGCCGAACCCTCGTCAACCAAAACAACTAGTTTACCTGTTTTAAATTGACCTTTTGATGTAGAGTTGATAGTCATTCTTGGTTGGTTTTGACCTTCAGTATACACCATCAGCTTGTCATTATCCAAAAACTCATCTGTTATATCAGTTGAGGTTTTTAAAATTCCTCCTCCGTTGCCAGTCAAGTCAACAATCAAGTTCTTCATACCTTCTGACTTCAAATTGACAAGTGATTCATGAAATTCTTTTAAAGAGGTAACTCCAAAACGGCTTAAGCGGATATATCCTGTATTCTTATTTACCATATATGAAGCATCAATGCTGTAAATAGGTATTTTGTCGCGAATGATTCTGAATTCTGTTAATCCTTCTACTCCTTTTCGTAACACCTTAACAACGGCTACTGTTCCTTTATTTCCTCTCAACTTGGAGATGATATCTCTGTTTGTCATCTTTTGTCCAGCAATCAACGTATCGTTGACATAGATAATTTTATCACCCGGCATAATGCCAACTTTCTGAGATGGGCCACCAGAAATTACTTCCATTACATAAACAGTGTCGGTTAGCATATTAAACGATATGCCTATACCGTCGAAGTTGCCTTCCAATGGTTCATTCATTTGTCTCACTTCTTCTTTGTTGAGGTACGAAGAGTGGGGGTCAAGTTCTTTGAGCATACTGCGGATTGCAGTTTCTGTTAGTTCTTCGGTGTTTACATCGTCAACATACAGGTCTTTTATTAGTCGTACAGTACGATCCAATTTA
The DNA here is from genome assembly GCA_002359825.1 of Bacteroidales bacterium UBA2632. Taxonomy (GTDB): domain Bacteria; phylum Bacteroidota; class Bacteroidia; order Bacteroidales; family Dysgonomonadaceae; genus UBA2632. The sequence continues at coordinate 15,440 of DENY01000213.1, forward strand.
ATCCCATCGGGACTCAGTCTTAGTTGAGAGTGGGCTGAGATAAAAACAAATAGTAAAAGAATGATTGAGTATAATCGATTTTGCATTTTGATAGTTTTAATGTGGATAAAAGGATAATTATGAGATGGATGGTTTCAATTTTGAAACATCAAATCTTTAATCCTTTTGGTATAAAGTCACTCACGTCGTGTCCGTAGTGCATCAACTCGCGTACAAGTGTAGAACTTATGTGAGTGAGAGAGGGTTCAGTAAAGAGTACAAACGTTTCTATTTCAGAAATTGTTCTATTCATGTCTGCAATAGATTTTTCGTATTCAAAATCGTTTACAGATCTTATTCCTCTTAAGATGTAGTTTGCTCCAATTTTCTTGGCGAAGTCAACCGTAAGAGTATTGTAACTTTCAACTCTTACTTTCGGATTATCTATATAGAAATCGCGAATCATTTGAATGCGCTTTTCCAATGGAAAATAAGTCTTTTTAGATTCATTTACTCCAATCGCAATCACAATTTCATCCATCAAGGTCAATCCACGTTTCACCAATGATTCGTGACCTATAGTAAACGGGTCAAAAGTTCCAGGGAATAGCCCTATTCTTTTATCCTTGTTTTGCTTGGAGTTTTTTTGTAAGAAAGAGCCGGGGCTTTCAGGATTATTTTGATGTTGCATTTGAAGTTTAATATAAAAGAATGTGATTGCTTTTTGATAGCTATAAGCTTGACACTAATTACGAAAACAGTTATGCACCTTCATCCAGTAAAACCAAATTATCGATAATAAAGTTTTGGCGTTCCATCGTGTTCTTACCCATGTAAAATTCTAATAGGTCCTTGAGTAAATCCTCTTTGCGCATAGTCACTTTATCCAGACGCATATCTTTGCCAATAAAATGCACAAACTCATCGGGGGATATCTCTCCCAATCCTTTAAATCGAGTGATTTCAGGATTTGGGCTAAGTTCCTTTATAGCGGCCACACGTTCATCATCATTATAACAATAGATTGTCTTTTTCTTATTCCTCACTCTGAAGAGAGGCGTTTGAAGGATGAAAACATGATTCTTTTTGACAAGATCTGGAAAGAACTGTAAAAAGAAAGTGAGCAACAATAAACGAATGTGCATACCATCTGTGTCGGCATCAGTAGCTATAATCACTTTGTTGTAGCGCAATCCGTCCATGCCATCTTCAATATTGAGAGCGGCTTGCAAAAGATTGAATTCTTCGTTTTCGTAAACAACCTTTTTGGTCAAGCCAAAACAGTTTAGAGGTTTACCACGTAAACTGAAAACGGCTTGAAGATTTGGATCACGACTCTTAGTTATTGAACCACTAGCAGAATCTCCCTCAGTAATAAATATGCAGGTTTCATCTTGTTTATCACCTTANNTTGTCATTGTAGTGAATTCTGCAATCGCGCAATTTTTTATTGTGCAAGTTTGCTTTCTTCGCACGTTCTCGGGCAAGTTTAGTAACTCCTGCAATTGCTTTTCTTTCTTTCTCAGAATCTAAAATCTTCTTTTGTAATGTTTCTGCAGTTTGGGGGTTCTTATGTAAGAAGTTATCCAGTTCTTTTTTAAGGAAGTCTCCTATAAATTTGTTGATAGTCACCCCATTTGNNCCTATTTCTTTTGATCCTAACTTTGTTTTAGTTTGCGATTCAAATACAGGTTCTTCAACTTTTATACTTATAGCAGCAACCATACCACTGCGAATGTCAGAGAATTCAAAGTTTTTATTGTAAAACTCTCTCATCACACGGGCTACAGCCTCTCTAAATGCAGTCAAATGTGTACCGCCTTGCGTTGTGTGCTGTCCGTTCACAAATGAGTAGTATTCCTCACCATATTGATTGGTGTGGGTAATGGCCACCTCAATATCGGCACCGTGTATATGGATTATGGGGTAGAGAGCTTCATCGGTTAAGTTTTCATTCAGTAAATCCTCAAGTCCATTTTTAGAAAAATACTTTTTATCATTGAACGTAATTGTCAAACCTGTATTAAGGAATACATAATTCTTTAATAACGGTTCAATGTGTTCTTCTCTGTAATGGTATTCTCCAAAAATAGTTTCGTCTGGAATAAACTCAACAAGTGTTCCATTGTTTTGAGTGGATGGTTCAAGTTCAGATTCATCTATGGTCAGACCTTGTTCAAATATTACGTTTTTTGCTAATTTCTCTCTATAACTTTCTATGAAGAAATTAGAGGATAAGGCATTAACGGCTTTGATACCAACACCATTTAATCCTACCGACTTTTTAAAAGCTTTTGAGTCATATTTAGCTCCCGTATTCATTTTAGATGCAACATCTTTCACCTTTCCAAGAGGAACACCTCGTCCGTAGTCACGTACCGAGACCTTCTTGCCTTCAATTTTTACATCGATAACTTTACCATAGCCCATCATGTGCTCGTCAATAGAGTTGTCCAATACTTCCTTAAGAAGTACATATATACCATCATCTGATGATGTTCCATCTCCTAACTTCCCAATATACATCCCCGGACGACGACGAATGTGTTCTTGCCAATCTAAAGTTACAATATTTTCTTCCTGGTAATTACCTTTTTGAATCGTTACTGTTTTATCTTCTATATTCTCCACGTTCTGTTTTATACACCTTTCTGTTTAATAATTAATTTTTTGTGCATTAAAGCTCTTTGATATAAGCTCTGCGCTTTTTGTGTCGTTCTGCATCTAACCCGTCCCACATTGATTGAACACGACTGTTGAGTTCCAATTCTGGATTGCTCTCAGCTACTTCAAAACCGAGTTTATTAGAAGCAAGGATAAATTCATTGAATATTAAAGCATTCACTCCTTTTCCTTGATACTCGGGGTCCACCCCAATCAATAATAGATCTAAGACTTTATTATTGTTGCTTTTCAAAGCACGATAAAGATGGAACCATCCTGTAGGTAAAAACTTTCCTTTTCCTTTTTGTAATGCAGTAGCTAAACTGGGTATTCCAATTCCAAAACCAACAAGTTTGTGATCTTCTTGTCGCAATACAACGGTGAAAAACTCTAACCGAAGCATTGGGATATACATATTTATGTAATACTCTATTTGTCTATCGCTCAACTCAACATATCCATACAGGTCTTTGTACGCTTCATTTAAAAGTCTGAATACTCCATCTGCATATTCAAGTGCTTCTTTTTTATCACTAAAATGTTTTACAATCAGACCAAATCTTTTTTGAACTATTTTTCCTACACGATCAAATCTTTCGGGTATTTCTTTTGGTATTTGGATCAAATATTCATTCCAGTCTTGATCTTTGACATACCCCATGTTTTCGATATGAGTCTTATAATAAGGATAGCTGTAACTAGTTATCATAGTCGATATACGATCAAAGCCTTCAATCAACAGACCTTCATGGTCTAAATCAGTAAATCCAAGAGGTCCATGAATATGAGTCATTCCTTTATGTCGTGCCCAACTTTCTGCAGTTCCAAAGAGTTTTCTCGCTACTTCAGCATCATCTATAAAATCAACAAAACCGAACCTAGCATGTTTTTGCTTCCATATTTCATTGGCCTTATGATTTATGATTGCCGCAATACGTCCTACAATTTCATCATTTCTATAAGCTAGAAAATATTCCGCTTCACAATGATCAAATGCAGGGTTTTTCTCTCGGTTCAATGTTGCAAACTCATCGTAAATTAATGGTGGAACATATTGTTTGCAATCTTTGTATAGATTTATATTGAAGTAAACAAACTTTTTCAATAAAGCCTTATCATGAACTTTCTTTATTACTATCGACATATGTTTTGAGGTCTTTTAGGTTCTATATAATTATCAATGTTATCACGCTAAAAAAGAGGTGTGAGAGCATCTTGATTTTATTCTTAGTATGTAAAGCAAAGATACACTATTTTTTCTAATGCATAAAGAAAACCTATTTCTTAGTTAAAACCATTCTTTCGGTAATAAAATAAAGCCGATCTACTATATAGTAAAAATCGGCTTTATAATTCTTTTTTTTGAAATGGAACAAAAATATTATTTCATTTCAACATTATCTTTCAGGTCTATTTCATTTCCGTCGGTGTCGAAAAATTCATATTGCAAAAAACCAAAGTCCTGGTTGGGTATGATTTTCAAACCGGGTGTGTTAAATTTTTTACGCCATTTTCGTTTCATTGAAAATAAACCTTGCTGTATATACGCTGCAACATAGGGATGTATGTGCAAACTAAATCTCTTCACTCCTAAATTTTTCACGAGATATTCAATCTTGCTTTCAAGTGTATCTGTAAATAATATTGAGGCCTTTATTTTTCCTTTTCCTAAACAAGTAGGACAATCTTCTCTTGTAGCAATTTCCATTTCTGGTCTTACACGTTGGCGAGTAATCTGCATTAAGCCAAATTTGCTCAGGGGTAGTATGTTGTGTCTGGCACGATCTTTAGCCATAAACTCTTGCATTTTAGCAAGAAGTTGGTTCCGATGTTCACCTTGTGACATATCGATAAAATCTATGACTATTATCCCCCCCATATCTCTTAATCGTAATTGTCGCGCAATTTCTTCTGCTGCAGCAACATTCACTTCAAAGGCACTGTCTTCTTGACCAAGAGATGACTTATTTCGATTTCCGCTATTTACATCAACAACATGGAGTGCCTCGGTATGTTCTATAATAAGGTAGGCACCATTTTTAAATGTCACTGTTTTACCAAAGAGCGATTTTATTTGTTTGGTTACACCGAAATTATCAAAGATTGGCTGTGCTCCATTGTAAAGTTTTACTACTTTTTTATTATTTGGAGCTATTAAGCTTATATAATCGGTAACCTGCTTAAACACATCTTTATTATTGATGTGTATTTGTTCAAAAGAAGGGTTGAATATATCTCTTAAAATCGCCACTGTTCTTGCTGTTTCCTCATAAATGATGGATGGTGCTTTTGCTTTAGGCAATTTGGCAATATTCAGTTCCCAACGTTTTACTAATACTTTGAGCTCTGCGTCGAGCTCAGCAACTCGTTTTCCTTCGGCGTTAGTACGTACAATTACGCCGTAATTTTTAGGTTTAATGCTCTGAAGAAGTTGTCTGAGGCGTGCTCTTTCTTCCCGCGATTTTATTTTCTGAGAAACCGAAACTCTGTCGGTTAGCGGGATAAGGATAAGAAATCTTCCTGCAAAGGATATTTCTGATGTCAAACGCGGTCCTTTTGTAGAGATAGGCTCTTTGGCTATCTGAACCAGTAACTCTTGACCAACTTTTAGTATATCGCTAATGCGACCATCTTTTTTGATGTCTGGCATCAACCTCATTTTCTGAAGTTGGAGGGGCTTCTTTTTTTCTTGAGCAATCTCTTGAAATTTCAAAAACGAGTTAAATTGAATCCCTAAATCTAAATAGTGAAGAAAAGCGTCTTTTTTGTAACCTACATCAACAAATGCAGCGTTAAGTGCGGGCATAAGTTTCTTAACCCTACCCACGTAAACATTACCTACCGAAAAAGATTCGTCTTGCGCTTCTTTTTGAAACTCTACTAACTTTTTGTCTTCGAGTACAGCAATTGAAATCTCTTTTGGTTGAACATCTACAACTAGTTCGCTTATCACAATTTTTTGTTTTTAAATTTTCATTATTATATTTATTAATCTTTCATTTACGGTTTGTTTCTTATCACGAAACAACCTACTGGATACTGCAGAAAGAACAAACTTAGTAATATTTCCATTCTTAAGTTTGTTCTTTTTGTTTATCTTTAAAAGAATATAAATAGAAAAAAACTATTTCTTTTTATGTCTGTTTTTTCTAAGTCTCTTTTTTCTCTTATGCACTGACATTTTGCTTCTTTTTCTCTTTTTTCCGCTTGGCATTTATTTATTTCTTAAGTTGTTTATACTAATATCTTATTTTCGTTTCGTTTGTTCCTTAACTTGATTAGCAAATGTTTTTGCAGGTTTAAACGCTGGAATGTTGTGTTCGGGAATTATTATTGTGGTGTTTTTAGATATATTACGAGCCGTTTTTTGTGCTCTTTTCTTTACGATGAAACTACCAAATCCACGAAGGTATACATTCTCATTATCGGATAATGATTCTTTTACTACTTCCATAAAAGATTCAACTGTTGCTAAAACAGAGGCTTTATCAATCCCCGTGTTTTTTGCAATTTCATTTACAATATCTGCTTTAGTCATTTTTCTGTTTTTATAAAAAGGTTTATTGTTACTAATTTTTTGGACTGCAAATATATAGCTTTTTTCAATAGATGGAAAATAAATGCTCTTCAATTTTCATTAATTATCGTAATTTAGCCGATTATTGTGCTCATTTAGTGTTACTATCAAAATTTAGTGTGTAATTTCTTATCCTCAATTTATGGATGCAAATGTATTAAGTGAATCAAAGCGAAGAGATTTAATCCAACGTCTTATTGGATGGTATGAACAAAACAATCGGAATTTGCCATGGCGCGAAACCAACGACTCTTATAAAATATGGGTGTCCGAAGTGATATTACAGCAAACTCGTGTTGTTCAAGGATTCGATTATTACTTAAGATTTATAGAGAGATTTCCAACAGTGAAAATTTTAGCTGAATCATCGGAAAAAGAAGTTTTAAAAGCTTGGCAAGGATTGGGGTATTATACCAGAGCTCGCAATCTCCACAAAGGTGCGAAAGAGGTCGTAGAATTACATGATGGAATACTACCCGAAACTTATAATCAGATAATATCAATCCGAGGTATTGGTGTATATACAGCCGCCGCAATTTTATCAATAGCCTATAATAAACCTTATGCTGTTGTAGATGGTAATGTATATAGAGTTCTTTCGCGATTATTTGCAATTGAAACACCAATCGATTCTTCAGTAGGTAAAAAACAATTTTCAAAACTTGCTCAGCAGTTATTAGATGTTTCCAATCCTGGTAAATATAATCAAGCAATAATGGAGTTTGGTGCCTTACATTGTACTCCTTCAAAACCTCTTTGTGAATCTTGTCCTTTGGAACATTTGTGGTTAAGCAGAAAATTGAATATGCAGTTGGATCTCCCAGTAAAGAGTAAGAAAGTAAAAGTTAGAAGTAGATATTTCCATTATTTTCAAATCGAATATAATGGATTTACCTATTTAAATAAAAGGCAAGAAAATGATATATGGAAAAATATGTATGAATTTCCATTAATATCTGCTGTTGAAGGTACGAATTTAACAGAATTGATGAATTCGCACTATTTTTCGTCTCTATTCGGCAATGCTGAAATAATAATTCAGCCAAATCAAAAGCAAATTAAACATATACTTACTCATCAGCATATCTACGCCAACTTTTATACCATTAAAGCAACTAAGCTAAACGAGGGTTTATTTGCAGATTTCGTGAAACTAAAGGTAGATAATATATCTCAGTATCCCATCTCTCGCCTAATACACAGATATTTAGAGTAAAAGTAGTTGAGTGTAATTAAAGTCATTAAATAATTGTTTATTAGAAAAGTTTCATTACTTTTGTTTTTAAACACAATCAAGCAATTGATTAATCTAAAATTTGAAATTATGTCAGTAAACAAAGTTATTCTATTAGGAAATGTGGGAAAAGATCCTGAAATCAAATATTTTGATAACGACAGGGCAGTAGCTAGTTTTTCATTAGCAACCACTGAACGTGGTTATAAAACTTCAAGTGGAATTGATGTTCCTGAAAAGACAGAGTGGCACAACATTTCTTGCTGGGGTGGTCTAGCAAAAGTTGTGGAACAATATGTGAAAAAGGGAGATCCTCTTTATATTGAAGGGAAAATTAGAACTCGTTCATATGATGATAAAAACGGCAATAAAAGATACTTTACCGAAGTACACGTGGAAAATCTAGAGATGTTAGGAAGAAAGTCAAGCGGAGGTTCACAACAACCAGCGAATGATTATCCTGCTAATAACCAGCCGAATTCAACACAGTCTACTCCTTCTGCCGACACGTCAGAATTTGACGATTTGCCGTTCTAAAAAAAGAAATTAAAGAGGATGTCATTTTCTATAATTCAAATTATGGATTGAAGACATCCTTTTTTTATTGTATAACTAACAACATTACACTTGGATTCTGACTCAATTCATTTTATATTTTTAAATATATCAGTATCAGCATTTACTTATACTGATTATATTTTGATTGCTCTTCTGATACTCCTAATTCTTATCAATACTTTTGTTTCAAGTTCAGAAGGGGCAATCTTTTCGTTGGACAATAACAATATTGACAGCTTAAAAAGTAGTACATCATCAAACAAAGCACGTTTATTAGAAACTTTGGCTAACTCTGATCAACTACTTGTTTCCATTCTTATTGCGTATAATGTAATAAATGTTGCCATCATTGGTCTACTCATTTACTTATTGAATAAGATTCCTTTTTTCACAAATTTCGGAATTAGTTTATTACTGTTGTTTGTATGTATTGCATTCATCTTAATTCTACTCATTGAAGTATTACCAAAGCTTTTTGCATCCCATAATCCTCTTAAGGTTGTACAGCGTAATATTAAAGGTGTCATTCTAATTGATGCTATATTTTCACCACTCTCATCTTTTTTAATACGTTTTACAAGTCTTTTCAGCCAATCATCTGCACATCGAAAACATGAAATTTCGATGGAAGACCTTTCAAAAGCATTAGAATTAACTTCAAATGAAATTTCATTTGAACAAGAAAAAGATATGCTTGAGGGTATTATCCGATTTCGCGACAAGAATGTAAGTGATATATTAATATCTCGTGCAGATATGTTTAATTTAAACATAAAATATTCGTTCAAAAAAGTAATTGGCTTTATTGTTGATCAAGGTTTTTCTCGAATTCCAGTTTACGAAGATAATGAAGATCAAATAAGAGGAATTCTTTACGTAAAAGACTTACTTCCCTATATCGGTAAATCGGATAGTTTTAAATGGCAAACACTTATTCGTCCCGCCTATTTTGTTCCTGAAAACAAACGTATAGATGAGCTATTAGAAGAGTTTAGAACGAATAAAAATCATATGGCTATTGTTGTTGATGAATATGGAGGCACTACGGGAATAGTTACCATGGAAGATATACTTGAGGAAATAGTGGGTGATATTAGTGATGAGTATGATGAGGAAATTCCTTTTTATACTCTTCAATCAGATGGTTCATACCTATTTGATGGGAAAACTCCCTTAGTAGATTTTTTGAGAGTAGTCAATATTCCAGAAAAAGATTTTGATGAGATTTTAGAAGATATTGATACTTTAGCTGGTTTAATTCTTGAATTAAATGGTACTTTTCCCAAACAAAAAGAGTCATTTACGTATAATACATATACTTTTCAAGTAGAGGAAATGAACAAGAGACGAATCGTAAAAGTTAGATATATACCCCCAAATAATTAAAATCTACCTTCAAGNTTATTTTAATTGATAGTGTAGGGTGACTTCGTAATATTGATGATACCACAGGCATCAACTAAATTATCTGTGTAAGTTTTGAAAAAATACTCTGTTTTTATACCTTTGAAGTAAATATATTGTAGATGCTAATTAGAAAAGAAAATATTGATGAAGATGGCCGACTTGGTATATGGAAAATTACCGAATCCCGAGAAGAGCTTTTAAATATGCTCTCAGAAGAGAATCAAAAAAAAGCACATAAATATCTTTCCAAAGTAAAATCGAAAAAACGTGAATTAGAATGGTTGTCAATTCGTGTTATCTTGCAAATTCTTACAAATGATAGTAAAACTGTCAAACATATACCCGAAGGTCAACCTTTTCTATCAGACAACTCTTATCAAATAAGTATATCACATTCCAAAGACTATGCAGTTGTACTATTACACAAAGAAAAAAAGGTCGGGGTGGATGTTGAGAATCACTCTGATCGCATTCTAAAAATAGAAAAGCGGTTTATTTCAGTAGATGAATACATTGATCCAAGTAATCGTGTCTTACATCTTATACTTCATTGGTGTGCCAAGGAAACCCTTTATAAATTGATGAATTCTACAAATATTATTTTCAAAGAGCACCTACATATTCACCCTTTTCCGATTCACAATGCTGGAATAATACAAGCACATGAATCTTTCACCAGCGATAAAACAACGTATGATATTCATTATGAAGTTAATGAAGACTTTGTACTTACATGGAGTATGCAATAATAGGTTTATATAAGATTGTTTTCATTTTTACTATCCTAATTCAGTTTATTTTCTCCTTTAAAATCAAATGCCTGATAATGAATTATCCTATCATCAATTTTGATTATCCATATCTATTTTCTCTGATATGTGTTCAACAGTAAAATCAGACATTTATTTTTTAGCTTTTTCGCTTGTGTGATTATTGAATGGCGGTTGTACTTGTTTTACTAATCTACTTGTCTTAAAATAAAAGGTTGTTTTCTAAAACTATGATTTTACTTGAATCATAAATTTATATTACAACTTTCAATATGAAAATATTAGACTGTTGTTTTTTACAATTCATTAAAATATTGACCGTTTATCAGATAGAAATCAAATCCACGGCGATGGATTTGACTTTTATCTGATGAAAATGACATCCCTCGTCGTGAAAATGTTTTGAGACATCAAAATGGAGCTTTTTTGGTCATAAATGAAAGAAAATTGGCGTGAAAAAAGAAAAAGCAGGTTATGATTGAAGAATCGACTGATAAAAATTGAATTTCACAAGGGGAATCTGGTTTTTAAGTCAAGAATGGCACGAATTAGAACAATAAAATGAAAATTATTTGTCTTCAAACATTTTCTACACGATGGATTCAATTTTCATCTGTTTTAAACATTTTCAGGGAGTAAGGAAATGTTTGGAAAAAGTTATTGTAATTGTTGGGCAAATTCCTGTCATTATTCTAAACAATTCATGATGAATAAAAGATAAATAAATCTCATACGAACTAATTTGTTCATGGGATTTATTTCTTAAGTTGTTACCAATATTACATTGATAAACATTCGTACATTTTCGACTCTGTGTTGCATCTATCGTAAGCATCCCAATTTTGCCGTCTTGTCAATAGAATCAGATAAGCTGATCTTTGCCATCAAAAAGCTATGTTTAGTTTGAATGAAGACAATCGTTATGTTGTGTGTTTACAAGGTGTAGATTTGCGCAAAGGTTTAGATGGATTATGTGGATTAATTCGCTACCTGTCTTTGAACCCTGCCAATGGAGATGTTTATGTGTTTCTGAACAAAAGTCGCACCACCATGAAGTTGCTTCACTGGGAGCGTGGTGGCTTTGTAATTTATTACAAGCGGATGGAAAGTGGACGTATTAGTCACAAAATATTCATCAAGGAAGGTGTTGGTTTTCGCACAGTTCGATGGGATGAATTAGTGCTTTTTATGGAAGGAATTAGCCCGAAAATAAAACGCAGAAAGCGATATAATTTACAATAAAACCCTTGTGTATCTCACTGAAAATAAGTATCTTTATTCCACGAAACAATGGAAAAGATACAGCAATTAGAGCAAGAGAATGCGCTACTTAAAGAACAACTTCAGCGCAAGAATGAACGAATACTTTATCTCGAACGTCAGCTTTTTGGCAGACGTTCAGAGAAAAAGCTTCCCGAGTACAATCAGGCACAGTTGTCTCTTTTCGATGCAGAGCAAGGGATGCAATCTCTAGAGATGGAGACTCCAGAGCTAATATCGTTAGTCGAAGACATTAAGCAGAAAG
>DENY01000046.1:0-4510 GCA_002359825.1 Bacteroidales bacterium UBA2632
TTCTTCAATCAAAACAAAGCGGGCGACCTCATATCACGCATCAACAATGATACCGATAAGTTGAATGAGTTTTTCTCGCATTCGTTGATGCAATTTATAAGCAGTCTCATCATGATGGTGGGTGCTGGAATATTCCTACTCGCCATAAATCTTCCTTTGGGTTTGGCTACCCTCTCTCCCACTCTCCTTCTACTGATATTTACAACCATTATTTCTCCATGGATTAGGCGTAAAAATGAAGCAACGCTTCAAAGCATCGGCAATTTGTCTGCTGAAATACAAGAGGGACTTGCCAATTTTAAAGTTATAGTTGCTTTCGACAGGCGCGACTATTTCCGAAAACGTCTTGCTAAAGCAAACAAAGAGAACTACAAAAAATCCATTCTCGCAGGAATTGCGAATAGTATGCTGAGCCCTATCTTTACTTTNNTTTCGTTGGGTATCTGGCTCATTATGCAAGGACGATTCTCTGTTGGTTTGCTGATAAGTTTTATAGCTTATGTTTCCAACTTCTACAATCCACTCAGACAAATGGCCAGTTTGTGGTCAAGTTTCCAACTTACGCTTGCAGCCTGGGATAGAATTTCACATTTACTATCGCTCAAAAGCAATTTGCCGATAGTTGAAAGTATTGATGCTCCTACCAGCTCATCGTTCATACACTTCCAGAATGTATCCTTTACCTATCCAAGTGGAAAAGAGGTATTGAAAAATGTCAACTTCGAATTGCAAAGAGGAAAGACGTATGCATTTGTTGGCCCAACTGGTGGAGGCAAAACAACCACAGCATCACTCACCAGTCGTTTGTATGATGCTACAAAAGGAACAATATTATTGGATGGCAAAGATATCAGATCATATACCGATTGCGAAAGAGTATCTAAGATTGGATTCATATTGCAAGACCCGATACTCTTCACAGGAACAGTACGCGATAATATATTGTATGGAAACAGTGAGTGTGGAGCACTCACAAACGAACAGTTGGAGAAGTCACTTGAGGATGCTCGTCTTTTGAATTTGTTGAAAGGATTTGAGAAAGGACTTGATACGCCGATTGAGATGACGGGCGATGGTATAAGTTTGGGGCAGAAACAGATTATTGCTTTCATGAGAGCAATTCTGAGGAAGCCAGAACTACTGATTCTTGATGAAGCAACTGCAAATATTGACACCGTTACTGAGAAACAATTGGAGATAATTCTCAACAACCTTCCCACATCTACCACGAAAGTGATTATTGCCCATCGTCTAAACACTATTGAAAATGCCGATGAGATCTTCTTTGTAAATTCTGAAAGAATTACTGCAGCGGGCTCATTTGACGAAGCTCTCAATTTATTGATGCAGGAAAAAGGCGAGAGTTGAAATCAAAGATGATACGAATAACAAAGCGAGAGAAGGCAAATAAAAGTCTTGATTAAAAAAAAGAGGCTCCCAACAGAATGTTTAGTGGAGCCTCTTTATATTATAATGATATTGCATCAATTTCGCTGAAAGAATTGTCTATTCAGCAATCCCTGCAATTTCTGGGTCAACCATAATTCTACCGCAATATTCGCATACGATAATCTTCTTACCCATCTTGATATCCATTTGTCTTTGAGGTGGTATTTTATTGAAACAACCACCACAAGCTCCACGCTGTATAGGAACAATCCCTAAACCATTGCGAGCATTCTTACGGATACGTCTGAATGCAGTCACCAAACGTGGTTCAATAGATGCTTCCACTTTTTTGGCCTTGTCTCTAATCTTCTCTTCTTTGGCTTTAGTTTCTGAGACTATGTCGTCCAACTCTTTTCGCTTATGGTCTAGGTCCAATTTCTTTTCTTTCAGTTGATTGTTTGCCTCTGCAATTCGTACTGAAAGCTCTTTTTGTTTTTCACCAAATTCACGTGTACGCTTTTCTGCCAATTCAATCTCTAAGGTTTCAAATTCTACCTCTTTGGTCAAATGGTCAAATTCTTTATTGTTGCGTACATTTTCAAGTTGAGTATTGTATTTTTCTATTTTAGCTTTGCTGGTTTCTGTTTTCAGCTTTTGCTCCATTATGCTAGATTCAATTTCTTTAGCATCTAACTCAAATTTGTGTATGCGAGTCCCCAACCCTGCAATCTCATCATCTAGGTCGGCAACTTCCAACGGCAATTCGCCACGAAGTGTCTTGATTCTGTCAATATCCGAAAGGTACATTTGCAGTTTATACAACGTGCGCAGTTTATCTTCTACTGAAATCTCTTTTTCCTTTTTAGTACTTTTTTTGGTAGCCATAATATATCTATATTTAGTTATTTGAGACAAAAAAATGCAGCAATCAATAATTGCGAGTCGTTTATCAACTCTTTTATTGCTTACTACATCATTTGCAAGAAGCGGGATCAATGTGTCAACCGCCTATGTTTACAAATAATTTACCGGGTTTGAATCGAATGCCGATAAATGCATTACAAAGTTAGGATATTTATTTGATATAACATCATGAAATATCTCTTTTGTGCAAATCTCAGACTCGTAATGTCCTATGGTTGCAAGCAATAACTTATCTTCGACATCGAAGAAGTCATTGTATTTGGCTTCACCAGTTATGAAAACATCTGCTCCATAGTCGATAGCATCACCAATCATAAAAGCACCGCTACCACCACAAAGAGCCACCTCCCTAATCTCTTTGCCACGAAGACGTGAATGACTGACATGGTGCAGCTTGAAAATATCTTTGAGTAGATAAAGGAAATCTTGTTCTGCCATTGGCTCTGGCAAAACTCCTGTGATACCTCCTCCATTTTGAGCCCATTCATTACTTATAGGATATAAATCGAAAACTGGCTCTTCATAAGGATGTACAGCAATGAGGGCACGAATCACTTCATCTTTTCGCATTATTGGCACTATAGTTTCTATGCGCACCTCTGGTTCGATGTGCAACTTGTCTATCTCGCCAACATGAGGATTTGCTCCCGCTTTAGCCCTAAAAGTTCCTTCTCCCTCCAAATTGTAACTGCAATTGTCGTAATCACCAATATGGCCCGCTCCTGCATTGAATATAGCATTGCGTACACTTTCTACGTGATCGTGTGGAACAGTTGTAGTGAACTTAAGCAAAGCATTCCTTAGGGGTGTTAAGATTCTAACATTCTCAAGTCCCAGCATATTTGCCAATTTAAAGTTTACGCCTCCACTAGCATTGTCAAGATTGGTGTGCGCTGCGTAGAGAGTGATATCATTTTTGATAGCTTTAATCATACAACGCTCAACGTAGGTTTTGCCCGTCAACGATTTAAAGGACTTGAAAGCAATGGGATGATGTGAGATAATCAAATTACATTTCAAGGAAATGGCTTCGTCTATCACATCCTCAGTAACATCAATACAAAACAGTGCTCCAGTTGCTTCACGATTAGGATCGCCTACTTGTATTCCACTATTATCATATTCTTCTTGCAAAGAGAGAGGAGCTAAAGTTTCTATAGTTTGGAGAATTTCTTTTATGCGCATGTTTTCATATTTGAATTAGTTACTCATACAAATATAAACTTTTTTCTTTACATTTGTAACAAACGATTACAAGATTTGTTGATAAGAGAATAAAACCCACTGCTATTTGAATTATTAAAATTCGACACAAGAAATACCATAATAAAATGACAAACAAAAAATCAATCTTTCTATACATTGCTCTGTGCGTTGTACTTTTTCTAAATGCACAAAACAAAGTATGTAATGTTGAAAGTATTTTTTCGAACACATTAATCAACTTCGATTCATCCGCACATCCTGACGGATTGAACGTGGCAGATAGCATTATCTATATTGCTAATGGTAGGATTGTATTGAAGAAGGTACAGTTGCCCCGCTTTACAAATAGCACACAGCTCAATGCAAAGATTACGTTGGTGTCAAACGGTGATCCTTGGGATAAAGTTGGATCATGTTTTATAATCCCAAATGAATCGGCAATCAACATGATGGATATTGCACAAGACAAAGAGAAATATCCGTGGATTGATTCTTCGCTTTATGAAAATCTATCAGGGATTGTTCAGGGATATAGATACAAGCCAACTGTGGAGATTATGCGGTTTATGACACCTTTTGGAGTTGGACACTACAGTGCAGATGACAATGCACTTTCGGCTAAACGGAAACCTGTTTATATTGATGGTTGGGCCAAAAACGTTGTGTGGGAAGAAGACATTACAGATTTACTTCCTTTGTTTGAAAACGAGGTGTATGTGGGTGTCTTTATTGATACATGGACCAAAGAGGGATATGTAATTGATTTTGAATTATCATATACAGAAAGTGAAATACCTGTTGACAGTAAAAAGACTTCGCATGTCGAGCCATTGATAAATACAGTTTATTACATTGGACAAAAATATCCTGATATCTTTGCTCGCAAAGATGTAAAGATTCCTTTTACCCTTCCAGAGGGAGCAAAAAATGTTCGCTTAAAGTACATCACATCCGGACATGGTGGGCATTCAGGAGGAGATGAGTTTCGCCC
>DENY01000046.1:4552-4773 GCA_002359825.1 Bacteroidales bacterium UBA2632
CCTTGGCGAACTGATTGTGCATCCTTCCGCAGATTTAATCCATCCACAGCAGTTTGGCTTCATAAAAGAACGGTTGCATATATTGGCAGCGAAGGAAGAGATGAGAAAGAAGTAGAAGAACCAATAGCATCTTCAGATTTATCTCGCTCCAATTGGTGTCCAGGAAGCAATGTTCCTCCTGTAGAAATTTCATTAATGAATATTGAATCTGGTGAACATGT
>DENY01000155.1:0-6194 GCA_002359825.1 Bacteroidales bacterium UBA2632
AGTTCTATGGTTTCTTTTATTGGATCAATTTGCGGAGCTGGTATTTTAAAAGAAGGTACTTCTATCTGTTCAGATTGAAAATTTCCCTCCTCAAGAAAAGCGTACTCACCGTTAATCACCTTAATTTGGCTGTCATCTTCTATGTTGAGTATATTTTTCAGCGTTATAGCGTCTATTTTTAATGGTAGAACTAAATTATTTACTTTTAGGCCTACTGTGGAATCTATTTCTGTTAGATCATAGGCACTGTCCACACAAGCGAACAATAATAATCCGATAAAGAAGGTTAGCGAGTAACCACATATATTTTTTATTTTCATATTTGCAGAATAAATTGTTGAATAGTAGTATCTGAATTATCGCATTGAATTTAAAATCGAATGACATAATACTAAATAGCGGTTACAAAAAACAAATAAAATCCAAAACTAGAGCAATTCGATGGATTAAAAAAACATTAATCTCGTTGAAAGCAATAATTTCATAAAAAGTGTATCTTTAAAGATTGAATATTTTAATTNNAGTAATATTTTTCACGAATATAATGAGCAAACTCAGATCCAAAAGCAAAGTGCAAAAAAAACATTCGTATCTTTAGCCAAAATAAATTATTAAACTATGACATTCTATGATTTTGAAGCCAACAAATTGAATGGCAAAACCGTATGTATGAAAGAATACCAGGGTAAAACTATAATAGTGGTGAATACAGCTAGCAAATGTGGCTTCACTCCACAATATGAAGGATTGGAGAAACTATATCAGAAATACAAAGATCGAGGATTGGTTGTTTTAGGCTTTCCCTGCAATCAGTTTGGAAAACAGGAGTCGGGATCGGCTGAAGAGATAAAGGAGTTTTGTGAAATAAACTACGGAGTAAGTTTCCCTCTGTTTGAGAAGATCAATGTGAATGGTAGAAAAGCACATCCCATCTTCAAGTTTTTAAAATCAAAAATTTCGGGCGGTATCTTTGGCAGTAAAATCAAATGGAACTTTACAAAGTTTGTAATCAACAACAAAGGAGTTCCTGTAAAAAGATATTCACCTACCACCAAACCAGAGAATATGGAAGCGCTTNNAAAGGAGATTGCTTTAAAACAACCAACACACGAATAAAGCACACGAGCAACATCTGAAAATTAAAAATGGCCGACACAAATGTCGGCCACTACAACTAAACTATTATAACAAGAGTAAAAAACATACGAGCAAAGCTCGCTACTTTCAATTTTATTTTTTCAATTTAGCTAATGCAGCTTTTATACGCCCCATTGCCTCCACCAAATTCTCATCAGAGGTTGCATATGATAGACGAATATTGTCGGGAGCACCAAAAGCACCTCCTGCAACGCAGGCAACATGCCCCTCTTCCAACAAGATAGATAGCCATATCGGCCGAATCCTTGATGCTACGTCCTTCAAACGATTTGCCAAAGAACGAACTACAATCGGGAAAAAGATAGAATGCTCCCTGTGGATCGTTTACCTCTATGCCGTCAATGTCTGATAATAAGTCAAACACCAATTTCTTTCTTCTTTCAAATGCTTGACGCATTTTTTGTACATCATCCTGATTTCCCTCATAGGCTGCTAAGGCAGCTTTTTGAGATATCGAACACGGACCACTAGTATATTGACCTTGCAATTTGGAACAAGCCTTTGCAATCTCTTTTGGTGCAGCCATCCAGCCAATTCTCCATCCCGTCATGGCATAGCATTTGGATACGCCATTTACAATAATCATTCTATCTGTCAACTCCTCAAACTGTGCAATGCTTTCGTGCTTGCCAATATAGTTTATGTGCTCATATATTTCGTCCGAAATTACATACACCTGAGGATGTTTGTCTAACACATCGGCCAACTCTTTCAGCTCTGCTTGACTATAAACACTGCCTGTAGGATTGGAAGGCGAGCACAATATTACAGCCTTGGTCTTGTCAGTAATGGCGCTTGCCAATTGATCCCCAGTAATTTTGAAATCTTGATCAATACCAGCATTCACCACTACGGGTGTACCATCGGCCAATTTTACCATCTCGGGATAACTCACCCAGTAAGGTGCAGGAATAATCACCTCATCCCCCTCGTTCACCATCGCCAATATTACATTACAAATGGATTGTTTTGCGCCATTGGAACAAACAATTTGGTCGGGTGTATAAGTCAGGTTGTTTTCTTCTTTAAGTTTCTTGCAGATAGCATTTCTTAAATCAGGAAAGCCCGTAACGGGCGAATAGAATGAGAAGTTGCTGTCTATTGCTTGCTTGGCAGCCTCTTTGATGTGGTTGGGTGTAGCAAAATCGGGTTCGCCCACACTCAAGTTTATTACATCTACTCCCTTCGCTTTCAGTTCGGCGCTTTTTTGTGACATCACTAAAGTTTCCGATTCGGAAAGTGACATTAATCTGTTTGATAAATCATTCATGTGTAAAAATCTATGTTTTTGTACTACAATTTGCAGAGACGGTTCTATTATTTTTGTTTTACTTTTCAATTATGGCGTAAAAATAGCAATAAAACTGGAAGAAATCTATCGTTTTGCTATTTATGTTGAATTATAATACCAAAATGAGAATATCCAACATTAAACCAATTAGGCTTTATTTTGTTAATGAGTTTAGAAAAATAAACATTAACTTTGCACCCTAAAAGTCAGCTATGAGTAAACGTTTATATAGAGCAAGAAAGATAAGGAGCAGAAGAGCAGCTAGCCTAGAGAATCCAAGAATTCGTTCTATCAGGAAACTGTTAAATTACCATTTCTTGATACCTCGATACAAAAGAGGATATCGCTGGGGTAGGCAACAAGTAACAGATTTGTTAA
This sequence comes from Bacteroidales bacterium UBA2632, assembly GCA_002359825.1. Taxonomy (GTDB): domain Bacteria; phylum Bacteroidota; class Bacteroidia; order Bacteroidales; family Dysgonomonadaceae; genus UBA2632. Next base: position 2,828 of record DENY01000155.1, read on the forward strand.
ATGATATTTTGTATTATCATCAAGTTCTGAAACAAAACAATCCTTTTTATTGCTTGCAACCTGTGGTGGTGAAAAAGAAAAAATGGATAGACAATGAAGAACATAAAATAGATGGATGGGAGATAATCGATGGTCAACAAAGACTCATCACCATTTTACTCATTCTCAATTATTTGGAAACCGTTACGCCCTTAGGATTGAAAAACAAGCTAGGTGACGATCTAACTTTTTACACAATTGACTTTGATACACGGCCCGATTACAAATACTTTTTCCAAGATAAACCATTTACCCATGAAATAATTGAGACCAATGTCGATTTCTATCACATCTCAAAAGCTTATCAGTACATACGTGAGTGGTTTGAACAAGACAAAGTGAAATCTATATTCAATATAGAGAACATTATACTTGACACCCTTTTGGATGTTGAAAATAATGTTTCTATTATTTGGTATGAACAGGGCGTATACGACAACAATAGACCAAATGAAGATAGCTCTATTGATCTTTTTTCAAGATTGACTGAAGACAAAGTTCCACTAACAAATGCCGAATTAATAAAAGTATTGTTGCTCCAATCAGACTACTATCCACAAGGTGAAAAAAAGTACCACCACCATAGATTATTAGAGATAGCTGCCGAATGGGACGAAATGGAAGCAAAGCTACAAGATGATAAAATGTGGTTCTTTATCAATGATCAGTCCTATCAACCTACTTCGAGGATAGAATTCTTATTTGAATTGCTATCAGAGACTTGGAACGACTCTAATAAAGAAGCATTAGCAAAGCTCACTTCTGATAAAGAAAAACCACAATACTTCGATTTTATTGTTTTCAAAAATCACCTAAAGAAGATAAGGATTAGATTTCGCGACAATTTGAGTGATCAGAGCCATGTGATGGACCCCATTAATGAAATATGGGATGAAGTGAAAAGTATTTTCGCCCTCTTGGACGGATGGTATAATAACCACCAACTCTTCCACTACATAGGCTTTCTATTTACCATCTACAGTGATGACAAGAAAGAATTTTTGAAAGAACTAACGCGATTGAAACTAGACAAAGACGAGTTTTTACTGCACATTAAACATAAAATTGCTAATGAAATCAAGCTCAATAAAGATATCGAGGAGTTGAGATTTGGCAAGTCTGAAGATAAAAAATCAATCATCCGATTGCTATTGTTAATGGACATAGAAGCAATGTTGAAAAAGGATAAAGAAAACGTCCGTTTCCCATTTCATCTATACAAAAAGGAAAAAATAAATAGCATCACACACATCAACCCTCACATACAACCAACCACAGAAATCGCAGCTCAAACTTGGTTGCAACATCACAAGCAATCTTTAATGGCATTCAAGTCAAACGCTGATAGTAATGAAACAAAAGAGATAGATCACCTATTATTCTTATTCGAGAACTTACTCACCAATTTCGACGGAGATGAGTACGCAGCAGTTTTCACAAAAACCATCGCATTCAACAATAATATAACTGGCATGAAAGAAGATGAAACGAACGCTATCCCCAATCTAGTATTAGTAGACAGTAAGACACACAGTCAACTCAACAATTCAACTTATGATGTCAAGCTACATCTCATGAAAGAGAACACCAATGGGACGTACATCCCCATTAATACTCGTCGAGTTTTCACAAAATTTTACTCGGAACGCCCACAGCAAGCTAATGTGTGGAATGCCACAGATAGACAAAGCTACTGCTCGGTTATCAAAACAGTTTATGATTCATATATTCAATTTCTAAGTCAACACAATGCTAAATAGAACTACCTTTTGGAATCTTTTATCCGTTTATAAAATAAACATTCCCCTCATTCAACGAGACTATGCTCTGGGGCGGAAGAGTGAAGCAGACAGAAAGGACAAACTCCTACACACCATCTACACACATCTCGAAAACAAGCAAAATCTCAACCTCGATTTTGTATACGGAAGGGTAGATTGTGACATCTTCACCCCTATCGATGGGCAAGAAAGATTGACAACACTATATCTATTGCACTGGTATATTGCAGAGAAAGAAAAAATCAGCATCGATGAGAGAAGCCTTCTCAATCGGTATGAGTATGATAATAGAGGAAGTTCACACCTATTTTGCAAAGCACTTGTCAACAATCTCCTTAAAGTTCCCTTGCATCTTCAAGTAGATGCTATTTCTGATATCATCAGAAACAAATATTGGTATAACAGCACATGGGACATAGACCCCACAATACAATCGATGCTAGTAATAATTGATGCCATACACCAAAAATTTAGACACACAAAGGACACATCACTGTGGGAATATTTGACGCAGGAGAATAACATCACATTCGACTGGCTCGATCTTGGCAAGAAAGGATATATCTTGACCGATCATCTCTACATAAAAATGAATACAAGAGGAAAGCTACTGACTCAGTTCGAAAACTTTAAGCCCAACTTCATCCAATTCATTGCAAAGGAGTTTACTAGTAAAAAAATATTACACCCTCACTTAGGTGAGGTTACGTATGCTGATTATTTTTCTCTAAAAATAGACCAAGAATGGGCCGAAGTGTTTTGGACACTTAGAGAAGACAAATGCACCATCGATGATAGTCTGTCTGCTTATCTCCGATTTGTTACACAGCTACTCTATCGTATCAATAACCAACAAGACAAAATCCACGATTTCAACAACTCCTTTGTGCAATATCAAGAAGTGTATAGCAAAGAAGAGAATCTTTTGTTTCTCTTTAATAGCTTCGACAGACTATATGAAATGGTGATAAATCAGGGAAAGGCGGACAAAGAGAGTATTGATAGTTTCATAGATGCTATAAAGGAAGAAGTAGCGATGATTGTTCAGGAAAGTGAATGAAGAGAGCTAGGATTTGAATAATAGATTGAAATTGTGAGAGCTATCTGTTAGTTTGTAATTACTTCAAATTTCCAACTAGCAATCAACAAGCTAATAAGCTTGAGTAAATCAAAATATTTTAGGTTACTAAAGTCAGCTTTTGAATATTTTTTTATTACAATTACCACTTCCCTTAACGACCAATTGAAATAAAAAAGTTGAACCGTCACCCACCATTTAGTGCCACTCTTTAATCAATATATTCAGTGATTCAGACAACCTGGATCCGAAGTATAACACCACCGCAAACATATCCCATTCATGATCAGCAACATTACATATCATTTCATAAAAACCTCCATTTTTGCAGGCCTACAAAATCTAATTTCATAAAAAATTCACACTTTTGTAGGGATACAAAACCTCTTTTTAAAAATAAAACACCTTTTGTAGGCCTACAAGACCACTTTTTAAAAATAAAACGACATTTGTAGGCCTACAAAAATAG
>DENY01000155.1:6388-7826 GCA_002359825.1 Bacteroidales bacterium UBA2632
TAGATTTGAAAAGAGAACGCCCCCCCACCCCTTGTAACTTCCTTTTTAGATAAAGAGCCCATCAAACCAAAAAGGTGGATGTGATAGGTTTAATTGATGACAGTTTTATTTAAAAAAATACAGTGTTAATATAAACTTTGGTTTAAACAATATATACATTTATTCGATATGTGAGTTTAGATAATTAAAGCTATCTCATAAGATTTAACACCACCATTAAAACTCTGACACATTGGATTATAACAGCTATATTATAAAATTTTAGCTGAATATGCAAAAATTATACGGCAATATTTTGCATATTATAATCTTTATTAGTATATTTGTGGTAAATTAATTAACTATATTATTGTTAATGTAAAACAGTGGGATAAGCAGAGCAGCTACTGTATAATAAAATATCTGCCAGCAAAATTATAAAATTATACTAAATGAAAGTATTAGAAAAACAGGAATTGAAAACAATTCCGTACAGCAGACTGCTGAAGTTAGAAAACCCACAATTGGCGGGTGAGTTAATTGGCATTATCGATAAACATGATGCCGAAGAGTTGAAAATCAAAGAAATCTATGATCTCTTTTTGGCACAAATGCCAAACATCGATGCACTGAAAGTTCCCAAAGGGAAGTATCCGTTTACGCCAAAGATAGACAGAATGCGCAGCAAGCTAAGATTGCAAGTAAGGAGTATTAGGCTAAGGCTGGAAGTGGTGGAGAAAAATGACCCTACTGGTGAGGACAGTGGTGTGTTGTTGTTGAAAGTAGAGATTCCTCGTTTTCTAGAAAATTTGAACAAGAGCAGAAACGAGTCAATCAAGCTTCAAAAAGTGAGTCAGTTTCTCAAAGAAATCCAAGAGAATGAAGCTCTGTCGGAGGCGATTTCAGAGAATGGCTTTGTTGAGCTAATTGATACTACGAAAGCAACATTGTCTGCAATCACAAGACAATTGGACGAACGAGATACTTTTCTGTCAGCGCAACCAAAAGTGAAAACAGGAGAATTGCTTAATGAAGTGAGACCAGCGATTAAAAATCTCATCCAGGAGATACATTTAGCTCCACTAAAAAATCCTGCAATTGATTATGCTCCACTGTTCAACGAGTTGAACGAGCTATTTGGTAAGTATAGGAGAAATGTAAACATGCGTAAGGCTTATAATGCTAAAAAAGCAATGGGAAAGGAAACTGATGAAAATGGTGAATTGGACATTGTGGATGATGAGAACCAGAACAGTGATGAGGAGCAGGGAGCAGCCCCTATGAGCTATCAGCTAAAAGTGGAGGTGATGCCTACGAATGGAGCAATCCAAATGATGGGTGGTGTGGAAAAACAAAAAAAGACAGCTGCAATGTCGTCAAAACCTTTGCAACTGCCTCATGTGAGTGATGATAATGATAATGCTTCGAAATGAATGTTTTGATGCTCTTATCAGTCATC
>DENY01000101.1 GCA_002359825.1 Bacteroidales bacterium UBA2632
GATATATTGCTCAGCAGTTGGGCCTTGTATAGTGGTAGGACTGGTTACTAAAGATGTATCTTGTCTGCCAAGAAGGAATATAAGCGTGAGCATTGCCGCAATGCCTCCAATAGCAGACCAAAGGACCACTTTTCTACGATTAATGATAGGAGAAGACTTCGTTTCGTTAAGCGCAACGTCAATTTCGTCCCACAATCCTGTTGGTTCAGGTTCGACATGAGACTCCATCTTGCTTCGCAAATTATTTATCCATTTTTCTTCCATACTATAGTGTCATCTTATATACATTAATCATCTCTGCCAGTTTTTTCTTGGCTTTGTAGTACTGCGATGCAGATGTGTTTTCTTTGATGTCAAGAATAGAGGCTATCTCTTTATGACTTTTATCCTCAAAAACATACAAGTTGAAAACTGTGCGGTAGCCAGCGGGTAATTGACGAATCATCTCTTGTATTACGTGAGCAGGTATATCATCTATATCTGGTGCATCCACTTCCTCATTTGTCACATCGGGTAATTCCCATTGGTGTTGAACAAAATCATACTGCTTATTCTTTTTAAGATGTTTCAAAGATTCATTTACAACGATTCTTGCCATCCAAGCTTTCAGAGATCCTTCTCCGCGATACTCAAACTTGTCTAATGAGGTAAATATTTTGATAAAGCTATCTTGTAATACATCTTTCAAATCGGCTTCGGCAATGATATAGCGAGAACATACTGCAGTGAGGTAGGGGATATATTGATGATATAAATCTTTCTTCGCAGAAGAATCATCTTTCCGTAAAAGCTGCAGCAACTGAAACTCGTTGTCTTTCTCGCTAAAAGTCATAGGATGATATTATTTCCTGCAAAAATAATTATTTTATTTAGAAATTGCCAGCCATACTCTTTTATTAAAGAGTGGCTGACAATTATTTTTGTTTAATTATTTGATTGTAACAGAAATAGTACCGCTTTTTTTATCTTTATCAGTTACAGTGATAGTAGTTGTTCCCGCCTTAACGCCTTTAATAGTCACCTTGTCTGCTTCTATTGTGGCTGTAGCAATAGTTTCATCTTTTACTACAGCTGTATAAGGGGCTGCACCATTTTGAATTGTAACAATACTGCTTTCTGTAGCTTTAACTTCGATGCTCTTCTTGTCGAAGGTTAAAGTTTTTGCAGCATCCAATACAGTCACTTCTAATTTACCTTTAGAGTTATTCTTATCAGTAATATTGATAATAACTTTACCCTCTTTTACGCCTGTTACAGTAATAACATCTTTATCAACCTTTGCTGTAGCTAATTTAACATCACTTGAAACTACTGTATAAGGAGTTGCACCATTAGTTATTTTTGCCTCTCCAGTTTTTTCAGTAAGAATTTCAATTTTTTCAGGATTCGTCTTTAAAGTAACTGTATCGTCATCGTCATCACTACAAGATACAAATGCAAATACAGAAACACAGCAGATAGCCACTAACATTGATTTAAATAAATTTTTCGTTCTCATTTTCTTTTTTTTTGTTTAGTAATTAATTAATTGATTTATTTTGAATACTCATTTTGAGTGCTCATTATATTAAATCCCAGATTGTTGAAATCTTGCCTGAGATTATGATATTTATTTTATTGCTTGAATAAAATTGTTCTCATTCTGAAGAGATAATGATCCTTTTGTCTCTTTGTTGGTGCTGTAATCAAATTCTACACTCTTTTTACCACTATAAGACATCCAGGTAAGTTTTAGTTTCACAGTTTTACCTTTTGTATCTGGTAAATCCTTTAAGCTAAATGCAACCAGTGCATCTCCACTTCTACCATATATATCTCCATAAGCATTGTGTCTGAATTCGAGTTCGTAGGGATTCTCAGGGTTTACACCACTTATCAAGTTCACAAAATGTGGCTTATGAGTATAACCCCACTGAGTTCTAAAACGAAGTGTGAGATAGCTATCTTCAGCAATTGTAACCCAATCGTTCACGATTTCTACAGGATCTGTTCCATATATTTTATCAATTTCTAGATCTTCTGCAAAAGGAACTGGTTTCTTTGTCAATATACTATCAATCCAGTTGATGTGAACTGCTTTGGTATATTCTTTACTATCTTCGTTAAGCTCCGAAAAATTGACCAATGCTCTCACCTCTTTATTTCCAAAAGGAGAGTTCGTAAGGTTCTTAGGCAATAATGTTGTTTCAGCATCAAGCTGCAAATAAAGTGTACTGTCCGCAGCATGCTTCACAGTTACTAAAGCGTTTGGATAATAAAGGGCAATATCGTTGTCATCATTGTCTAAACATGATTGCAGAAACAATGAGGAAAGCAATATTCCCACTGCTATAAAAGTAAGTTTTGAAAAATGTTTCATTGTTTTTTATTTTTAAATTGTTTGACTTCTCAACTTTTAAACCCCATAATCTATAAACCTTGCCTGATGTGATTATAAAGAATGTTAATGTGGTGTTTTTTTCTGTATTTGAAAAAAGAAACTGTTTGTTTTGAGACCAATCAATTGAATATCTTAGTCTTACACGTTGTCGTTTATACACGTTTGTATTCAAGTTATCTTTCCACTCCAATAAGTATAGTAGATGTTGATTATCAGCTTTGTTAGCTCCATTATGTTCGAGTTATTTTATCAACTATAATTGGCGACAATAAATCTTTAATCTTACTGAAGACTCAGTATATGTATTGAACATTGGCAGAATAGCTACGTTATGATACAGTATTTGACACTCAGTCGATACTATTTTGAGATATTAAAGTAGAATTAAAACCACATTTTTATTATGAAGAAATTATTAAGTTTATTAGCAGTACTAAGTTTAGGAATTATTGTTTTGGCATCTTGTAGCAAAGATGATGACCCCAAAGATAACGACCTATTTGTAGGTACTTATAAAGGAAAAGTTAGTTATATTGATGGTGATGAAACTATCTCTAATGATGACGGAAGTGTAACCGTTGTGAAAGTTGGAGATAGCTACACATTTAATTTTTCAGACGGTATACCCAATATTAAAGATAAGAAAATCAAAAAAGGAGAAAACAGCTTTACATTGGATTGGGATGAAGGTAGTATTATAACTATCGACGAGAGTAACCTTACAATCAATATGATAAAAGATGGTGCAGTATGGTCTGCCAATTGTAAGCGATAAAAAATAAAGTACATTTATTATATTCAAAAGCGTGTTTTTATAAGCACGCTTTTTTTTGTGTTCTACTCATAGATTGAGAAAAATGCCATTTGTATATTTGACTGATTTGAAAAATAAATTTCATAGATAATTTTCTTGCTCAGTCGTTTTTATGTAAATTTGATTTTATAGTTCACGTACGCCTTAGAGAAGGCATTTTATTTATATGTAAATTTTGATGTTATGAAGAAATTAAAAAAAGTATTGTTGCTATTTATAGTAGTTCTCGCTGCTCACTCCACAACATGGGTGCAAGCTGCATCTAATGGCTCGGAGGTAGTTGGCCGGTGGAACCTTACCATCGTTATTGAAGGAGACAATTTAAAAGACCTCGGTCTTTTCAGACATGGACTGATGGACACTGCTGGTTTTCCGGGTTGGTTAGAGGTAGAGTCATCTGGATTGTCCACTTTGGTAGGTAGGTATGTGGGATATGAAGGAAGTGCACGTCCTATATCTGAAATACACTATTCATCCGAAACAGGGAAATATAATTTTACCATTCCCCCACAGTGGATGAAAATAGAAGATCTTGATTTTGAATTTAGTTTAGAAAATGACAAATTGAGTGGAACAATGATGCTCGATGGCCATAAATTAGCGTGGACAGGTGTGAGAGCGCCAAGTATTACCCGTGAGCAACCACCCATTTGGGGAGATCCCAAGAATCTTTTGGACAAGGATCTATCAAGATGGATTATTCCAGAAAAGAATAAATTTAGAATGGTAGAGGGTGTTTTGGTCAATCCAGAAGCCGGAGGAAATTTAATCACGACTGAGAAATTCAATGATTTCAAACTAAGTGTTGAGTTTCGCTATCCCGAAGGAGCTAACAGTGGAATATACTTGCGTGGACGGTATGAAGTTCAGATTTTGGACAGCCCTGTGAATCTACTAAATACAACAAGCAATGGGAGTGTTTACGGATTTATTGAACCATCTGTATATGCTGCCAAAAAAGCAGGTGAATGGCAGACTTTCGAAATTACACTGGTGGGACGTAATGTAACCATAGTACACAATGGTGTAGAAGTTATCTCCAACCGAATTATTCCAGGTATTACTGGAGGTTCGTTAGACAGCAAGGAGGGAACTCCCGGACCAATAATCATACAAGGTGACCATGGACCTGTAGAGTTTCGTAAGTTTATAATCACTCCAGCAGTCAACTAAGTAGGCTTATCTGTCTTATTGACGGCTCGGCAGATTATTTTAATGTGTGAGTGCTTATTTAATATTCGACCCCTTCGGGGGTCGGTATTTGTAGCACATCGCGCACTATAAACATGCGACCTCTAAAGGAGGTCATACAGTGCTATTGGCAATGTGAAGCTTTTTTTAGCAACTTAGAGCAACCTTAAAGTACGTCAATAAAAAAACACAGACAAGAGTTCTATTAAGGAGCAAACTGAGCATTGAATGAAATAAGAAATTGTCAAAACACCTAATTTTACAAGTGAACCACGATAGTCTAATAACTGACAGAATTTCTTCTTTCCTGAAAATGATAAAATTATGAATACACTACTTATCTTAAATGAAAAGTAAGAAATAAGCAACAATATTTGT
>DENY01000177.1:0-148 GCA_002359825.1 Bacteroidales bacterium UBA2632
AAGTGTTTATAAAAGGTTGAAATGTTTTGTCATGTTACGCAATACAAATATACATAATTTTTTTGAGCCTACCCAATAAAGCACCCTCAAAATGACCTGAATATTGGTCTGTCTTTGATTTTACTCACTATAAGCAGTGTACTCTTAT
>DENY01000177.1:266-6181 GCA_002359825.1 Bacteroidales bacterium UBA2632
CATGGACAATTTGATTTTCAATAGTTGGAACGCTCATTGTTCATGGACGAAGGATTTTCACATTCAATTATGAATTATAAATTGCAAATTACGCCGTAGACAAAATTCATGAATTTTCTCTACACTATCACACAACTTCTAATACTGTCATGACCGATCATACTCATCGATGCGTGCGATAAAACCCGTGCAGATTGACATTTTTACTTTACATTTGTGTTAAATGGTTGATTAAATATTTTACGTCAATTAAATACCGTATATTTACATTCTTTACAAATATTGATTAGTACGTGACATAATAATAATGAGCTTTGTATCTAAAATGTGTTTGCAATTTATTGACATTCAGTATTGTTAGGTCAATAAATTACTAAACGATAACTTTTTTTGCATTTAGGGTGCTTTATTCTTTGATCTCATTTATAGCGTTATTATATTTGCACAAAATCTTTTTTCATGAAGCAAGAAGTTTGAAAATTTACATTAAACATATGATTTGTATTCGCTGCCAGATGGTGGTGAGGTACGAGTTAGAACAACTCGGGTTGAAGTATGCGTATGTAAAAATTGGAGAAGCCGAAATCTTAGGAGATATTCAACCAGAACAGTTAGAACTCTTAAATATTAAACTAAAAGAGGCCGGTTTGTCGCTGATACATAATAAGAAGACTCTTCTTGTTGAAAGGATAAAAAATATAATTATCGAATTGGTTCATTATACTGATGAAGAGATTAAAATGAATCTTTCTGACTATTTAAGTGATAAGCTTGATTACAATTACACCTATCTTGCCAATATCTTCTCTGAGGAAACGGCTTCTAATATTGAGAAGTTCTATCTTTCACACAAAATTGAAAGGGTTAAAGAATTGATAGTTTATGACGAACTCAATCTTACAGAGATTGCGTGGAAGTTGCACTATAGCAGTGTTGCACATCTTTCAACTCAATTTAAAAAACACACAGGTCTTACACCTTCAGAATTTAGAAAGCTTAAAAGTAGGGATCGTGTCACACTCGATATTACTTAGCTATAAATTATTTCAAGAATTAGATTTAAAAAAATAGAATATAAAATATCCCGCCATACGACGGGATATTTTATATTTAAGTAGACAAATACTTTATAGTCTTTTAATTGATTAAGCCTATTTGTAATTTTACAACTTGTCTTTCAATGAAAGTTATAGTTTGAAAGTTAGTCCAATTTTTCCACCACTAAACGCATTTCCACCACCAAACTCTAAATTTATACCCACTTTATTGTTAAAGTAATAGCGTCCTCCAATTTGAGCACCAAGACCCAACCCAGAAGTATGTGAGCCTCCATATTTTTCAGGAGAATTCCAATTGTAGAAGCCAAGATTTAAACCAGCGTAAAAGTCCCAAGGCGAAGGAATATTCAATATATTATTGAAATGATAATTTACATTGCCTGAGAAACCGAATATATTATGGTGGTATTTGTGATCCTTCCAATGATCGTTGTACCCACGATAGGATAATTCTGCTCCCAAGGTTACATCGGGATGAACGCCATGATCGAATCCAAAATAAACAGGTACACCTCGCGAAGAGAGTCCTACACCCACATTAAGTTGTGTTTGTCCTTGTGATATTGGTCTTTGTGCGTATATTGCACTTGCCGAAATTAGCAATATGAGAACTAAAAATTGTTTTTTCATTTCGTTGTTTTTATAAGTTTTATTCTTTGTGTAAAATTACATATACTCTAATGACATTTGTTATAGGATTAATGGTAATTGTTGCATCATTCACACATATCTGATTGTTGTTGAAAATAAATAAAGATGTACTAATGCCTTCAATAACCAATGTGCCCTGTAAATTGTTCAAAATTGATGATTTCATCCGAGCTGAATTGAGATTTAACTATTTTCATGACCAACAATATTTACATGTGTGAATCCCTATAACTTACTCAAAAATAATATCTTATTTGAGCCCATAGAATATATGTGAAACTTTTAAATAGAGAAATTTAAATACTTACCGGATTATTTATTTTCCATTTTATATGTCCATCTTTCTGAACTTAGAAAGGTCTATTACTGATAGTAGACATTTTTGATCATCTTCATTAACAATACCTTCCATGTACACTGGGTACAATGCTTTCTTGTCTGTCACAAGTAATACTTCACACGATTCTTTTTTGTAACTTGCATATAAATTACTTAGAAAATTATTGAAAACAGATTTTGATTCTCCTGAAACAAAAAGTTTGAAATTGCTATTCACTAAGCCAAAACGCCTCTCTCCAAGCATATCAGCGCCTGTGAAGTTTAAATTGTAGATTTTTCCTTCTTCATCTAGGGTAAAGTATCCAACCAATGATAAATCGAATACCATGGTGTATCTTTTCAGGGTCAATTCGGCAGTTTCATATGCTTGGCGCAGTTCTTCGTTTTGCATTTCCAGTTCAATTTGGTGCACCTGCAACTCATGAAGGAGTTTTTCTCTGTCTGCTTCTTGCTGGGAGATGCTCTCCGCTAGTTGCTTTTCTTTTAAATCCTCTTCTGCTTTTCTGCGCAACATTTGAGCATCTCTAAAATCAATTTCTTCTATTCGCATTATTATTTTTGTTTTGTTATAATTATTATTTTTGTCGGTGAATTAAGATTATTGAATACGACATCGAACGTCCATTCGATTTCCCTTTTAGCACCATCAGCAACAATTGCATGTGTTTTTATTTTAGCTATCCCCTCTTGATTCATCAGTTGGTTCATTTGTTGCTCCGTTTGACGTTTCATAGATGCTGGTACGAGTAAGTCTATAAAACTCTGATTGATTGCGTCAATTCGCTTTATTCCAAATAAATCCTCCGGCNNTATTAAACTCTAATATTCTCCAGTCTGGTGATAATTTTATGATTACATCTGAAGTGAATTGTAGCAACAAATTATTTAGTTGATTGGTTTCTTTTAATTTATCATCGGTCTCTTTCAAATTTGAGATATTGATAAAAGTGATTACCAAACCATCTATCTTATCGTCCAAGGTGCGGTAGGGCATAATGCGCGTGGAAAACCATCTTCCGTCTTTTGTAGGTATTTGTTTTTCAACAAATCTAAGTGTTCTCAAAACTTCATAGGCATCTTCCACCATTTGGGGATAAATAAGTTGAGAAACTAAGTCGGTCAATTGTCTACCAATATCACTTTTGATAAGCTTAAAGATTTTGGTTGCTTGATCAGTGTAACGGCGGATATTTAGCTCTTTGTCGAGAAACAGGGTTGCAATATCAGTGCTGTTAAGAAGGTTTTTCATATCGTTGTTTATACGAGAGTAATCGTCAACTTTCGATTGTAATTCTGCATTCACTGTTTGAAGTTCCTCGTTGAGGCTTTGCATTTCTTCTTTTGAAGTGGTCAATTCTTCGTTAGTAGATTGTAACTCTTCGTTGGTAGATTGCAGTTCTTCGTTAGTAGATTTTAGCTCTTCTTGCGAAGTTTGCATTTCTTCCATAATACTCTGCACCTCTTTCTGACAAAGCTTTAATTGTCCCTCTAATTCTTGTGATCTTAATTTGACAAGTGTTTGTTTATCTCTTTTTGAAGCTGACCTGTTGACAGCCAAATTAGTAATATCTCTAAATATAATTAGTAATTTTCCAAACAATCCTTCTGGTTTATGGATCCAGTGAATGGTAACATTCAAAGTAATTGAATTTCCGTTTGTAATAATTCTGACATTATTCAATTCAACAGTCTCTTTCTGCATAGCCACTCTTCGAAATGCAATAGCAAATTCGCTTTGAAAACTTGGGCGTAGCATTGCAAATATGTTCAAGTTTGCCTTTCCTACGGCAGGTTCTAAATATTTCCCGGTTTGTCCACTGAAATACAAAATGTCGCCATTTTCATTCACCAAAACACTAGCTGGAGCAAACTGTTGGAGCAAAAGCTCATCGGCCAGATTTTGAATATTCAAAATTGGTTTATCAGGTACCTTGTTTTCAGAACTTATAAGTTTTGCTTGAGAAAAGGATGAAGGGAAATCAAATAGCTCTGGCGTCATGTTAGAATTGCCTTTTTTGTAGATCTTAAGGCTGGAGCTCTCAGTTGTATAAAGATGACTTTGTGATCCTAATGANNGAATTGCCTAACAACAAGAAGCCTGTAAGATTGAGACTGTAGTAAAACAAGCCAAGTAATTTTTCTTGTAATTCAGTATCTAAATAAATTAATAGATTGCGGCATGATATGAAATCGATATTTGTGAAAGGAGGATGCATGAGAATGTTGTGTTGTGCAAACACAATTGTTTCTCTTATTTCTGTGTTGATGCGATATCCTTCATCAGTTTTGGTGAAAAAACGACTCAAGCGTATTGGCGATACATCAGCAGCAATATTTACAGGGAATACACCTTTTCGTGCAGTTTCTATAGCTTCGTTGTCAAGATCGGTAGCGAAAATCTGTAAAGAGAATCCACCATGGGGATTAATCTTTTCTACTACTTCTCTAAAAATTATGGCCAATGAATAAGCTTCTTCTCCTGTAGAGCATCCCGGTATCCACGCTCTTAATGTAGATCCAGATTGATGTTTGCCCACTTTTGCAGGGATGACTGTGTCTTTTATTCTCTCCCAAACCATGGGGTCGCGAAAGAAACTGGTAACACCAATCAGTAACTCTTTAAATAGAATGTGCACCTCTTTAGGATTTTTCTGCAAAAAGTGAATGTAAGAATTTATTTGTTCTATTTTATGCACACTCATGCGTCTTTCAATACGGCGGTTAATCGTGTTTTTCTTGTAAAGTGAAAAATCATTTCCAGTGTGCGCGCGCAATAAGATAATAATTTTGTCCAATGCAGTATTACTTTCTATTACTGAATTTAGTTCAGACTTGACTATTGGAAGATGTTCAAGAACTTCAGTCAATTTTAAATAGATTTTTTGAGATGGTGCAACTACATCAACAAATCCAGTGTTGATAGCATTGCGTGGCATGCTATCAAATTNNACCAATACTATTCCGTTGTTTTCCTTTATTGCTCCAATTCCAATGCTACCATCAGACCCCATGCCCGAAAGAATTACACCTACAGCAAATTCTTTCTGGTCATCGGCTAATGATCGAAAGAAAAAATCGATAGGAAGACGCATGCCTCTCACTTCAATAGGGGTGAATAAATAGAGAACACCTCTTAAAATTGACATGCTTTTGTTAGGTGGAATTACATATACACAACTGGGTTGAACTACCACGCTATCTTCAGCCTGAACGACTTTCATTTTTGTAATTCTTTGAAGTAATTCGGGGAGCATTCCTTTTTGTGTAGGATCGAGGTGTTGAATAACTACGAAAGCCGTGCCGCAATTAATAGGTATTTTTTCGAGCAAATGTTCCAAGGCTTCTAATCCACCTGCAGAGGCTCCAATTCCGACAATTGGAAAAGAGTCATGCTTTTCGATGTCGTTTTTTTCTTTGGGTAGTGAAGTCGTTTTTTTANNATTTTATAAAGCAATAATAGAAAGCGCAATTTACAATTTTTGTTGCAAAATAAGAGTAGATATTTACATAATATACACGTATTATTATAAAATGTAGAATTTAATTGACTTATTCTGAATTGTTTTGCAATCCGGTTGTTTTTTCTTTTTCACAACACAATCAATCTGAATGATTTTTAAATCAAGCCCACTATGGTAGATTTTAGTTATTCAAAGAACAATTTCAAGTTCTATAATGAGCAAAACAAAAAAGAAGGAGAATTGCTTTTTTGCAATCCTCCTTCTTTTCTCTTTCTAAATTATCATAATCCAAGATTACTTTATACTTACGTACTCCTATTTTTTTGGAAGAATATCAATGATAACTGTTCGGTTATAGAAACGTTCTTCAGGAAGTTCGTTTTCGAATTGAGGTTGGTCTTCACCA
>DENY01000177.1:6260-9007 GCA_002359825.1 Bacteroidales bacterium UBA2632
ACTTAGAAAGGCTATTTTCAATGATTTTCTTCACATCATTGGCTCTTGCCATAGACAATGTCTTGTTATAGGCTGCGTCACCAATTATGTCTGTATAACCATGAATGCGTACCGACCCTCCAATAGGAATCTTTGGTGTTACTATTTCCGTTAAGTACTTCTCATAAATATTGATGGCTTTGGTGTCATCAAATTCATAGATGATACTAAATCTCATACCTTCTTCATATTCTGGTGCAGCCCATAGATTAAGATGTACTGTTGTATCTCTCTTAACTGTTATACCACTTTTGGTTTGACCAACCGANNNCCTAGAATAGATTTGCCAGGTAAGCTTATCTCTTTTTGAGTATAAGGTCCAAAGGTTTGTACATTACCTCTTTTATCTTTGGCCTCTAACGACCATGACGAAAGTGCTTCCATTCCGTCAGCCACATTGAATGTAACATAGCTATCAACGGGTGCTTCTTGTGAAACCATTAATTCAACTGGTTTCAAGCGTGTGTCTGTTCCACTTTCAAACTCCATTAGTAAAGCTGGTGAACCACTCTCTACAGAAACTCTTCGGTCTTCTTCGCGAAGTAGCACAAGCTCGCGTGTTCCACCTGGTTGTTCTGAGGGTAGTTTAGGTTTGTTTGTAACTTCTATCTTGATTCTTGATTCATTGATTCCAAATATGTCAACTAAATATTGCTTCACAGATTCGGCCATTAACTTTCCTTCTTGTGCATCTTTATCTGAAGAGCCAACTAATGTAATGCTTGAAGATGGGTTTTTTCCAAGGCGGTCGCCAAGTATATTCAATACATTATAATAAGCAGTCATTTGTCTATTTGAACGTCCAGACACAGTAAGAGGAGCAAACTCTTCCAGTTGATCTTCTTTAAAGTCTTTCACCTGATCTTTCTTCAACAAAACATAGCGAGCTGGTATATCTGTTGATTCTTTATTGAAAAACACATAGTTGAGCAGAGGAAAAGTTTCTCTAATTCTGCGTTCTACTGGTATGTTCTTTGGAGATTTAGCAGCAAATCTAAATTCGGGTACAATAGGCACAAAGGTAACAATTTCTTCTTGTGCTACTTCACGACCACGACCAAATTTGAGTGCTAATCCTACTCTCACAGTGGTCATATTCCATGATTCTATTGAACGTGGATCCTGGCCAAAATAGGGTTGAAAAGAAACAAAAGGAGAAAGCATTGTCTTTGTACGGCTGTTTTTTGATGAAAGTGGAATATCAATTCCTGCTCCTACTTGCATAGATAGTAAATACTTCTCTGTATCACTAAATTCTCCTTTAGCTGCAGGATCGGCTACTTGGTCAAGTATGTCAGGATTAGTTCCTTTCTGATAGGTGAAATCTTTATTCAAATTGTAAGCAAGACGTGGTCCTACAAACAAGTAAAAATTTGATCTGAACGGAGCTATGCGCAAACTTGGCTCTACTGTAATATAATCCAAAGTAGTCTTTAAATCTAAAGGAAGTAAACAAGGAGCAAGTACTTGATCAAACGTTCCTTTTCTACTGTCGTATCCAGCTTGTAGCATAAACCCAAAAATGGAATTTGGTTTATAATATTCAATTAATGGAGCTGCAAATAGTCCCACGCCTAAGCCATCATGGAACGCTGCTGGACTCATAAAGTCTGTTGACAGTTGTTGAGTAGTACCCCGGTAGAAATTTACATTTGCACCACCTGCTGCGCCAAACCACCATGAGGGGCTAGTATAAGTAGTCTCTTGAGCTTGTGCCGAAGAGTATATGCCACCTACGATTAAGGAGCCTATTATAATGCTTTTAAGAACACTATTAGAAAGGAACCGCGCAATGTGCGATTTCTTTCTTGTTTTTGTTTGAGAATTTTTATTTATCATGAAATGTAATTTTTATTTGTATTTAGTGTTTTGTAAAATATTCCCTAAGGAGGTAATTACAATTCTATTAAGGTTTAACAACTGTTGCGGTGTTCAGTGTAACTGCTGTTTGTGCAAACAGACCACCTGTAACCTTCGATCCTGTATTAAGAGAGATAAGGGTTTTACTTAATATGTTACCATATAGCACAGTGTTTGTATTAAGAACTGCTTGTCCTGCAACTACCCATATTATATTCTTGGCTTGTGCACCACCTATCAATTTAACCTGCGAGCTTGGATCTAATGTCAGATCTTGAGCTATTTGGAACACCCATGTATCATTTGGTCCTCCTGATAAAGTAACCGTAGCGCCTGAGTTGATTTTTACTCCAGTACTCCATTTATATAGACCAGGAGCTAACGTTAAACCACTTAGGTTTCCGGCACCCTGATTTACGATTGGGGCAGGAGTTACTAAATTATTGGCTGTGGTGTAAGCAGTTTCCATATTAGAAATGGCTACAGTCAAATTGCTTGGTGTTGGTGGAGCATAATCTGATGCATACACTTTACCAGTTACATGAGTTGCAATGGTAGTATAAGATGATTGACCGTTGGTATCCATGATTAAGCCAAATCCTGTTATTGCTGACGCAGCTGCAGGGCTAACACCTATATTGCCTTGAACTGCAGTTATGCCTGTTGACGAAATTCCTGATTTTGTAAGAATTGAGAAATCTCCTGCACCTCCAAAATTAGGTATTATAGGACCAATCGGACCAGCAATAGAAGTGAAATTGGCTACTAGCGTACGGTTCCCAGTTATGTTAAACATATAGTTTGCATTCGTAGAAACAATGTTCGCTCCTTCTTTCCAGTTTGTAAAG
>DENY01000177.1:9312-10708 GCA_002359825.1 Bacteroidales bacterium UBA2632
AGTGAAGTTTGCATCAGTTGAAACAATGTTTGCACCTTCTTTCCAGTTTGTAAAGGTATATCCTACTGCAGGAACTGCCTTAACTGTAACCGAAGTTCCAGAGGTAAACGAACCTGCTCCAGTGGTTGTTCCACCTAGTAAAGGATTCGAAGACAATGCTACTGTGTACTCAATTGGATTTGCAGTGAAGTTGGCTACTAAAGCTCTGTTTGCTTTAATTGGAAAAGTAAAATCTGAATCAGTTGAAACAATTGTTGTTCCTTCTGTCCAATTTGCAAAGGTGTATCCAGTTGCTGGTACTGCCTTAACTGTTACCGAAGTTCCAGAATTAAAGGAACCTGCTCCAGAGGTTGTGCCACCTATAGTTGGATTGGATGAAAGTGCTACTGTATACTTAATAGTTGCGAAATTAGCTACTAAAGTACGGTTCTCAATGATTTTAAAGGTTGTATCTGTTTTCAAAGTAAATACCTTTCCTCCTTCAGTCCAGTTTGTAAAGGTGTATCCTGTTGCTGCAACAGCTTTAATCGATGCTGGAGCATCTGTTAAATACAAACCATCAACAGTAGTTGTACCGCCCAATTCAGGACTCGATGACAAAACTACTGTATGTTGTCCAATAGTAGTAAAACTCCAGACGTAATCTTTCTGAAGTGCATTTCTCATTGGATCTCTTACTCCTTTTTTCATTGTCCCTGTGTAGAGAGTAGAGGGTTTAAGCGGGCTTGCAGGTGTGAAGTTGAAAGCTGCTTTATTATCACTTACTGGAGTAACTGTTCCTGTAATAGCATTTGTTCCCTCCATTAATATAAAGGATGTAGTATTGATTGTTGCAGGATCCATATTCTCATTAAATGTGAGAGTAATCATCTTATTAAGAGCAACTTTAACAGCATCATCAGCAGGGTCAGTTAGTATCACCAAAGGGCAAACTCCTGTAATTTCCCCATCATAGTCATCTTTTTTACATTGCGTCATCAAAAGACCCAATATCATTGTCATCAGCAATGGCATAAATATATACCCTGATAACTTCTTGCTTTTAAATAAAGGCTTTTTCCCTTTTATCATAATCGTATTTTTTAAATTTTAGTAACTTTAGTTTTTTTAAGACTTTCCACAAAGGTACTGTAATAGTAAAGTGTATGTGTTGTACAACTCTTACTATATGTTACATCATTCACACATTTNNTTCTTTTATTCTGATATTCATGATAATTTATGGTTAATAGGATTTCAATGTTAGATTAACTAATAGTGAATTTAATGAGTGAGCAATTCTAGCAAAGATTTTAATTCTTATATTAAAATAAAGGATTTTGTATTGATTCTTGGAGAATCAATATCCTAATTAAATGTGCTAATGATAGTTTTATTAATGCCCACTGCTATCGCA
>DENY01000177.1:10758-11019 GCA_002359825.1 Bacteroidales bacterium UBA2632
CTTTGCAAGTATGTTTTGTAGGTTTTATTACGGTTTCAATAATTCTATTTCTGCCAATGAACTTGTCGCTATTATAATGAGACATAAAAATGCCCATTATTGTTAAAAATGAAACAAAGAAAATTGTAATTAAAAACTCTAAATTACCTTTCTGCATAAATAGAAGAAGGATATTTTCTCTTTGAAGATCTTTTTTGTTTAACATTGTGTGTCGTTTTTAATGTATTGAAATTCATATAAAAGTAGTCTATTGAAATAGAG
>DENY01000169.1 GCA_002359825.1 Bacteroidales bacterium UBA2632
GTAACGGGCAAGGCTTCGGAAAAAGATGGTTCGTTTTCTATCCCCCTACCATTCGGAAAATACCTGGTACACGTATCATATATTGGCTACACCGATGTATTGAAGGAAACTAATGTGACAGCCAAAAAACCTACCATTCAACTCGGCACTATATCACTGGAGAGCAATGATGTGTTGCTCTCTGAAGCTGTGATCACTGCCATGGCTCCCGAAATAGTGGTGAGGGGCGACACAGTGGAGTACAATGCAGACGCTTACAAAGTGGCCGAAAGTGCAGTTGTGGAAGATTTGCTAAAGAAGATGCCCAACGTGGAAATTGATGAAGATGGAAAGATAACCATCAACGGCAAAGAGGTAAAAAAAATAATGGTGGATGGAAAGGAGTTCTTTAGCGACGACCCCAAAGTGGCATCTAAGAACCTGCCAGCAAAGATGATAGCCCGACTACAAGTGTTGGATAGAACGACGGATATGTCGGAAATGACTGGATTTGAAGATAGGGAGGAAGAAACGGTGATTAACCTGATCATCAAACCAGGAATGAAAAAAGGAACATTTGGTAGCACTTATGCTGGATACGGCAGTGAGGAGAGATACGAGACAAATGTATCGCTGAGGTATATGCGCGAGAAAAACCAATTCACGTTCATTGGCGCACTCAACAACACCAATAATGAGGGATTTACGGACAAGGCATCGGCTATGTTTGACGAGATGGGGGGTCGTGGTGGACGAGATGGGGGTCCAAAGAAAGGCATCACTCAATCAAGAAATATTGGTCTGAATTTTGACAAAGAGTTGTCGCAAAAGCTTACTATTAATGGAAACATTAGATATGGTGACACCGACAACCACCGTGTTTCGAAAGTATCTACTCAAAATATATTGAGCACGAAGAACACTTTTGAAAAAGAAAACAACCTCTCTAACAATTACAGCAAAAACATCAACATGGATGTGAAGTTGGAGTGGAAGCCCGACTCGTTGACCCGATTCATTTTCCGACCCACTGCTTCGTTCTATAATAATAGTAGAGCCGAAGAGGGTGATTTTGTAACCACCAGCGCCTCGTCTGACACTATCAATTATGGTAGCTCGGAGTATCATTCGGAGGGAGACGGTAAGAATATAGGTGGATCGCTACAAGGGAGCAGACAACTTTGGAAAAAAGGGAGGCGAATTAGTTTCAATATTGGTGGAGCGATCAATGAATCGGAAAATGTGGGGTCGAATATATCTAACACAATTTTTAGTAGTTCGAGGAAAGACAACAAAATAGATCAACGATTCAATACTACAAACAGTAGTCGCAATATACGTGCACAAATATCGTATGTGGAGCCATTGGGCGAAAGAAACTCTCTGCAAGTGGCATACAGTTATAGATTCAATCGCTCGGAGTCTGACAAAGACACACGTACTCAGGATGAAAATGGTGAGTACACCGTTTTCAACAAGAGATTTAGCAAACGATTGGAAAACAATTTTTCTAACCAAGATATCAACATCAACTTCCGCTCTTCGACCAAGAAGTATAATTATATGTTGGGATTGAGCCTGCAACCGTCAAAATCGGAAAGTCAGACTTTCGTTGGCGATTCATTGGCCAACCATATTCCGCAGAGTGTTGTCAATTTTGCGCCCATTGCACAGTTCAACTATTTGTGGAGCAAGCAAAACAACTTGCGCATCAACTATAATGGTAAAACTAATCAACCTACCATCAGACAATTGTCATCCGTGGTAGATATTTCCGACCCACTGAATATCTCTTACGGAAACTCGGATTTGAAGCCTACCTTCATTCACAACATGAACATAAGATACCAAAACTCAAATCCGAAGAAGAACCAATCATATACATTTACTTCCAACACGGGCTTTTCAACCAACGACATCGTGAGATCGCGCACTACAGATAAGGAGACAGGTAAAAAGGAATCGACCTTTGTGAATGTGAATGGCAACTGGCACGCTAACGGACGATTTATGACAAATCAGCCACTGATTAGTAAGAGGCTAACTTTCACTTCCACTTCGGTTGCGAGTTTCAACAGTTCCAACGGACTGTCAAACGGAGAAGAGAACAAAAGTAAAAGATTGAATTTGAGAGAGGTGTTGGGATTGAATTATCGTTCCGATGAGTTTGATTTTTCGGTGCGCGGGAATGTCTCTTATAACAAGGTGGAGAACTCAATAGAAGGACAACAAAATCAAGAGTATTATAACTATGGAGGAAGTGCACAAACATTGATTTTTCTTCCGTTTGATTTCGTTCTCGAAAGCGATATCAACTATGCAACCAATGCTGGATATGCCGATGGATTTAAACAAAACGAACTGCTGTGGAATGCTTCTCTCTCAAAACTCTTTTTTCGACAGAAAAATGGTACCGTTCGGTTTAAGATATATGATATTTTGCAAAAGAAAAGCGATTTTAATCGTTCGGTTACTTCCAACTTCATTCGCGACACCAACAACAATACATTGACGAGTTATTTTATGTTTCACTTTGTATATCGATTCAATATATTTGGTGGAGGAGCATCACAAAATGACAAGAAGGCCAACCGCAATACGGGGAAAACACAGAAACGTAGTCGGGGTTAATTGACAAGTGCCCTTCTTTTATTTCACCCCAATAGAATTGACGCATCATGAATAAATGAGTGTTCGACGATTCTACGTATTCATTTTTTGTTATCTTTGCGCTTTAATTATCACAGCTTTATCAAACAAAAAAGAAAGTACGTATGATCACCATCACCATTATTATCCTCACATCACTCATCTCTTATCAAGCATTCAGAGACCATGGCTTGGCTGATAGACTCATTTTTCAACCTGCCACAGTGAGAGATGGCGAATGGTACAGACTACTGACTTATGGATTGCTACATGGCGATTTCATGCATTTACTGTTCAACATGTTCACGTTTTATCTTTTTGGTAGTTACATCGAGAGCATCTTCAAAATACAATTCGGAGGTAGGTTGGGCGCATTAGCATTTATTCTATTATATATTGGAGGTTTGCTGTTTTCTATCTTGCCTACTTATTTTAAACAAAAAGACAATTACTATTATAAAGGATTGGGTGCATCGGGAGCTGTGTCGGCTGTTGTGTTTGCTTACATCCTCATCAATCCCATGAATTTTATGGGCATTCTCTTTATCCCCATTATGTTGCCCGCCTTTTTGTTTGGTTTCATATTTGTGTTCATCTCTATGTATCTGGACAAGGAAGAGGTGGGAGGCATCAATCACTCAGCGCACATCACCGGCGGATTGTTTGGAGTGATATTCACAAGTGTTGTGTTTTTGGTATTTGCCAATATCAACTTGCTGCTGCAATTTGTATATAAGATTCAAATAACATCGTTGGGAGATCTTTTCCATTTTGGATTTTAAAGCTCATAGATAACCTACAACATTGATTGAACGTTACATCTTCTTTAATTTATATCCGAGTTTCTCAAACTTCTCTTTATAATTGTACAAAGGTCCGTCGAGCGTCAATAGAAAAGGAGTAAACAACTGCTCCATTTTATTTAAATATACTATTGGATCGTGTTGCACAGTGCGAAGTTCTTTCTTTAATTCACGTGCTTTTGACACGTTCGTTCTATTTCTTCCCGCCAAATTGTCGATGGCATTGTAGATATCACCGTACACACCTTTGAGGTCAATCATCAGATCAGTTGTCGTTGTTTGCTGGTCTATACACAGTTACTAAGGTTTAAATAC
>DENY01000094.1 GCA_002359825.1 Bacteroidales bacterium UBA2632
ATCCAATCCCCCAATATCACAATATTGGAATCTTTATTCAAAGGAAGATTCAGCACGATATGTCTGTGTCCAAAGACAAAGTAATCGATTTCAGGAGAAGTCTTTATTTTCTCTTTCGCAAATTGAATCAAGTGCTCTTTTTCTTCACCCATAAAAGGTGCAATATCGCCACTCATCCTGCTATAGTTTGACCATTTGTTTGCAAATGCATATGGTCCATCGTGGATGAATGGCAGCATAAAGAAAACGAAGAAACTTGCTGTGATAAATTTTGCGGATAAACATAAATGATGGCTTCTCGTCCCCTAATCCATCACCATGAGCCAAGAAAAACACTTTATCAAGAAGAGTTTTGACAATTGGCCCCCTCACAATTATCAAGCCACATTCCGTTGAGAGATAATCGGTCAACCAAATATCGTGGTTGCCTATAAAGAAATAGATTGGAATGCCTGAATCGGTCAACTCAGACAGCTTGCCCAAAAGACGTGTAAAACCTCGTGGAACAACATTTTTGTATTCGAACCAATAATCAAAAATATCGCCCATCAGGTAAATCTCTTTAGCATCGTGCTTCACTGCATCGAACCAACGACACATTTTGCGTTCTACGTCGATAGAGTTTTCGTGGAAAACTGATCCTAAATGAGCATCAGAAAGAAAGTATATTTTATTTCTCAAAATCTATTTGTTAATAAGAAGACCCTGCTAATAATTTCAGCTAAATTATTGAAAGCATTTGATAGCTGGAATAGTGATGAAATATTTAATTATAATAATCCAAGTTCAAGCATCGCCTCTTCGCTCATCATGGATCTATCCCATGGTGGATCGAACACCAAATCAATGCTTACTTTATTAACACCCTCAACAGCTTCCACTTTCATTTGCACATCGCTCAAAATGAAATCAACTGCGGGACAGTTGGGAGAAGTAAGAGTCATTTCGACTGTTACGTTGTTGTCATCATCAATATCTACATCGTAAATCAATCCTAAATCGAAAATATTTACGGGTATTTCTGGGTCGTAAACGCTGCGAAGCATTACAACTATTTCGTCTTGTAAATCTTGTATATTTGAATTCATATTTCTATAGTTTATCTGTTTAGTATCTAACCCTAAAACAGTGTACTTTGTTTAAATTACATCATATTTTCGTCGGCAAAGCTGTAATAATTATCACCACATAGAATCAAATGGTCGAGTAAACTTATATCCATTATTTTGGCTGCTTCTTTCAGCTTTGCTGTTATTTTTATATCCTGTTCGCTCGGCACACAATTATTTGTTGGGTGATTGTGTCCCAAAATAATGCCCGAAGCATATCTATTGAGAGCCTCGCGCAAAACCAATCGTACGTCCAGCACTGTCGAGCTAATGCCACCTTCGCTCACACGTCTTATACTCTCCACTCTGTTCGATCTATTAAGAAACAATGCCCATATCTCCTCATGATTCAAATCGGTCAACTTAGGATATAACACTTGATAGGCATCACGCGAGCATGAGATCTTTTTTATCTCCTGTGCTCCTGTGTTTTTACGCCTTCGTCCAAGTTCTAATGCAGCAACAATTGTGATTGCCTTAGCTGGACCAATACCTTTAAATTGAGTCAAATCAGAAACATTATATCGTGCTAGTTTATTCAAGTCGTTATCAGCTTCTCCAAGGATATCTTGACAGACTTGGACTGCCGATTTTTCCCTTGTCCCAGAGCCTATAAGAATGGCTAACAACTCAGAGTCGGACAATGCAGAGGCACCCTTCATCATAAGTTTTTCACGTGGTCTATCTTCTAATGCCCAGTTCTTAACCGAAACATAAAGCAATTCAGGCTTTATATCTTCTGATTTTGTCTCTTCGGGTTTTAATTCATGAGATTGTGACATAGCTTTATTTCTTAAATAAAAACATTATGCTCACAAAGATAAAACAAAAAGGAACATCTTAAAGCAAGATGTCCCTTTTTGTTAATTTATATCGTCACTTATGTTTTCCCGTCTTATTTTGCACGCTCTACATAAGTTCCTGTACGCGTATCAATTTTCACTTTTTCCCCCGTTTCAATAAAGAGAGGCACGCGCACCTCAGCACCTGTTTCTACAGTTGCTGGTTTGAGAGTGTTTGTAGCAGTGTCACCTCTTAATCCTGGTTCGGTATAGGTGATTTCTAACACTACATGCGTTGGCATTTCTGCCGTTAAGATAGTTTCGCTTTCTGCATGAACCTGAACTTCTACAATATCTCCATCTTTCAAGTATTGCACACCATCAATTTGTTCTCCAGGGATAGGAATTTGCTCGAAAGTTTCGGTATTCATAAAGTTGTACCCCATATCATCTTTATAGAGGAATTGATATGGACGACGCTCGATGCGCACCTCATCTATTTTAACCCCTGCATTGAAAGTTTTGTCCAGTATTCTTCCTGTAGTAACATTTCTCAATTTGGTGCGAACAAAAGCTGCGCCTTTACCGGGTTTAACATGAAGAAACTCTACT
>DENY01000129.1:0-173 GCA_002359825.1 Bacteroidales bacterium UBA2632
ACCACCAATTCATCCAATGCCTTCGTATCATCCTGAAGCACAATGTTAAATGATGTTTTATTGGTGGTGCTTATCTCCTGTTCCAAATATCCAATATAAGATATTCTTAAAATAGCATTATCGCGTACATTCAAAGTGTAATTACCATCAAAGTCTGTTACAGTACCATTACT
>DENY01000129.1:273-2812 GCA_002359825.1 Bacteroidales bacterium UBA2632
AGAAAGAATAATATGATTCCCCTCCATCAAAAAGTCAATATTCGTATCTTTTAAAACATGGGTCAATACTTTACGAACAGCTCCGTTTTTTGTTTTCACAGAAACTGTTTTATTGGTATTTACTTCATTGTTATAAATAAAAAGATAATCAGTTTGACTTTCAATTTCATTCAAAACTTCTTTTAAGTTGACTTTGTTTTTATTTAGTGTAACCTTGGCGTTTTGAGAAAGGCCTGTTTCTGCTACAGAAATAAAAACACAAGTAATAGGGAGAATAATCGTTGTTCTCATAATCAATAGAAAATGATTAAAGGATGTTTTTTTCTTTAAAACATCACATGATAAATTGTTTTTATTCATACATTTGTAAGTGTTTTATAATTAATACTTTTGATATAATTAATAGTGTTGATTAAATCTTGACCGGCAGATGTTGCAGCATTTGTCGGTTTTTGTTTTCTAAATTAGGTCATAGGCGGTTGGGTTTTAAGTGTTTTTTATAATTATAATTTGTTTTTCATCGTCTCGTTCGTAAGTAAAGCATATGCTTTTCTGTAGTACTCTCAAGGCATAGTCGATTCCGTCTGACTGACGGAATTTGCCTGTATAAGTATTGTTAGGTAAGCTTTCAGTTTCTATTTGTATATTTGTGTCAAAGTATTGCTCCAAAACAGCTAGGATTTCTTTCAGCTTTTTATCATTAAAGGCTATGAGTCCTTTTCTCCACAAAAACTCATCATAATCATCTATTTCTATTACTTTCAGTTTGCCATTTTGAACAACTGTCTTTTGTGTAGGGTTGATGTTTATGACTTTATCTTCTTCGTTATTTAAGAACACACCCACATTACCTTCGAAAAGGCTTGTCTCAAATTTGTTGTATTTTGAATAAGCGGAAAGATTGAATTTAGTTCCAGTTACCTTAACACCTCCTTGGCTCGTAGATACAATAAAAGGTCTTTTTTCATTTGCACTTACTTCAAAGTATGCTTCTCCATCTAAGTAAACTTCTCTCTGTTTATCAGAGAATTTGGTTGGGTATTTAAATATTGTATTGGCATTGAGCCAAATGGAGCTATTGTCTGCTAAAATCAAGTTGATCCTTTGACCAGGAGGGACAATTAGTGTGTGTAGTTGATTTATATTATGTCTATCTTCAAAATGTTTGTTCAAAACTAAGCCAATGGCTGAAAAGAGTAATATTATGGCTGCAACTTGTATAATACGATTCCAAAAAGAGGATTTAATGAAATTGTTGCTTTTATTTTGAATTGTAGCCTTATTTAGAAGAATAGAATCGTACATCCTTCTTTCTTGTAAAAAGAAATGATTATTCTCTTCTCGCTCTTCAAGCCATTTTTTTATTTCTTTTTCTTCTGAAAAAGTAGCTGACCCTTTGAAGAACTTGTGTAATATATCTTTACTAATCATTTACGTGAAATTAAAATCAACAATTTTTTTGTTGCATTGTATATGTATAACAAACCAAGAGGGTTCATCCCTAAAGAAAGTTTCGTTTTTTTTATTTAAACAATAGGAATAATGGCACAAGGATAGTTAAGAAGTCTCTTAATGTTATGCGTAGTTCTTTTAAAGCTATTGTAATATGGTATTCAATGGATTTTGTAGATAAATCTAATTGTTGTGCTATCTCTTGATGAGATAAATCCTCAAATCTACTCATCTTGAATATTTGTTTGGTCTTAATAGGCAATTTATCTATTGTAGATTCTATAATTTGTAAAATTTCTTGAGAAAAGATAGTGTCAGGATCACAGGCCTCAAGTGTGTTGATACTTGTGTCTAATATCCATTGTGCATGTTCTGATATTTCCTGAGCAGCTTTTAGTTTTATGTTTTTGTGTTGAAGGTAGTTAAGGCACTTGTTCTTAATTATTGTGAGGATATATCCTTGTGGATTTGTATCTTTAGGCAACATTTCTTTTTTCTCCCAATAGATAGAAAAAGCTTCTGAGACAAAGTCTTTAGATTTGGTCTCATCTTTGATATAACCCATAGCAAAATAGACAAACTGTTGATAATAATCATTGAACAGCTTGTTAAAATTAACTATGTTGTTTCTGTCGTGCATCTATGGTGAAAATGAAAAATATGTTGTAAAGGTATCAATTTTTTTGAGTTTTCAATATAAAATTTGGTCTATATTCAATACAGAATGGTATTTCTTGTTTACATGCTAATGTATTGTTCTAAAATTAATGGTGAATGTTTACTTTAAGTGTCTTTGACTGTAACGCTCATATTATAAATGGATTGTAAATGGATTGTAAATGGTTTCAGAGTTGTTGATTTAGTTTTATTTCTTGCAAAAGTTGCGGGATATTTTTATTTGTTTTAAATTGCAAGCAAAATCAACTTCGTTTGCTTTGTATTGCGTTTGTGTAGCGTTAATAATGGCAACGACCAACAACTAATAAGAGAAAGTAATAACAGACAGTAATAAATTTATATTCAATTAATTTACATTTATATGAGAAACATTCTAACGCCCCCTCCTCACAAGGAGTTGTTGCCAAAG
>DENY01000129.1:3051-3261 GCA_002359825.1 Bacteroidales bacterium UBA2632
AATTACAGTATTGACTTTTGGACTTATCCCTTTTTTCACTTCCTCTGTTTTAATCATGTTTGTGATGATGTTCCTAAACGGTTGGTTTCAAGGAATGGGATGGCCACCTAGTGGTCGGGTTATGGTACACTGGTTTTCGGGAAATGAACGAGGCACAAAGATGTCTATTTGGAATGTTGCTCACAACATTGGTGGAGGATTAATAGGCCC
>DENY01000284.1 GCA_002359825.1 Bacteroidales bacterium UBA2632
CAGTTACTACGTGCACACCATTATGAGTAAGAGCATTTAAGAAAACTGGCAAAGTAGCCACAAGGGTTTTACCCTCACCAGTAGCCATCTCTGCAATACGTCCTTTGTGCAACACAACACCACCAAATAACTGTACATCGTAGTGAATCATATTCCACACAATCTCCACTCCACCGGCAATCCATCTGTTTTTGTAAATCGCTTTGTCACCTTCTATACGTACAAAATCGTGAGTGGCAGCCAAATCCTTATCAAATTGAGTGGCAGTTACAACAATTTCTTCATTTTCGGTAAATCGGCGCGCTGTATCTTTCATAATAGCGAACGCTTCGGGCATCACTTCTTCAAGAATCACTTCAAACTTACTTGAGATTTCTTCTTCAATTTTGTCAACCTGCTCCCAAATCAATTCACGCTCTTCAAGCTCAATATCTTCTATGCCTTCTTTGAGCTTGTTTATCTTGTCTTTTTCTTCCGAAACATAGTCTTGAATGCGTTTTTCTACTTCCTTCGCTCTGCTACGAAGCTCATCATTCGACAATTTCTCTATTTCGGGATATACCTCTTTGATCAACTTCACATACGGATTCATTTCTTTTAAATCGCGCTGTTCTTTATTACCAAAGAGTTTTGATATAATTTTACTAAATGCCATAAGTTTTTTTCTTCGTTACGTAGTTTTGTTAGTCCACGTTATATATATTAGATAATGTTTTATAAGATATAAGTTTAAAATAATTCTTTTAATATCAAGTTATTAGAAGCATTGGGTGCTCTAATGCGTAGTCTATGGGTAACACTCGGAGCAATTTCAGTGGCATCGATCACCCTGTCTACTTTTGTTGGCTTTAGATTGTTGCCAAAAAATATAGCAGGAACAGACATTCCATTGCCTCTCACTCTTTCATGATTGGTTGGATTTTTGGGTGTCACAATGCGCCATCCTGGTTGCAATTCTATAAATAAATCGCCTGTGATATCTCTATGAAACCCATTTTTATAAACTTGTATCGCTTCATTGTAGGCTCCATGTAACATCTGATAAGATGTAACAACATCTTGCACACCCGAAAATTGAATCAGAAAATCGGCGGCACGTTCTTGAAACTCACGATAGTCTATTTTCTTTTCTTCAATTAGTTTTCTATCGAAATAGATTTGCTCATTATAATATTTTTTTATCCAATTTTCTCTGCCATAAATTGCCATCAAATACATATTTAATAGCGCCTCACATCTGTCGGGCTTGAAATCGCCACCTGGAAGACGGGCATCTTTAGGATAAACTTCTTGTTCGTTGAAATAACCAGTCGATACTACAAAGATAAGTGCATTTTCCAGACCTACAGCTTTGTCCACTGCATCAATAACTTGGGCAATATTTTCATCGAGTCGTTGGTAAGTATCTTGTATTTCAATTGAATAGTTCTTGTCTAGGGCATTTTCAAAGTTTCCAGCATAAAAATTGAGAGCCAAGAAGTCCGGATAGTTTCTTTGGCCCATGGCTGCACTTTCAATTGCTTTCAGTCCCATTGTTTTCACCTCTTCATTGATGAAGGGTGTTTGTTTCAGCACTTTAAAATTATTTCCTTTACTGGCTGCTATGTTGTGCTGAAAATTGTAAAAGTTTTGAGTGTATGGAAATGCATTGTAAGATTCAATTGGCAACTTTGGCTTCCAAACCAAACTATTGATTCTTGTATTGAGCGACTCATTGCTTCTATTGTACTGGTCAACAAATGCATGATGGGTAGGATAGAAAGTTGTTGTGGCCCAGTGTCCCGAAAAGTCTTCAATCCAAAAAGCTCCGCTTGCAGCATGACCGCCCGAAGCTAATGTAGCAGAAGCATCTGGTGAAAATGCAAACACATCGGACTTACCATCTGAAGCAATTTTCAATTCATCGGTAATAGTGGAAACCTTTAACGGAAGTGGTGATAATTTTTCGGTTGTAAAGTTTCCCATAAATTTACTGTCCGTAAATGATGAGACTTCTGAAAAATCGTCACCCGCAATCTTCTTATCGTTTACGATGCCATGATAAAACGGAACAGTACCTGTGTATATAGTAGCAATAGCCGATGCTTTATCGGGCGAAGGAAAATTGTAAATCACTTGATTATAAACAACACCTTCGTTGAGCAATCTTTTGAAACCTTTTTCTCCGAAATTTTTCTTGAAATGTTCTAAATAGTCGCCTCTCAACTGATCAACTGTAATACCTACAACGAGTTTAGGAATAACATTTTGCTGAGCATAAAAAGTAGTGACTGAAAAAAGAGCCAGTATAGATGATAAAAATCTAATCATTATTATTGTAAGTAAATCTATGTTTGCAATGTTGTTGATGAAAAAATATTATTCTATGTAGTGGCTTCATCGTCTCCAACCTGCTTGCATGTACTTTGCTGTTTTATATTGTCTGTTTTTTAAATAATCATTCCTTTTGATATAGAAACTACTACCAGATCGCACCCATAAACTCATTGCGAAAGGTATAATTGCCAAGGGTAATTGTTGTGGTAAAAACCACCAACTCAATAGGAATAAACTTAACACTGCAAAGTTAATAAAATGATAGTAATATACGACTTTTTTCATGGACTTTACCCAAAATAAAACAGCAATTAATAAATGACCAATGTGTAACCATGCCAAATTCCAGTTTGGGTTAGTAATTGGATGCTCAGAGAAGAAAACGAGAAAGGTAACAATTAATCCCCCTATTCCTGCCATTGAAAACAGCATCGTATCATAAATACGAGCTGTTCTATCATGATGAAAGCGTAGCTGTAAAAATGAAATCAACAAGGTTATAAATAGTAGTGCGAATGCTACAGGAAGTGGCTTTAATATACCCAATTCGTTTCTTTTAAAATCTTCATTTTCAGATTGTAGAACTTTTACAGAAGAGCTGAGCAAAGGAGAGTTAATTGTATCGCTTCTATGCACTTTTGCATCCTCAAAAGCATTCATTAAATAGTGTGGTAGAAACATTTTCTCTCTTTCGGTTATATATTTGTCTGCCCCCGAACCAAGAACCAAGTCGATACCAAATTCCATCCAAGCAAATTCGTTCACGCACTCGTGTATAAGGTCGCGAAATGTCTGATTTGGCTTACTTAATGGATAAATGATAGGTTTACCAATAATATTTTCAACCATATCACGGGGTCTTGTAGCGCAGTTATCATATAGGAAATTGTAACGATACTGTCTATTTTCAGGCAAAGCATTAATATACAAATCTTCCCAAAGCTGTTGCTTTTGTTGGAGTGTTAAGTTGAGTTCCTGTTCAACAACTTCCAANNCATAAAATCATGATATGAAGTTACCCCCAACACATAATCAGTTTCGCCTCGTACAAAATGAAATAAAAAATTTGATTGAGAAGAATCAAAATAGCCATAGTTGAAGCACGCATCCACTCCTGTCGAGTCATCTTCCACTTTTAGTACTGTGTGTCCATAAAGAGAATAGACTGCTCCAGTCCATGGCGAAACAGTCATGAGACTAATCTTGGCACTGTCACTCAATTGTATTTGCGCGGAAAGAGAAGCCCATGATATAATAGAAAGCAGCAAGGCTGTAGTGATTAGTTTTTTCATCAAATATTTTTCAACTTTGTTATCTAATTAAAAGCAGGCAAATGTAATGAATTTATAAGAATAAATCAACCGCACAGGCATTACTTTTTAACTACTCATATTGTTGTTCAATAAATAGAAACAATCATTTTAAAATAACTCAATTCATATTAAGCTATTATATACACAATAAACATATAGGTGAGATAAAATATTTTGTGTATGTTTGTAAATCAAACTTTTAATAAAAACAATACAATGTACAAAAAATCAATCCTTATGATTTTGAGTCTTGCATTTTTGTTACCTATAACTGCGCAAGACATTAAACTAAATGCACCCAACAAAAACAGCGGAAAGCCTCTAATGCAGGCACTCAGTGAACGAAAATCATCACGAGAATTCGTCGATAAAGAATTGTCAATTAGCGTTTTGTCCAATTTGCTATGGGCTGCTAATGGATTCAATCGTGAAGATAAAAGAACTGCACCAACGGCTAACGACAAACAAGAAATTGAATTATACGTAGTGCTTAAAAGCGGTGTTTATCTTTATGATGCAAAAAAATCTGTATTGAAACTCATAAAAAGTGGAGATCACCGAAAATCAACCGGAAGTCAAGATTTTGTAGCCCATGCATCGGCTAACATTATTTTTGTTGCCGACTTAGACGAAGCTTCCAGCCGTGAATATGCCTACACAGATTGCGGATTTGTTGCTCAAAACATTTATCTCTTTGCTGCCTCAGAAGAATTGGGTGCAGTGACACGTGGTTGGTACGACAAGGATGTGCTGGCCAAACTTTTGGAGTTGCCTTTGCATAAGGAAGTTTTGCTTACTCAGTCAGTAGGATTCATCAAATAATTGAAATTGGAAAAATCTTTTCCTTCTAATTACAAAAAAAATCTTTTCCGACTCCACATCTTTAACCAATATCAGAATTATTCAAAACATTTTGTAGGCCTACAAAATGTTTGAAACTGTTGAAAAT
>DENY01000281.1:0-1127 GCA_002359825.1 Bacteroidales bacterium UBA2632
TCTCCTCTTGCTCAAAAACTGTGCAGTAGCGAATTAACTCCACCAACGTTTTCTTATTGAGCATATATTTTGTGAGCGTTTGCAGCTCTGTCATTTCGCCATAGGGCACAGGTACATCGGCAGCCATAGAGAATTGTGGCTCTTCTGCAATTGATGCATCATTATCTTTTGATGGTGCTTTCCACGTAAGAAAGCGAGAGAATGGAGCAGAAAGACTCGAGGTTGCAGCATCTATACCATCAGTTATAATGCAAATAGAATTGTAATAAAAAATTGATGGCACAGCATTCTTGTAATTCTGAATTTGCGTAAAAGCCCTTCTGAGAGTTGCTTTTTCGTCGGCAGCCGACTTAAGCTCAATAAATACCAATGGCAAACCATTTATGAAGATAACAACATCAAACCGTTTCTCGTTGTTATGCTCCCTTACCACTAATTGATTTACTACACAAAAGCTATTGTTCTCCGGATTGACCACATCCAGTAGTGAAACATTTATACCTTTTGATCTTCCCTCTATGCTAAACTCAACCGTAACACCATTTGTGAGTTTATTGTGGAAACGCTCGTTGTTTTCCATTATATCTTGAGTACCCAGATTGATTACCTTTTGGTAGGCTTCGGCCAAAGCTGAGGCGGGCAGAGTAGGATTTAGCCTCTTTAGCGAAGCCTTGAAAAGATCTTCTAATATTACAGAAGAGAAAGTCNNTTTAGCGAAGCTTTGAAATGATTCTCTAATATTACAGAAGCAAAACTCTCTCTTTGCGGATTGTTGCCAGTGGGAGAAATATCTGTGCCATTATAGTAGGTGTAACCTTGACTGATTAGTTGATCAATCAAGGATTGTTCTATGGTGCTTTCGGTTAGTTTGGTCATATTGCGATTATTTCAGATGAGGATTCAATTTGTCATTATTCCATTTTGTTGGATTATTTATGATGTATTGCGATATGTTTTCGTAAGAAATATCATCCCTGATGATATGTTCCCAATAATTACGTTGCCAAATATGAAATATGTCCGTGTTTTGCCGCATCCATTTTGTGACCCCAATTTTGAATCCACGTACCACCGAACCAACCGTTTTTGATGGTGATCGTAGGGGCGAAACATTTTTCGCCCGATTG
>DENY01000281.1:1232-1616 GCA_002359825.1 Bacteroidales bacterium UBA2632
TTTTGGGCGAATGATTATTCGCCCCTACCAATTCGATGATACCGTGTACGTGATTGGGCATAATGACGTATTCGTGCAATATGGCATTCGGAAAATGGTTTGGGATATTTAACCAACAATCATTGGCAATTGCACCGGCATCATTCAACATCATTTTACCATTTTCAATTTCCCCGAACAAACACGCCCTGTTCTGGCAACATATCGTAATAAAATACAATCCTGCCTGTGTATAATCGTATCCTTTGAAACGGATAGACCGACGGTTGTGCATTTGTGGATTATATATGTTCATATATACTATTCTTTAAACTCATCCACTCTCACCTTTCCACTCATTAACTTGGGCAAGAGGGTATCGCGGGTGGCTTGGAGGGTTTGGAT
>DENY01000281.1:1639-3592 GCA_002359825.1 Bacteroidales bacterium UBA2632
ATACTTGTTTAATATATCAACTTCAGGCATAATAATTTCAATATTAGAAAAAGTGTTGGTGTTTACATTTAGAGTAGCAGTACCTCCTGAACCTAAATCATTTAAATGACTATTCATTTTTTTTAAAGTAAAGTAAAGATATTCTCTATAAGTATTTTCATATGGCACAATTGAATTTATTTGTTGNNTGTGAGATGATTGTGTGGTCATTGATACAAGACCAACTGTAGCAATACAACTAACACATATTGAATTAGCTGGTATTGTTTTATTTAATTGAGAATTAGCACCATGTTGTGTTAAATTATCGGATGTTCTTAATACAAAAATATTATGGTGCATATCAGGAATCTTAATAAAAGGAACATCATTCCCATAATAATCTGACCTTGACTTTGAAGGTGTTTTACCACAAATAACTTTTCCTATATCTTTTATCTTCCCCTCTCTCCACCCCTCCGGCAATTCATCCCCAACCTGATATTTACCAAACCACTCTTTAAATATAGTTTGTGCTATAGTTTCTAAGGTTTCGTTTTGTGCTTGTAGTAGTTCTATTTTATCATCGAAGGAGGTGAGGATGGAGGCTATGGCTTTTTGTTCGGGAAGGGGGGGGAGATTTATATTAATAATATCAAATGTCTTTGTTGTTATTGTGTCAAAAACTGCTCCGTAAACGTTTCTTTTTATCAACTTTAAACTATACTTTATCAAGTAAAAAAGAAAATTAATATCGGATACATTTTCAACTTTCCTTATACCATAGCATGATTGGTTGAATGCCATTTCATTTTTCAGTTGTTCCATTACTCCAACAGTACCCCTTGCAGATATAATTATATCACCAATATTTAGTAATTTAGTAGAACTATTCTTTAATCCCAACTCAGTGATAGATTTTTCTGCACTGCTTACCCATCTATTTTCATTATTAAAGTCTACTACAGAAAGCCATGGGATATCACCGTTCCAATATTCACTTACAGAAGTTTTTGGTGTTCCGCCTCCAATTAAATTTATTACCTCCCCCAAAGTCGTCTCCACCCATCCCTTCGGCAATCCATTCTCCTCCATCATAGCTCAATCCCAATTTTAGCCAATTGCTCAGCAATCTCTTTATTCAACTCTTCCTCTTTTTGCATCTGCTGCTTCAAAGTTGCTGTTAGGTCGGCCATTTTCTCTTCAAACGGTATGCCATCATCTTCTTCATCTTCTATGCCCACATATCGCCCGGGGGTTAATACATATGAGTGTTTTTGTATCTTTTCTAAGGTGGCCGACTTACAGAAGCCTTTCACGTTTTGGTAATCTTCGCCTTTGCGCCAGTTGTGATAGGTGTCGCGTATTTTTGCAATGTCTTCGTCAGATNNCATGCCGGTGTTGTAGAATAGTTGCTTGGGTAGTGCTACTATGCATTCAACTAAGTCATCTTCTACTAATCTTCTGCGAATATCACCTTCGCCCGATGTGTTTGAGCTGAGCGAACCATTAGACAGTACTGTTGCCATTACTCCTTTTGGTGCAAGGTGGTATAGCATATGGAGTATCCATCCGTAGTTGGCATTGCCATTGGGTGGTGTGCCGTAATCTTTCCAGCGTGCATCTTCTTGCAATATATCTATTCCCCAATCTTTTTGATTGAAGGGTGGGTTTGCCAAAATGAAGTCGGCTTTAAGATCGGGGTGTGCATCTTTTAAGAATGAGCCTTCGGTGTTCCACAATACAAATTTGGAGTTAATATTGCGAATGGCAAGGTTCATTTTAGAGAGTTTCCATGTGGTTTGGTTGCTTTCTTGTCCATACACTGTGATGTCTCTGATGTTTCCGCTATGTTCGGTTACAAACTTCTCGCTCATTACAAACATACCGCCACTACCGCTTGCGGGGTCGTATACTCTGCCTTTGTATGGTTCTATCATTTCTACCATTAGTTTTACAATGGCTTTGGGGGTA
>DENY01000162.1:0-225 GCA_002359825.1 Bacteroidales bacterium UBA2632
CAATTAATGAAATCCGTTTTTGTCAAATCTTTTGTAGTTTCTCTTACTGATATTTGAATAAAGGAGTTTCCTGTTGCCACATTGTTTGTTGATATTTGTATGTAGGAGTTCCCTGTTGCCACATTGTTTACTGATATTTTTATATAGGAGATTCATTTAGGCATATTGTTCGCTGATATTTGTGTTAAGCAAGACACTTTACTCATAGGTCGTTAAGGTTCTTTT
>DENY01000162.1:489-7040 GCA_002359825.1 Bacteroidales bacterium UBA2632
AATTCAAATAAATGACTTCACTTAATCGAGAAGTACTTTTAACATTAGAAAATATAGGACTTTGCTTAATTCAAATAACATGATTAATAACATATTATACAACAGATTATTAGTGTGTTATAAAACAGTCACATCTTTAACGATTGTTGACACTACGTGGGTGGAACGATAAAAAGTGAGGTTTGAAAAGTGAAAACCAAAAATATCATGTGGCTTTCCTATTTTTTGAACTGGAAAAGTGGAAGAAGTGGTGTTTTTTATATTAACATTAAAGTTAATATGTGTGTTGTTTGCTGTGCCGTATCTGTGCAATTAAAAAAGTAGGAATGTGTGATTTTTAGAATCCGATATGTATCACAAAATACGGGTAGTCAAACATAGCTTGTTTTTAACTCCGTTGAAGCGAGCGTAAAATTATAGGACACCAGTAAGACATCGTCCTGCCAATGTATATTAAAGGTTTTATCCCTGAAAAAGAAGGGTAAAACGGGTACTTTGTTCGTCAGAACTAACAGAAATGTGCCCTTTGTGAAGAATCATCATCTGACGACAGAGGCTTAGTCCAATGCCCGAACCCTTGCTCTTGGTACTATAAAAAGGGATGAAGACTTTGTTGATTGCTTCGGGCGATATTCCAGTACCGTTGTCAGTAACGGTGATATGCACTTCGGTCCCCACTTGTTTGGCATCAACTTTGATAGTTGGACTAGGTTGATTTTCTGTGGCTTCTTTGGCATTGCGCAATAGATTGATAAGAATTTGTTCTACCATATTCCGATCCGCTCTGAGGAGCAACTGCTCAGGGTAGCAAGTGTAGGTAAATCGAATCTGATCAGCCTCGACGAGTAGATGCATTGATTTCAGGAGATTGGCAACGGGAATAGGCTGCATGAGTGGTTGGGGTATCCTAGTAAGCTTACGGTAATTCTCCACGAATGAGAGCAATCCGGCACTCCGCCGATGAATAATCTGCATCGCTTGGCGCATATTATTGCACTCCTCTTCACTCAGATTTGTTGTTTCAGCTTCTTTACTCAGTGTTTCCGAAAGTGATATAATGGGGGCGATGCTGTTCATTATTTCATGCGTGAGCACGCTGATTAGTTTTTGCCACGCCTCCGACTCAGCCTCTTCTACATAGGAGTGAAAGGCTTGATCACGAAAAACCTGTAACGCCTCATCCATCTCTTTCGAGAGCCGCTTGAGCTCGTCGCTAGTTCCTTTTTGGGGATAGTGAAAGGTGAAGTCTGCATTCCGGATACCCGAAATCATTCGCTCCATTCTATTAATCAGTTTTTTTCTGTCATTATAAAGTGAAAAGGAGAGGATTGCGAGAAGAAGAATAAGAATCAGCGATGAGAAATAGAGTTCATGCAGGAACAACCACACTGTCGTTAGTGACAGTAGCACAACAGCCACTATTTTGGACATAAACAGGTATTTAGAGGATATTTTCATCTTATCAGTTCGACTGTTTGTCAATTTTACGATAGAGTGCAAAGCGCGATATTCCCAACAGATCGGCAGCTCGGGTTATGTTTCCATCGGTTTGCTTTAAAGCCTGATCGATGGCATTATTTTCCAGTTCTTCCAGGTTGAGGCTCTCTGTCCTCTTACCCTGTGTGGTGGGAGTTAGCAGAAAGTCATCAGCATAGAGTGTGTATCCCGAAGAGAGAATCACAGCACGTTCCATAGCATGTTGTAACTCCCGTACGTTGCCAGGCCACGCATACTCCTTCAATTTTTTCTGTGCCGATGCAGCAATGTTTTTAATCTCTTTCTTATATTTATGGCAATACTTTTCCTGAAAAAAATTGGCTAGTAGCAGAATATCGTTTCCTCTCTCCCGAAGGGGTGGAATATGTAACTCAATGGTATTGATGCGATAGAGTAGGTCGCGACGGAAATCACCCTGTTCTGTCATGCTATGGATATCGGCATTAGTGGCACAAATAAGACGCACATCAATGGGCAATGGTTTTGTTGCTCCCAACCGAATGATCTCTCTCTTTTCGATGACCATCAAAAGTTTTGACTGCATGGTAGGTGATAGATTTCCAATCTCATCAAGGAAGAGCGTTCCTCCCGATGCAATCTCAAACCGCCCCTGTTTCTCTTTTTTAGCATCGGTGAAAGCTCCTTTTTCGTAACCAAATAACTCGCTTTCGAACAGTGTTTCGGGGATGCTGCCCAAGTCGATATGCACAAAGGCATTGTCTGCGCGTGGTGATGAGTGGCAAAGGAGGTTGGCAATCAAATCTTTTCCTGTACCATTTTCACCCAGTATAAGGATGTTGGCATCTGTATTCTTCAGTTTATTAACCGTATTGAACAACGACAACATTGCATCGCTCTCACCAATAATTTCTGGCATTGGTGGTCGGTTGCTTTCGAGGACAGTCACCTGTTTTTTGAGTTGCGATATTTCATCTTTGCTTTTACGCAACTGAAGAGCTGAGAAAACTGTAGCCAGCAACTTTTCACCTTCCCACGGTTTGAGAATAAAATCGGTAGCACCCGCTTTGATGGCTTGCACTGCTTTT
This sequence comes from Bacteroidales bacterium UBA2632, assembly GCA_002359825.1. GTDB lineage: Bacteria > Bacteroidota > Bacteroidia > Bacteroidales > Dysgonomonadaceae > UBA2632. Next base: position 3,033 of record DENY01000162.1, read on the forward strand.
TCAGTATCTCCATAGGCTGTTATAAAAATCACAACCGCATTGGGATCAATGGTGCGAATTTGATCGAGCCAATAGAACCCCTCCTGACCACTGCTGGCATCTTGATGAAAATTCATATCGAGCAGAATTACATCGGGTCGAAATGATTCAATAAAATGGAGGATTCGCTCAGGCTGAGTGGTCACCCTCACCTTTTCTACGTGCGTTTTCAACAGTAGATTGAGCGCAAAGAGAATATCTTCGTTATCATCTACAATTAATATTTTCCCCTCTTGCTGCATAGTTTCTCTTTAATAAATAGTGAGAATGTTTCATCTCAACCCATCGATGCTACAAATATAACACAATTATTGATGGAAAGGTGTGCGATAATGAACTTCATTTGTGCGATAGTGAACACATCTTTACTTGCATGTTTGATAGTATATGTTTGTTTTACAGTGCGTTATAGCTGTGGCATCTTTTTTGCTTATCTATTGATGTATGAAACGAATCTCGTTATATTTACTTTCTATGCTGCTGTGTGGTGCACTATTTGCACAAGAGGTGTTACCTCTCACACTGGATGAGGCAATAGCCCTTGCGCACGAACAATCACCACAAGCAGTGGCAGCCCGTCACCAGTATAGGGCAGCCTATTGGAATTGGCGTACTTTCAAGGCTAACTACCTACCAAGTCTCACTTTTAACAGCTACAGTTCTCTCAATCGCTCTATCAATCCTGTCACCTTGCCGGATGGCACCGATAGTTTTTTGCACAGAAACCAGTTGCTAAACAATGGAAGTCTTACCATCAATCAGAATATTTCTTTCCTTGGCGGCAACTTATTCCTAGAGTCGGGGGTGGAGCGATTGGATCTTTTTAGCGACAAGAGACACTCTTTTAAGTCGACTCCCGTTGTGATTGGATATTCACAAAGCCTATTTGGCTACAACCGACTGAAATGGGATAAGAAGATTGAACCTACTCGTTACACAGAAGCAGAGAAGAGTTACTTTGAGACCTTGGAGTTGGTGGCGGCTGTGGCTACTAATAAATTCTTTGAGTTGGCAACAGCTCAGAGCAGGTTGCAGTCAGCCAACTATAACTATGCTGCAGCAGACACCCTCTTTCGGTATGCAAAGGGGAGATACGATATTGGTACTATTACAGAGAATGAAATGCTGCAATTGGAGATTAATCATCTCACCGAGCAGAGTAACCAACTGAACGCTGGTATTGAAGTGGATAATACTGTTCAAGATTTGCGCAGTTTCTTAGGTATGCGCGATAATGTGGAGATAATAGCAGAAGTTAGCGGGGATGTACCCGTTTTTATTGTACCTGTTGAAGAAGCGCTCAATTTTGCTTGGCAAAACAGTCCCGATATTGAGATGTTTGCCTTTCGACAGTTGCAGAGTGAGAGCAATGTGGCGCAAGCAAAAGCTTCGCGCGGATTTAAAGCTGATCTTTATATGCAGGTGGGATTGACACAAACGGCAGAACGATTTACAGATGCATACCGCAATCCGATGGATCAGCAACTGGTAAGTGTAGGTATCCGTATTCCATTGGTAGATTGGGGTGTGGGCAAAGGACGTGTAGAGGTGGCAAAGAGCAATCTTGAAAAAACAAAGATTGAGATTGGACAAGCACGAACCGACTTTGAAGCCAATGTTATTAAACTGGTAAAACAGTTCAACCTACAGGCAAGCAGAGTAGCCATTGCAAAAAAGACATCGGAACGTGCTGCCCATAGAAATGAGGTGGCTTACAGGCTCTATTTGTTGGGGAGGTCTTCCCTGCTTGATCTCAATGCTGCCATTGCCGAGAAAGACAGTTCGCAACGTGCCTATATCAATGCACTTCACAACTATTGGAATCTCTATTATATGCTACGAAGCATAACAGGGTATGATTTTCAGTTGAACATTCCAATCACTGCCTCGGAACAATTATTTTAAAATCTATTTGTATGAACAAATCAAAAAATAGTGACATCTTTCACGAATCGCGCGATTCTTCAATGGATAAGCGATTGCCAAAAAAATCATTTGTGCGAAGGTACAGGTATCCCATTCTTGGGGGTGCAGCTTTTATACTCTTTCTTGTTTTTGTGTTGACTCAACTTTCAGGCGGGAAAAAACAACGGATTGACAAAGAGAAGATAATCATAGCCAATGTAACGGAAGATCACTTTCTCGATTATGTGGATGCAGAGGGTATTGTGCAGCCTATTCTGACTATTAGACTGAACACTTTAGAAACAGGAATAGTGAATGAGATTGTGGCAGAAGAGGGTTCTATGTTGCAGAGGGATGAGCTGATTCTGACACTCCAAAATCCAGAACTCGAAAGGGTGATTGAAGAGCAACAAGATGAGTGGGAGAAACAGCGGATTCTTTATCAGGAGAAAAAGGTGGAGATGGAGCAGAAATCGATACTTTTGCAACAGCAGTCGCTACAGGCACGATACGAACTGAGTCGCATAAAGAAAGACTTACAACTTGGGGAAGAAGAGTTCAAAATGGGTGTGAAAAGTAGAGCGCAACTGGATGTACAACAAGAGGAGTTTGACTACAGAAGCAAAAGCACCCTGCTGCAATTGGAAGGTTTGAAGCGAGACAGTGCGGCTACTCTGTTGCGTGGAGAGTTGATGGACAAGGAGCTTGAGCGTGCTCGGAAAAACGTGGTGCATGCCCGTAGTAGAATGGACAATCTGGTGGTGCGAGCACCTGTGGATGGACAGCTCAGCTTTCTCAATGTCACACAGGGGCAACGTGTGGGGTCGTCCGAAAATATTGGTGAAATTAAAGTGATGGACAACTTCAAAATACATACTGGTTTGAGCGAGTACTATATCGACCGTTTGACTGTGGGGCTTCCTGCTACGGTAACTTATCAGGGTGATAAATTTCCATTGCGCGTCTCTAAGGTAGTTCCTGAAGTAAAGGATAGATNNGAGTTACCGTGTACAGATAGAGCTGGGGCAACCAGAGAGTGCCATTGTGATGCCACGAGGCGATTTCTATCAACACACTGGCGGGCAATGGATTTATAAATTGAATGAGTCGGGCGACCGTGCCATCCGCACACCCATCTCTATTGGGCGGCAAAACCCCGTGCAATATGAGATTATAAGTGGTTTGGAGTCGGGCGATCGTGTGGTGGTGAATGGTTACGCATCGTTTGGTGATGTGAATGAGTTAATAATTAAATGATTGGGATAAATATATAAGTATAAAAATATATAGCATCAAAAGATTATGATTAAAACAGAAAACTTACAGAAAATCTTCCGCACCGATGAGGTGGAGACTTGGGCATTGAACGAAGTGAGTATCGAAATTAATGAGGGCGAATTCGTTGCCGTGATGGGACCCTCGGGATGCGGAAAATCCACCCTGCTGAATATTCTGGGATTGCTGGACAATCCTACATCAGGGAGCTATTTCCTGAACGGAACGCATGTGGCAAAATTTACTGAAAACCAGCGAACCAGTCTGCGTAAGGGGGTGATAGGGTTTGTGTTCCAGAGCTTCAACCTGATAGAGGAGTTGAATGTGTGTGAGAACATAGAGTTGCCACTCCTCTATATGAAAATTGCAGCATCGGAACGCAAGAAGCGTGTGAAGGATGCAATGGACCGCATGGCTATCTCACACCGCGACAAGCATTTTCCCCAACAGTTGTCGGGCGGACAGCAACAACGGGTAGCTATTGCCCGTGCTGTGGTTGCCAACCCCAAATTGATTCTTGCCGACGAACCTACAGGGAATCTTGACAGTCGCAACGGAGCTGAAGTGATGAGCTTGCTCACCGAACTTAATAGAGAAGGGACAACCATTGTGATGGTTACACACAGCCAACATGATGCTGGGTATGCTGGGCGCATCATCAATCTGTTTGATGGTAAGGTTGTGCCGGAAGTGGTGCTATAAAAACATCAACGCTGGCGCGAATTTGCAACTCGTGTCCTTTGGCTCCCCGCTGGCGCGAGTTTGTAACTCGTGTCTGCCGTAGGCAAA
>DENY01000158.1:0-1673 GCA_002359825.1 Bacteroidales bacterium UBA2632
CTGATTTACACTACATATTCTGGTGGATTGTAAAAAATAACGGTCTATTATTTACAGATTGATACTTTCAGAAAAGCAAGAGTAAACTGTAGGTAAGATAATCTCATCGAAGTATGTATGAAGTTGCGGTTGAATTACTAAAAAATCATGAAGTCATTAATACTTAGAATACTTCGAGATATATTAAAACTTCGATTTATTTTAGTATCTTTATTCCCATCAATCAATTTAAAACATGCCATTTAAATGAAAAATAAAACAGCACTTATCACTGGTGCATCAAGAGGATTAGGAAAAGAATTTGCACGCATTCATTCATCTCATGGAGGCAACCTTGTGTTGGTTGCTCGTAGCGAAAATGAATTGCGATTGTTCAAAAATGAACTGGAAACGATACAAAATGGTATTTCAGTTTATATAATTGTAAAAGATTTAACACTGCCGAACAGTGCAAGAGATGTGTATAATGAAATCAAAGAGAATAATATTCAAATTGATTATCTTATAAATAATGCTGGTTTTGGTGAGTTTGGTCACTTTGTAGATGTCAATTGGGATAGGTTTGAGAAAATGATTGATTTAAACATAAAGTCGCTAACTCATTTATGCCATTTGTTTTTGCCAGACATGACTGCGCGCAATCAGGGCAAAATTATGAATATATCTTCAACAGCTGCTTTTCAGTCTGGTCCGATGATGGCTGTGTACTTTGCAAGCAAGTCTTATGTACTCCATCTTTCGGAAGCATTAAACAATGAGGTGAAAGATAAAGGTGTTAGTGTTACTGCTTTTTGTCCTGGACCTACCGATACTCATTTTATGGACGATTCTAAAATGAAAGAAACCAAAGTGATTAAGAATATGAAGTTGCCCTCATCACATGCTGTAGCTTTATCGGGATATAAGGCCATGATGAACAAAAAGCCTGTGAAGATACACGGTTTTTTAAACAATGCAATTGCATTTAGTATAAGATTGGTCCCTCGTAAATGGGTGGTTGCAATAACGAGAAAGTTGGAGGCTTAAGTCTTACGGTAAACTTTCCATCTTGAAACTTTTAAATAGATGTTTTAAAAACTTATCTTTGTTTCTCAATAACACTTTAGAAATAATCGACAATGATAGATATAAATATAGTTCCATCTCCGTGCTACGTAATGGAGGAAAAATTACTTCGTAATAATTTAAAACTGATTCAATCTGTAAAAGACAGATCGGGTGTAAATATTATTCTTGCTTTCAAAGCTTTTGCTTTATGGAAGTCTTTTCCAATTATTCGTGAATATATTGGAGAGTCCACCGCAAGTTCGGTCAACGAAGCACAGTTGGCATTTGAGGAGATGGGAAGTCTCGCTCACACCTACGCTCCTTCTTATTCGGATGAAGAGTTCTCCACATTTCTTGAATATAGCAGTCACATTACATTCAACTCTTTGTCTCAATTTGAGCGCTTTTATCCTCAAGTACTTCAATCGGGCAAAAATATTAAATGTGGATTACGTATTAATCCTGAATTTTCAGTTGTAGAAACAGATTTGTACAATCCGAGTACTCCTGGGTCTCGTCTTGGCGTAACACATCAGCTTATTGGAGACAAACTCCCTGAAGGAATATCAGGTTTACATTTGCATAATTTGTGTGAAAACAATTCCTTCGATTTGGAAAAGACGCTC
>DENY01000158.1:1686-2436 GCA_002359825.1 Bacteroidales bacterium UBA2632
CTTGGAGGTGGTCATCTTATGACAGAAGAAAATTATGATATCGAACATCTAATCACTCTTTTGAAATCATTGAAAGAACGGTATCCACATTTAGATATTATTATGGAGCCTGGAAGTGCGTTTGCATGGCAAACTGGTGTTTTGGTGGCTACTGTAAATGATATTGTGGAAAATAATAATGTGAAAACAGCCATGCTCAATGTCTCTTTTGCATGTCACATGCCAGATTGTTTGGAGATGCCATATAAGCCACGCATTCGTGGTGCATATCAAGATCCAATTAAGGACAAACCGACCTATCGTATGGGAGGAAGCAGCTGCTTGAGTGGAGATTTTATGGGAAATTGGTCATTTGATGAACCATTGCAAGTGGGTGATAAGATTGTTTTTGAAGATATGATACATTACACCACAGTGAAAACAACAATGTTTAATGGAGTATCTCACCCATCTATAGGTTTATGGACCGAGGACAACAAGTTTATAATGTACCGTAACTTTGCATATAGTGATTATAAAAACAGAATGAGTTAATGCACCAACTAGTTATTATAATGCTCTTTGATAAACAAATATGAAAAAAAATTGTTAATCCTAAGGGTAGAAATAATTTTTACTAAAAACAAAATTTCTTTATTAACCATTTTAAAAATAAATAATATGGATCCAAATTTAGGTTGGTTATGGTTTATAATAATCGGAATATTAGCCGGCTTCTTCGCTGGTAAAATAATGAGAGGTGGAGGCTTT
>DENY01000158.1:2445-24168 GCA_002359825.1 Bacteroidales bacterium UBA2632
AGTAGGAATAATTGGAGCTGTGCTGGGTGGATGGGTATTTGGTCTTTTAGGTATTGCAGCTGGGGGTGTTGTTGGAAGCCTTGTCACTGCAACCGTAGGAGCTATAATATTGCTGTGGATTGTATCCTTGTTTCGAAGGACGTAATTTGTGGTTTTATTTTAAACCTTACATATATTCAATAAAAGTCGATGTTGTCGTAAATACGATGTGTCGACTTTTATTATATCAAATTGATTAAAAAACAAATGATTGATAAAAAACAGATAGGCGTATTTTCAGGTTCATTCAATCCCATACACATGGGTCATTTAATGTTGGCCAATTACATAACCGAATTTACACATATCGATGAAATATGGTTTGTGGTGACCCCTCTTNNCCCTCACAATCCACTTAAAGTGGTTTCCAATTTAGCTGAAGAAGAAACTCGTCTGAAAATGTGTCAACTGGCTGTAGAGGATTTTCCGAAACTAAAAGTATCAGAAATTGAGTTTTCAATGCCCAAGCCATCTTTCACAGTTGATACTCTCGATAAATTGAAGAATGAATATCCTGAACTATGTTTTACCTTAATAATTGGAGCAGACAATTGGAATGAGTTTCATCTGTGGAAAGAATATAAGAGGATAAGAGAGGAAAATGAAATTTTAATTTATCCACGTTTAGGGGAGGAGCTAATAATAGAAACCCCATTCAGTAATAATGTGAAGTCTGTCGATGCTCCCATCCTACAGATATCTTCTACTTTCATTCGCACAAGTATCCGAAAAGACAAAGATATAAGGGCTTTTTTGCCCAATAAAGTTCACGAATATATTGAAACTCATAAACTCTATCGGTAAGTATTTTTTATTCTAAATCATATTCAATCTTGTCAAGCAAAGCGGGTATAATCTTTAAATCTACACCGGCTNNCTTGTTGTAGTTCTTGAAAGTCTCCTCTCAAAAGAGCTTTAAATGTCACCATGCTTTTCACTTTCCTTATCGACTCAGTGTAATAATTCATTGCACCTTTCACATTATTGAGGGCAAGTTCTACATGTCCAGCATTCAGAAAATCATGTGAATTGGGTGTATCTCGAATTACTTTTTGATAATATTTTTGAGATACATCAAATTTATTTGACAAAAACGAACACCATGCAATAGAACGCCAAACTCGAGTATTGGTATCGTCTAACCACTCAACTTTAAAATAATTCTTTAGTGCTTCTTCATATTCTTTCAACTCCAAATAACAGTGTCCAATGTTTAATTGAACATTTAAATTGTCAGGATGAAGTGTTTCCAGCCTTTTGTAATATTGTAAAGCATTTTCAGGTTGCTTCAACAATCTGTAACATTGCGCTATGCGTCTCAACAACCACGTGTTAGATGAATCGATTAATTCTGCTCGTAAATAAGCTTTTATGGCTCCCTCAATGTTTCCAAGTTGTTGTTCACAATATCCTATCTTTTCCCATACTTCAGAATTAGTATTATCTACTTCTGAAAGCATTTCATAAGCATGCAAGGCTTCTGGAAGATGATTCTTTTCGAAATAATAGAGTGCTATCTTTTCAAGATTCTTAGCATCAGAAACAATCGATGATATTGCCTTAATTTGATGAAAATTAAGTGGAAACGAGAAAATATCGATGAAATCAGTCTTCCGTGGAAAAACTTTATAGAATCGATATAAATCTTGAACGTATTGTTTGCAAACAGCCTCTTCCTCTTGGTTAGGGTTGATGTTAAACTCTTCGTCACGCATATTTTTCAGCTCTTCGCTTTCTGCACCAAGCTGAGACCCCATCATTTTACGATATTCCTCAGGCATCATCATTATGCTAAAGCAAAATGAGTATTTATCAGAGTTGCAAATGAATGTAGCATTCGTAATAGATTTTATAACGCCTTTGTTTTCTATATTTTCTGATGTGAAACTTTGCAACTGGGAGTGATCCAAATTAAAGGGTAAAAACCAATTGCTCATCTCATTAAAGAAAGGATAGGACTTAAGATTAGAAAATGTTGAATGGAAAACATCCGCACCTTGCATTTGAAGATTGGAAAACTCTTGGAGTTTGTCTGTTATGCCTGCATCATCAAGAATTTTTTGCCACTCAGGATTTTTATCATCCATTCCAGTTTCTCCCATCCATTCGTCCATTTTAATCTTCTTGCCGATAATAGGACTCAATTTCATCATTTCGGGTAAAATCTCTTCAGTCAGCTTGCGTGTTATTTTTTCTGTTTCACGAGCTTGTATAAATTGAATAATGGCCACTAAAAGTCTTCTTCTAAAGTAGCCCTCGTCTGACAAAAGAGACAAACGGTTTTTTAATTCGGGATATAAATGCCAACGATCATTATATTGTTGAAGAATGGGGGTGAGTGAAACGATGGAACGCATCGATATATACATGTTTTCGTGGGAGCAAGACTCTAATAAGAACAATATCTTTTTCACATCGAAGCGCTGTAATATATTGAGCATAAGAGCCGAGATAAACATATTCTTGTCATCCACAGGAATGATATCGTCACTCAGAAAGCGCATGTATTCTTTTATTGTATCATCATTGGCGCGAGGAGCAGAAAAAGTGGAGTAGAATACTTCACTAACAATACGCTCATGTTCTTGAGCATTATTTCTTGTTCTATTACTTTTCTCTTCTCCTTCTTCAAACAATGATAAGAGCGATTTAGTATCTACCTTTTTCTTTATTTGCTCACTGTATTCATCCAACGATAGAGGAGTGCGAATAGTAGAGAGTCTCATTTTCTCAAAAAACAGTTCAGCACTATCATTCATCAGCGCTATTTCTGCTGCATCGCCAGTAAGCTTATAAGTGTCGCGTATTAATTTATTGTATATTTTATCTTGCTCTGGATCATTACTACCTTCTATTAGATAGTGCAACATATATTTATAGTTGTTTTGGAGCTCGTTTAGTTTATCAGTAATTTTCCAGTTCTGCAATTCTTCTGCCAAACTATTAATTGAATCGAAAGCACTTTTAAGTTCTTTTTTTTCAATTAATGCATGAGTTCTTGTTATGAAGTCTTTTATCTTGGTTTTATCCATTGTAAACTATATGTTTTTTTTGCGTATTATAAGTGTAGATGGGAGAGAATGGCTCCACGTAATAGCCGAACTTATTAGTTTAACCCATCCTTCAAAGCCAATTATAACTAAGTCTAGTTGCTTTATGAAATCGTAGTCAATTTTTTTGGAATTGTCCCATAATGAAACTCTATCATTTGCACTCTTTTGCATTGTTTGAAATATCTTCTTTAGCTCCGGTATAGAATCAACAACTCCTATTGCATCCCACAGTGTTACTTTCGCTTCCGTTTTCTCTGCCAAACGTTTTATGTAATCAAATATATGAATGTCGGTTTTATCTAATATAGGTATAAATATTTCATTAATGGTTTCTAAGTTGTTGTCTATAAATATACCAGTAGTTTTACTGTTTCGATCAAGCAATGACGATACTCCTCTGTGAGATAGAGTATCAAGTGTGTTGTCGGGTGCCTGTGGTGCACCTTGATTAGCTCGGAATTTTTGGTAGGATCCCCACAGTTGAGGTGTGAAAACTGTTTTTCCAATGCCAATTAATACTAAGTTAGACTCCAATTCTTCGGAAGTTGATAAAATATCGCTTACAAAATCATCTGATGATTTTATGAATGTGCGTACCATTGCCGTGCCTTTTCTACATTCATTAAGAATGCCATCGTAAAGTGAGGCCTTAAATGTTTCAATGTTTTCTATTTTATCATACTCTTCCTTAGGTAATAAGTGCAAAGAAGCAATTTGCTCTTTCTTGATTTTCGCTTGCATAAAATAGCTTGCTATTTTACAAAGAGCTTTCCCTGTTTCTGGTTTTGAAAAACATACCAATATATTTAAAGGAAGATCAGTTTCTTGATCAACAAACGTTTTTTTTAGGAATTTATCTAATAAGGCCATAAGTGTTTTTAGATTTTATTTTTGTAGTAACTCTCCATCTAACATGGAATCTTTGTATCCTAAAAAATAGAGAATTCCATCTATACCGACACTCGATAGAGATTGTTTTGCATTTTCTATTACCTTAGGTTTCGCATGAAAAGCTATTCCCAATCCAGCTGTTTCCAGCATCAACAAGTCATTAGCTCCGTCACCCACAGCAACTGTTTGTCTGATGTCAACTTTCTCCACTTGTGCAATCAGTTTCAAAAGCTCTGCTTTTCTTTTAGCATCAACAATATCGCCAATATAATTTCCAGTCAATTTCCCATCTTTAATTTCCAGTTCGTTGGCATACATATAGTCAAGTTGATATTTTTCTTTCAGGTAATTACCAAAATAAGTGAATCCACCCGATAGAATTGCAATTTTAAAACCAACTTTTTTCAAAACTGATATCAGTCTGTCCAAACCTTCGGTTATTGGTAAGGTTTCTACAATCTCTTGCATTACTGAAACATCGAGGCCTTTCAAAAGTTTTACACGTTCTTTGAAACTTTCAGCAAAATCAATTTTCCCTTGCATCGCCTGTTCTGTAATTTCTTTTACTTTGTCTCCAACGCCCGCTCTCATCGCCAGTTCGTCTATCACCTCTGTCTGGATAAGTGTAGAATCCATATCAAAACAAATAACGCGACGCATCCTGCGATACATGCTCTCTTCTTGAAAAGAAATATCGAAGTTGAGTTCACCCGATAATTGAAGAAAAGCTTGTTGCATTTTACCCTTTTCTTTGGGAGTTCCACGAACAGATAACTCTACACAGGCTTTTCGCGAACGCTGAGATTCATCCAGGGGTATGCGGCCCGTTAAGCGAGNNGCGAGTTATATTGTCGATATTTAAATCTTGTTCGGCAACAATTGCAGCCACTCCTGCAATTTGTTTAGCAGTTAAAACAGGTCCCAACAAAGTAATGATAAATCTATTCTTTCCTTGTTTTTTCACCCAATTGCTATAGCGTTCGTTGCTAATAGGGGTAAATCGTATGGTTGTATCCAGTTCATAGGCTTTAAACAATAGATCTTTAATAATATCTCCGCCAACATGTTGTTTGGTTTTGAATAAAATACCTAAAGATAAATTTCGGTGTATGTCAGCCTGACCAATATCAAGTATAAATGCATCGTGTTTGGCGAGAACTTGCGTCAAAGCCGCCGTTACTCCTGGCTTGTCCTCGCCATTTATAGTTACGAGAATAATCTCAGAATTTGTCATTTCTTATTTCTTATTTCTTTATATAATTGCCCTTGAAACTTGTGAGTAAATATCCTCAATATCATCACGGTCTATTCTATCAAAATCTTCTTTGCGAGGAGTTATGAACATCCCTGCCATGTCAAGTGCCCCTGGACTAACAAGTAGTTGAGCCTTTCCTTCAGCAGAAAATTGCCATGGACGATGTAATCTACGTGGAAATACATGAATAATATATTTGCTGTTTTCCATAAATGAGATTATGTTCATCATGGGTTCTTCCTCTAATGGTTGTTGGAACTTCAGAAAGTCATATACATCATAAAATATTTCCTCGGCGTCTTCCTTCGATTCACTTTCGATTCTAAGGCATGAACGAAGAGAATTTTCGCTACTCAATAGAATATCCTGCTTTAATCCTGCTTGAAAGTGAAAATGATCTGGCGCAGAAGCACCACATTTGGGACCATTGTAAAACACGATATAATTGGGCAACATTTCAGTTAGCGATAGCATATCACTCATTTTCTTGCCCATCAACTGTGGAACATGAGAATGGAGGGGGATAGTTATATGATTTTCTAAAATAGGATAAGGATTGCACAAAATCATGTACTTATCAAGAAACGGTATTCCCTTTTGTACTTGCGGTCTGTTTTCTGCACACAGAAAACATTTGCGTTCTTTGATGCTTTTGTCATCAATTTTTGCGGATGCTGAAATGAAACGCGAAGGATTGTATTGTAAAACAACTTCTACGTCATTGCCCCATCTGAGCGATCTGACTTCGATATTGAGCATTTCATTACAATTATCGTCAAGTAGTTTCCACTCTTCTCGCTGAGATGAAAATAGCTGTATAATTTTTGTTTGAAGATTCATTTCTAGTATTTTTCTTATAAACAAAGGTAGGAATAATTTCATTTATAGTATCCAAAACTAATAAAAAAGACTGGTTATATAACATTTTGCTGAATTTTAGTCGCATTTTTCTGTTTTGTGCTATTAATTTTATATTTTTGCATGAGCTAACTCAAAAGTTGAAACTAAGGAAGTTAAACGTGGGTTACAGAATAAAAAATCCACAATGAAAATATTATTTTTTATATTACTTATATGTTCTGTTTTTACAACAACTTCATGTTCTAAACCGAATGATGCAAAAAACAAATCAACTGAGACAAGTAAAAACATCACAGCAAATGAGGAAGACTTTGATTCTTTTTTAGAAAACTTCAATAATAAACCTACATTCCAACGTCAACGTGTATTGTTTCCGTTGGAAGCTACATTGCTTGATCCATCTGAGTATGGCATGCAGACTGTGAATGAAAAGCTTGAGTATAAAGATTGGATTTTACTTGACTTCTCTTACGACAGTACCTTTGCTACACGGCAAATGGATAGATATGAACAACGTATACGGCTATATAATGACTCTTCTATTATTGAGCATCGAGGAATTGATAATGGCATATTTGCCAATTTCTTTTTTATCAAAAAAGAGGGGAAATGGTTCCTAAAGTCCTTTACAGACACCTCTTATTAATAAGTGTTCATTCCAAAGCTTTTTTCGTGAAGCTCAAAGGCATAAGGCTACTCATGCTCTCTGCTACATACACCTCATTAGGACTGTTGAATAGCATGATTTTGACGGGTGAATCGAAACGACTTTCGACCTCCAATAATACTTGACGGCAACTACCACAAGGAGAAATTATATCGTTTGTAAACTCACCATTATAAAATGCAGCTACAGCCATTGCTTCAATTTTCTGATCGGGGTATTGAGCATTAGCATAAAATACAGCGGTGCGTTCAGCACACAATCCGGAAGGATAGGCTGCATTTTNNCTACCGGTTATGATTTTACCATTTTCTAAAAGCAACGAAGCGCCTACACTAAAATGAGAATAAGGGGCATATGCATTAGAAGTAGCGTGTTTTGCAGCATCAATTAGTTTTTTTTCTATCTCTGTGCATTCTTCATAACTATAAACGGTTATCTTTGTAGTTAAATTAATTTGCTTCATACTGACTATTTTATTTTTTTAGATAGTTCAAAAATACACATTTTTAGAATGGTTTCCACTCAAAACAGATATAAATCACATTTCAAACTACTGTTTGTACTATTATTTGCGTTTTTATGCACTTTTCAAGCGGCATCTCAGAAAAGATATCAAGTATATGAAGACTATATTGAAAAATATAGTCCTGTTGCAGTTAGTCATATGCAAAAATACAAAATCCCCGCTTCTATTACTTTAGCGCAAGGTCTATTAGAGTCGGGAGCTGGGCAAAGTCCACTAACAAAACGTTCTAATAATCATTTTGGAATCAAGTGCCATCGCGATTGGACGGGTGGACGAGTTTATGCAAAAGACGATACCCCTAATGATTGTTTTAGAAAGTATAATAGGGCAGAAGAGTCTTTCGAAGATCATTCTCAGTTTTTGGTGAAAGGTGCAAGATATAGTCCCTTGTTTCGTCTTGCTCCAACCGATTATATAGGGTGGGCACGAGGATTGCAAAAATCGGGATATGCAACTGACAAAGCTTATGCAAATAAATTGATCAAACTGATTGAGGATTATGAGCTTTATCGATTTGACAAAAAGAATTATAGAAGTCCGAATAGTAAAACCACAGAGTCACAAGCAGTTCAGAATTGGAAACATCAGCCTTATAAAACACATGGGCTTGTGTATGTAATAGCTGTTCAGGGTGATACTTATGAAAGCATAGCCAATGAATTTAACTTTAAAGCGAAAGACTTGTTGAATTACAATGAAGTGCNNAACATGTTGTTCAAATTGGAGAGTCTATGCATAGTATTTCTCAGAAATATGGAATGAAAGTGAAGAACTTGTATAAGATGAATAAACAAAATTACGAATATGTTCCAGAAGAAGGAGACATATTGAAATTAAGATAAAACAATGGAATATAATACACAAAAAACAAAGCTAATTTTGCCCGAATATGGCAGAAATGTACAAAACATGGTAAACTACTGTGTTCAACTTGAAGACAAAGACCAACGCACAAAATGTGCTCATTCGCTTATTGATATTATGGGGAATATGTTCCCTCATTTACGCAATGTAAATGATTTCAAACATATTCTATGGGATCATTTAGCAATTATGGCCGATTTTCAACTTGACATCGAGTATCCATATGAGATAATCAAAAAAGAAGAATTGATAGCTCATCCTCAAAGAATAGAGTATAGTCGTCCAAACATGAAGTACAGACATTATGGCAAGACTTTGGAACGTATGATANNGATTGTGCTGTTGAAATGCCTGAAGGCGAAGAGAAAGATCAGCTCATTACATTGCTAATAAACCAAATGAAAAAATCGTACACTCAATGGAACCGTGAGGTAGATGACGCAACTATTATAGAAGATCTCAACGAACTCTCGGGAGGAAAAATTAAACTCGATCCAGAAAAGTATGTAATTCCTGCTTTCAAGTCACAACCGAGTATTTCAAGACACCGTGCAAAATCTAACAAAAGCCAAAGAAGAAGATAAGATGATTCAAGAAAAGAATCTTTTTGAAATTGGAAAAATATTGAAACCTCACGGAGTGAAAGGTGAAGTGACTGTGCTTTTTAATAAACCAGAGTTTGCAGACTCCGACAGTAACTATTACTTTCTTTTTCTTGATGGAATGTATGTTCCATTTTTTGTTGAGGATTTCGTTTTCAATTCAAATGTCACAGCACGCATTAAATTACAAGGAGTTGATTCAATCGAAAAAGCTTCAATTTATAGCAATATCTCTGTTTTTCTTCCTAAAGAGCTTGTGAAAAAACCACCAGAAGTTGAGTCATTTGACTCAGAATGGGATGAATTTATCGGCTACACAGTTTTCGATGAAAACACAATCAATATTGGTACTATTCGTGAAGTTGATTCTTCTACCATCAACGTTCTTTTCATTATCGAAAAAGACGGAAAAGAGGTGTTGATTCCTGCTACAGCAGACTTTATTGTTAAGATAGACGACACGCAAAAGCAACTTTACATGAAACTTCCTGATGGTTTGCTGGACGATTTTATTGAAGAATAGAGATAGACTTCGATCTACTTCCTTATTTATTGAGAAGTCTGAAACCGACCTTATAAAGATTGCATTTCCATTATAAAATTCTTATGGGCTTATCTTATACAATTATTGCCTGATAATCCTACATCTGAATTGTAAATTTCAAGACAGAATATGTTTTTCTCAAAGTCAATTTAGACTTTTGTTTATAAATAGAAATTTAGATCGATCTGTTATCTTTTGACTTTCTGTCTCGGGATAATGCTAGCACAATAATCATCATTTTTTTTATTATCTTTGCATGATTAATGCAGTCAAAATATGGAGAGAAAGAAAAAGCAAATTGCAATATTAGGCTCTACAGGTTCCATCGGAACGCAAGCCTTGGATGTGATAGCACAACATCCCGAAAAATTTGAGGTGTATGCCCTTACAGCCAATAACAACATTGATTTACTTATTGAGCAGGCAGTAAAGTTTTCTCCTGAAGTTGTCGTGATTGCAAATGATGAGAAATATTCAGTTTTAAAAGAAGCCTTAGAGCACTATCCCATTAAAGTGTGGGCAGGAATAGAAGCTATTTCTGATATTGTTCAGAGCGAACACATAGACATAGTATTGGCTGCAATGGTTGGGTTTTCTGGTTTAAAACCAACAATCAGTGCACTTAAGTCAGGCAAAACAGTTGCCTTGGCCAACAAAGAGACTTTAGTTGTAGCCGGAGAATATATCATTGATTTAGCGTTAAGAAATGGTGCTCCCATTTTGCCAGTTGATTCCGAACACTCTGCCATTTTTCAATGTTTGAACGGTGAAGAGCAAAACAGGATTAATAAAATATGGCTAACAGCTTCAGGTGGTCCTTTTCGAAACTATTCCAGAGAACAGTTACAGCAAGTAAGTAAAGAGCAAGCGCTCAATCATCCAAAATGGAGCATGGGAACAAAAGTAACTATTGACTCTTCGACATTAATCAATAAAGGCTTTGAGATGATTGAAGCCAAATGGCTGTTTGATGTTGATCCATCTCAAATAGAGGTGGTGGTTCATCCTCAGTCAATTGTGCATTCTATGATTGAATTTGAGGATACATCGGTGATCGCTCAAATGGGGATTCCTGATATGCGCGTGCCTATTCAGTATGCTTTTAGTTTTCCGCAGCGATTGAAATCTAATTTCAAATCTGCTAACTTCTTCCAACTTTCCAACCTCACTTTTGAACAACCAGACTTAAAAGTATTCAAAAACTTATCTTTTGCTTATGATGCAATAGATAAAGGAGGCAATATGCCTTGCATCTTGAATGCTGCAAACGAAATTGCAGTGGAAAGTTTTTTACAAGATAAGATTTCGTACCTTTCTATGAGCGATATACTGGAAGAAACAATGCAGAAGGCTTCTTTTGTTAAGTCTCCTACGTTGGATGATTATTTTGAAACCGACATAGAGGCGCGAAAAATTGCAACAGATATAATACAAACTATAAATAAAAAAATCTCAACTTTTTAATAAAGTAAGTTACTCAAACAATGGAAACATTTTTAATAAAAGCAATACAGCTCATTTTGAGTTTATCTATTCTTGTGATTGTGCATGAATATGGACATTATTTATTTTCAAGATTATTCAATATTAGGGTTGAGAAATTCTACATGTTTTTCAATCCGTCATTTTCTATTGTACGTGCAAAGAAGATAAATGGTAAATGGAGAGTTAAATTTTTCGCTAAAAATACAGCCGATTTGATTCACGAAAAGGCTGACGATAATATATCGGAGTTGGATCAACCCGCTTCAATTAACTTGCCCAAAGATGATTGGCACGAACATGCTGACACCACAGAGTGGGGTGTAGGTTGGGTTCCTTTAGGAGGCTACTGTAAGATTTCGGGTATGATTGATGAATCGATGGATAAGGAGCAAATGAAATTGCCTCCCAAACCCTGGGAGTTTAGATCCAAACCTGCAGGACAACGATTGTTGGTAATGACTGGCGGAGTTATATTTAATTTGTTGCTCGCTTTTTTTATCTACTCTATGATTATATTTACATGGGGTGATAGTTATGTTGCTCTCAAGGATGTACGAATGGGTATGGAATATAGTCAAACTGCAAAAGATGTAGGATTTCAAGATGGAGACATCATACTCTATGCCGATGGCAAAGAAGTGATAGACCGTTTTGATTTGGTTGACAATTTTGCAAGTCAAGTTATAGAGGCTGACAAAGTAACCGTTTTGAGAAACGGCAAAGAGGTAGTAATTGACATGCCTGACAATTTTGTTCAGAAACTAATGGTAGAAAAACAAGGCTTTGCAGGATACCGATTGCCTACAGTGGTTCAAGACGTGGAAAAAGGTGGTGAGGCTGATAAGCAAGGTTTCGTTTCCGGAGATAGCCTTGTTGCAATTAATGGTGTAAGTGTACCAACTTTTGCAGATTTCAAGGCTGAGCTTGAAAAATTCAAGAACAGTCAAATATCATTGGAGTTCTATCGTAATGGTAGTTTGAACTCTCTTCCTGTCACTGTTAGTGAAACAGGTACAATTGGTATTGCTGTGAAAAACTATCTACCATCATCACGCGACACGTATTCATTTTTCGCATCATTTCCCGAGGGAGTAAAATTTGGAATACGCACACTCAAAGGATACATAGTTCAATTTAAATATGTTTTCACCCCTGAAGGAGCATCTTCTTTAGGTGGTTTTGGAGCTATTGGTAATTTCTTCCCTCCTATATGGGATTGGTATGCATTTTGGAAAATGACGGCATTCTTATCGGTTATCTTAGCCTTTATGAATATTNNGGACATGTAATGTTCTTGTTGTACGAGGTTGTAACCCGCAGAAAGCCAAATGAAAAGTTTATGGAGTATGCTCAAATTGCTGGTATGATTTTCTTGTTTGGGTTACTTATTTATGTGAATGGAAACGATTTGTTTAAAGCTATCTTTAGATAAAATGATATCAGGATTTAATATAATTTTTTATGCAAGTCTCTGAGTTAATTAAAAATAATCAAGGGAAAACAGCTTTTTCGTTCGAATTACTTCCTCCCCTTAAAGGGAATAGTATTCAACAAGTTTTTAATGTTATTGAAAGATTAAAAGAGTTTGATCCAAAGTATATAAATATAACAACTCATCACAGTGAAAACATCTTCGTGAAGAATGAAGATGGCACGATTCAAAAGAGATCTATTCGCAAACGTCCAGGCTCAGTTGCTATTGCAGCATCTATTCAAAATAAATATGGAATAACAGCAGTCCCTCATATCATAAGCACAGGCTTCACGCAGGAGGAGACCGAGTATGCATTATTTGATCTTTCATTTCTGGGTGTACATGATTTACTTGTTCTTAGAGGAGACTCTTCCAATCTTGATGAAGAGCAACTATCAATGGATAGCCATCCCTATGCAACAGGATTACAATCACAAATAAATGATTTCAACAAAGGTATTTCATTTGATGGTTCACCTTTTGATGCACCTGAGTTTCCTTTTTCCTACGGAATGGCTTGTTATCCTGAATTACATGCAGAATCACCCGACATGGAATCTGAGCTTTTTTATTTAAAAAAGAAAGTAGAGAATGGTGCTGATTATTTGGTTACACAAATGTTTTTTGATAACAACAAATATTTCCAATTTGTTGATCTTTGTCGTCAGGAAGGAATATCCGTGCCAATTATACCAGGGATAAAACCAATACATCTAAAAAGTCAACTAACGGTTCTTCCTAAGATATTCCGCTCTAGTATACCCGATGAATTGGCTCATGAGTTGCAAAAATGTAAGAACGATGTAGATGCAAAAGAAGTGGGAGTAGAGTGGTGTATTAAGAAATGCAAAGAATTGGTTTCACATAATGTTCCAAGCATTCATTTCTATTCTTTCATGGCTTCAGAGAGTGTTTATAAGGTCGCAAAAGAAATATATTAATCTCAGAATTAATTAAATTGTTGTCGATGATTCATTAGTAAAATTTAAAACTTATGTATTTTAGAGACATTATAGGACTAACAGATATAAAGAAACACCTTATTGAATCAGTTCAAAAAGGTTATATACCTCATGCTCGAATGTTGTATGGTGCAGAGGGAATAGGTAAGTTGCCTTTAGCAATTTCTTATGCTCGCTATCTCAATTGTATAAATCCATCTGACACCGATGCTTGTGGCAAGTGTAGTTCATGTTCTAAATTTGATAAGTTAGCTCATCCTGACCTCCATTTTGCATTCCCAATGGTTCAGAAAAAAGCGGAGAAACTCTTGGTTTGCGACAATTACTTGCCTCAATGGCGCTCTTTCTTATCCGAAAACACTTACTTCAATCTCAATAAATGGCTTTTATATATCAATGCTAAGAACGCCCAAGGCATGATATATGCGCAAGAAAGCGAAGAGATAATTAGAAAACTCAACTTGAAGATTTATGAAGCCAAATATAAAATAATAATTGTTTTCCTGCCAGAGAAAATGAATCTTGAGTGTGCCAATAAACTGTTGAAGATGATAGAGGAGCCACCTGCTCATACAATTTTTCTATTGGTTTCAGAAGATTTAGACAAAGTTATACCTACTATTAAATCGCGCTGTCAACCTATCTATATTAGACCCATTGAACAGAGTGAGATGATTGGTGCTATTCAAAATAACTACAATCTGACCTTGAGTGATGCACAATCTGTTGCACATATTGCCAACGGAAGCTATTATAAAGCCATGGAACTTATTGAGTCGAATGAAGAGGCACAATTTCTTTTAGATCTCTTCGATCGGATGATGAGTGCCTCATTTTCAAAGAAAATAAAGGCGATAAAACAAATAGCTGAGGAGCTTTCGAGAACTGGGCGAGAAGTTCAAAAGAGCTTCTTGGAGTATTCTCTCAGAATGTTTAGAGAATATTTCATAAACAATTTAAATGTGCCTGAGTTGGTATATCTCAATCGCAACGAAGAACGAATAGGGAATCAATATTCATCAGCAATTCATGAGGAAAATATAGAAATTCTCACACATGAATTTTCTTTAGCACATAGACAAATAGAGCAAAACGGGAATGCAAAAATTATTTTTTTAGATTTATGTTTGAAGTTAACTATGCTAATAAAAAAATAATTTGTTATATTGCAGAGGTTTTTAAATTTAAAATACAAAAGTCTTGTTCATAAAGGGTTTTTGATGAACATAGATTTACAAATATATAATGGAATACGAAATAGACAAAGAATCGCTTAAAGCATTTAATGCCGAGAGTGTCCTAATAAATAAACAGAATAAAGAGCGCTTAAAATGCTGTAGTTTTAATTCAAAACTTCATACTTACAATTGGCTGGAAGATTATCCTGAAATGCAGGAATGCACCAATTTAGTTGAAGTTCAATTTAAAAATACTCGTAAGTGCTTTTATGTAAATAGCAATAATATCGAATTAAGTCAAGGCGATGTAGTTGCAGTTGAAGCTTTGCCTGGTCATGATATTGGCACAGTAACACTGACAGGTAAGTTGGTGCTATTGCAAATGAAGAAAAATAATTTTCGTCCCAACGAAGGTGAATTGCGACGAATTTATAGAATTGCTCGTGAAGGAGATTTAGAGAAATATGAATTAGCAAAGTCTCGTGAAGAGATAACTATGATCCGCTCCCGTGAAATAGCCCAAGACCTTGGGCTCGACATGAAAATTGGTGATGTGGAGTATCAACTAGATGGAAATAAAGCTATCTTTTATTACATAGCCGATGATAGGGTCGATTTCAGAGAGCTCATTAAAATACTTGCCAGTGAGTTCAGAGTAAAAGTAGAAATGAAACAAATTGGCGCAAGACAAGAGGCAGGTCGCATCGGAGGAATTGGTCCATGTGGTCGTCAATTGTGTTGTAGCGGTTGGCTAACCAATTTTGTATCTGTATCAACATCTGCTGCACGTATTCAAGAGCTGTCTATTAATCCTCAGAAACTAGCAGGTCAATGTGCCAAACTAAAATGCTGTCTCAACTACGAAGTAGATGCGTATATTGAGGCTCAGAAAAAGTTGCCATCCCGTGAGATTCCTATTGAAACTAAAGAAGGTGTGTATTATCATTTCAAAACTGACATCTTTTCAGGCATGATGACCTATTCATTAGGTAGAAACTCTCTCTCAAGTTTAGTAACTGTTCACAAAGATCGCGTTTACGAGATAATAAGCTTGAATAGAAAGGGGACAATACCAAACATGTTGATTACAGAAACGCAAGAGAACCTCATTTCTAAAGAAGTGTATGGTGGTAACTCTCTGAACGATGACAGTATAACCCGATTTGATAGTTCAGGAAAAAGTAAAAACAAGAAGAGCAGAAAAAAATCATCTGTACGTCGTAGAAACAAAAACAATCCTAACAAAAACAATCCTAACAAAAACAANNAAACAATCCTAACAAAAACAAAGGTCCAGCTACGGATGATAAATAGTTTTATTAGATATTTTTTTTGTGCTTTCGTTATTGTTCGTATGGCTTCATGCAATCACAATGAGGCTTACTACAAGTTTATTCCCATAACTCAAAATGAATGGAGTAAACAGAATGATATTTGCTTTAATTTAGATTCTTTGTTAGGCACTCCCAAGCATAATTACACTATATCGGTAGAGATAACCCATAATATAGACTATCCCTATAAAAATTTATTTTTATACTTAAATCATACACTTCAAGATAGTGTATCGTCTCGAGATACGCTAGAGTGTATTTTAGTGAATGATTATGGTAAGTGGTATGGTAGTGGAAACGGAGCCACGAGACAACTATCTGTGTTGTATAAAACTAATTATAAAATTGACACAGCATTGCATAACGAATTTTGTATTCGTCATGCAATGCAAGATCTAAAACTGAAAGGTATAGAGAGAATAGGATTGAAAGTATATTAACCTGTTGGATTCTTTTATTTCTTTCCTTTCCTCTTTTTAGGAGACTCCGCTTTTGGTAATTCTTCTTTAGATGACTCCACCAGTTTTTCCACATTCCTATCAATAACAGTTTTCAAGTCTGCTTGCAATTTCTTAATTTCAAGTGCTTGGTTATTTATAGTAAGTAGAAGGGCATTGAGCTCTTCATTCTCAACTGAATCGGGAAATTGAGCTTTAACTCTACCAATGAAATCACTCAATACATTCATGTAATTATTAAAAGCATCATAGGGTGATGGATATGGACTNNTGCTTCAGCCTTCTGTCATTACACATGCGCAATCTTTCACCTATATTATAGAGGGTCTTAAAAGCTTCCTTTTGTAGCGTATTTCCTAACCATGCACTCAAGTCTCTTTCTTCATCAGCCCACGATATCGCATGGGGCACATTCAATTCACCCACTGGTTCATTTGCGTCCATCACTTCAGAGGGTGTTGCGAATTGCATTCCTTTTTCAAAAGCATAATGTGGCAATGCTTTCATAAATTCGAAGATGCCAGTGTGAGAGGGTTGCATCCGTCCAAATGTTTCATAATTCATAAAGAGATTAACCACCTGTTCATTGGCAGGCAAATCATCAATCCAGCGGATGAACTTATCTGCGGTAAGAGGATATTCGTTCCAGCTATAATTTGAAAACCTGAACATAATATCGTCACTAAACTTAGCGTTTTTAAGTAGAAGTTTCAATTTAGGTTGCACTGCTGAGGTGTAAACAAAGTTTGGACTTTTCCATCCCAATACATGCTTTGCACTATCAGTAATCATTTTAGAGTAACCCATTTCATAAACAGCCTTGCCAATATCATCGGAGTATATGAGCTCCGTATTTCGGAATGTAGTGGGTTTTTGATCAAACAACATTTCAATTTTATCAGCATGTTGTTTCACTTGACTCTTAAATTCTATGGGGTCAGTCATCGATGCTAATGAATGTGCGTATGTTTCGGCCAGAAATTCAACATTGCCAGTGCTAGCTAACTGCCTAAATCCATCAATAGCTTCTGGAGCATATATCTCCATCTGTTCTAAAGCAATGCCTGAAATGGAAAATGCAACCTTAAAGCGTCCTTTGTATTGATTGATTAAATCAAACAACATTCTATTGGCAGGGATAAATGAATTTGTTGCTACTTGTTGCATAATGTCTTCATTTGAGAAGTCATCATAGTAATAATGATCTTTTCCAATATTGAAAAATCTATAACGTTTCAATCTAAACGGTTGATGTATCTGGAAATAAAAGCAAATGGTTTTCATATTTTATTGTTTTTCGTTCTTAATATTTTCTACTACTGCACAAACATATTATATATATCGCGTACTTTCTGACCGGCATACTCCCACTTTATGTTATCCACCTCTTTCTTGCCTTCTACTTTCAAGAACTCAGCCATTCCAGAGTGTGTGCAGATAGAGTATATTGCATCTGCCATAGCATCCACATCCCAGTAATCAGTTTTGATTACATTCAGCAAGATCTCTGAACATCCAGATTGATTAGAGATAATAGATGGAACTCCACATTGCATTGCCTCTAAAGGAGATATACCGAAAGGCTCTGAAACGGAAGGCATAACATACACATCGCTCGAGTTAAGCATCTCATATACTTGTTTCCCTTTTAAGAAACCAGTAAAGTGAAACTTATGAGCAATACCTCTATCAGCAACTAGTCGTATCATTTTATTCATCATATCGCCACTTCCCGCCATAACAAAACGTATATGGTCGCTATTCTTTAGAAGGTGAGTTGCAGCATCTACAAAGTATTCTGGTCCTTTTTGCATGGTTATTCTGCCTAAAAATGTCACCACTTTTTCGGGAACTTTGGTCAATCGTTCAATGGCCACTTTGTCAGGACTAAGAGGCTCAACCGCATTGTGTACAGTGGTTACTTTACTTGGGTCTTGATGATATTTCTCTATAACTATGCGTCTGGTAAGGTTGCTCACACAAATAATATGGTCTGCATGATCCATTCCATTTTTCTCAATATTATAAACGATAGGATTAACATTACCACCGCTTCGGTCAAAATCAGTTGCATGAACATGTATCACCACNNCATGCAGTCCTGCAGCATAAGTAAGCCAATCATGAGAGTGTATGATGTCGAAGTCATATGTGCGAGCAATAACTCCTGCTACGATAGAATAGTTGTTTATCTCTTCAAGCAAATTGTCGGGATATTTTCCTGAAAACTCGATGCAACCCAAGTCATTGGTGTTCATATAATTAAAGTCTGCATAAATATTGTCTCGCAAATTGAAATACTCTTGCGGGTCCATGTATTTGCCCAATCTCGATTTAGCGTTTTCCCATGAAACATCGCGCCACACGATGGGTGTATTGTTTGCTCCTATAATTTTAAGAAAACTCTGATCTTCATCACCCCATGGTTTCGGTATTACAAAGGTTATATCCATATCTTCTTGCATAGACATGCCGCGCGTCAAACCATAACTCGCAGTGCCTAATCCTCCTAATATGTGGGGTGGAAATTCCCATCCAAACATGAGTGCTTTCATAATTTATCTATTCTATTTTCAGTTAATTGTAATCTTTCATTAGCTTCATTGCGCGAAGTATTTCTGCAACGCTCATTGCAAATGAATATGCACCATGAGCTATAAATGGGGGACTCGAATCATATATTTCGGATATACTCCCAATACAATCATTAGACATTTCATTTTCGATGTCAACCATTATTCTATCTATCAAAGATAACCCGCTTCGTTTATACACCTTTAGATAGGCTTCAATATATGGACCGAGTAGCCAGGGAAAGGCTGGTCCATTGAAATAAGCTATCTCTTTTTCTCGTAGATTACCAGAAAAATAGGGCTTGAAGTTTTCACTTTTAGGACTCAAAGATCTTATGCCAATGGTAGTGAGTAATTCTTTTGTTGCAAAATCTACTATCGAGCGTTGTCTATGTTTTTCGAGTGGAGAGTGATCCAGTGATACTGCAAAAAGCATGTTAGGCCTTAGACTCCAATCGGTGTGAGCACCATCTACAAAATCAAACAGATAACCTGCATTGTTTACAAAGACTGATGTGAATGACTCTTTCACAATATCACTTTTTTGTGATAATTGATGTACCATTATGGAATCACCCTTTGCTTTGTAAATCTCTACTCCAAATTTAAGAGCATTGTACCACAGAGCATTAAATTCTACTAAATATCCCGAACGAGGTATTGCAGGCTTGCCATCTATCACGGCATTCATCCAACTCACAGGTTTGTCATGTCCATAAGTGGATAGTAAACTGTTTTCGTTATCTACCCGTAAGTTTGGATGTCTGTTATTCATCACATAATCTATGATCTCTAACACAATATCTGCGTATCTCTTTTGGAACTCTTCGGGTCGCTCTTTTGCATATTGTTGAAAAGCCCAAATAGCCCAAAGGGGTAAATCTGGATCGTCAATTTGTTTTAGTAATCCACCGTTGGGTTTACCAGCCATCACAGCCCTCACTTTTACAATGGCTGTATCCATGATTTTTTCAAAATCATCTACTCTACCCACTGCAAGAGTACATCCGGGAAGAGATATTAATTGATCTCTTGCTCTCACCTTGAACCAAGGATATCCAGCCAGTAAATATTGCTCTTCGGAATTGGGCATATAAAAGAATTGATGGCTAGAGTTTTTCAGACAATTATAAAAAGAAGAACGAGGCGTTCTGCGTTTTAGCTCATTTTCAAACTCATTAGCAAGTTCACTGGTGTCTTCTAATGTATCTCCCGCAGAAAAAATAATTGAATCACCTTTCTTGATAGGCATTTCGAAATAACCGGGGACATATAAATCCTCCTTGTATGTATCTCCTGCTTGCATGTCTTGCAAGTATTCAATGCCCTTGTTCCAATGAGGTTGAAAAATGAAATCGGCTNNGCATATGTAATTCTGGATAACCTTCATACATACGTGTGCTTATCCCATTTTCAATTTCTCTGTATGATTTATCAACAGTGTCATTTTCTTGCGTCAACTGGAACACATTTCTAAATGCAAGAAATGGTTTGAAACGAATTGTTGTGGACGAGTGGGCTTCTAACAAAGTGTAGCGTATCATTACCGAGTTCTTTTGTGAAGAGAACAATATCTCTTTTGACAAAACAACTCCTCCGACTCGGTAGATAGTTCTTGGGATACTCTCACTGCTAAACTCTCTGATATATTTATGACCACGGGGGTTATAATTATCGCCACTGTATTTATGTATCCCAAGGTTAAATTCAGCTCCGTGCTGAATAACAGTTTCGTCAAACGACGATAATATTAAGTGATTGTCTTCGTCAATAGCAGGTACGGGCATCACTAATAGTCCTTGGTACTTAGTAGTATTACAGCCTGATATGGATGTGTTGTGATAAGCACCTCGTCTATTAGTACGCAGCACATTGCGATATAAAGAATATTCTAGACTTATTATTAAGTCTTTATCGAATTTAAGATAACTCATTTTTCCATCATTTTAGAATTGATTTCATTCCGAAAGATAGAAATATTAATAATGCTAAACAAATGAAAAGTGCCATATTTTGCAATTAATTCATTGCTTTTGCCCAATTGATTTGTAAATTTGTTGTTTATCTAATAGTTCAACTATGAATCATAATCAAGAAGCTTTTTATTCAATAGAAAAAAAACGAATGCGTATAGCTTTTGTGCCGACCGTTGTATTTATATGTTTGCTATNNGATAGTTCATTAAATCTGCAATTCTATCAATATGGAGTGTATCCTCTCGCAAGCAAAGGTTTGCCAGGGATATTTTTCTCACCCTTTATTCATCATTCAGCCAAGCATCTGTTTTCAAATACTATTCCACTTTTTGTACTCATGTGGTGTTTGTACTATTTTTATAGTGAGATTGCTCATCGTACTTTTCTCTTGTTGTGGTTATTGAGTGGATTCCTTACGTGGACTATTGGCAGAGAAGCATGGCATATAGGAGCCAGTGGCATTATATATAGTCTATCCTTTTTCTTATTCTTTAGCGGACTGTTTCGTAGGTACACACCTCTCATTGCTATATCTTTGGTAGTCGCATTTCTGTATGGTAGCACTGTATGGAATATGTTTCCATGGTCGATGTACTTAGATACCAATGTTTCGTGGGAAGGCCATCTTGCAGGAGGAATAAGTGGATTGATAGTAGCAGTGGTTTTTTATAAACATGGACCACAAAAACCTTTGAAAGTGTGGAGTGAAGAGGAAGAGGATGATTTTTTTGATGACAATGAAGGAGACGCTTATGACACTATAGTTGATGATAAGATTATTCCAATAGATGGAGAGTGAAAATATTTTCAACTCATACATTTTAAACAAATGTATCATGAATCCTTTTTTTATCTCTTTTTGAAAGATAATTATAAACTGACTTTGCCCTGTTCTGATTTAAAATTTATATATTTACACCTTTATTTTTCAAACTAAATTTATTGCTATCAAAAACGAATCTAAAAATAAAACAAGTGGGG
>DENY01000158.1:24187-25650 GCA_002359825.1 Bacteroidales bacterium UBA2632
GATCATGTATCTACGTTTTGGCTGGGTGGTTGGTAATGTAGGACTCATCGGCACGCTCATCATTGTCACCTTAGCCACTTCTATCACTTTTCTCACAGCACTCTCCATTGCATCCATTGCCACCAATGCACCTGTGAAAGCAGGAGGAGCATACTTTCTGATAAGCCGGTCATTAGGTGTGGAGATGGGTGGTGCTGTAGGTATTCCTCTTTTTCTTGCCCAAGCCTTCTCGGTTGCTCTCTATATTATGGGCTTTTCCGAAAGTATGATAGCAATATTCCCCTCTTTAAATATAAAGGTGGTAGGAGTTATTACCACTGTTCTATTGAGTCTGCTTGCACTGTTTTCTACCAAAGCCGCCATTCGTGCACAGTTTGTCATATTAGCAGTTATTGCTTTCTCTCTTATCTCATTTTTTCTTGGCTCTCCCATCGAGGACTCGCATATTGAACTATGGGGAGTTCCTGCAGAGCAATCCGAGAGTTTCTGGACAGTGTTTGCAGTGTTTTTCCCTGCGGTGACAGGTATTATGGCGGGAGTAAACATGTCGGGCGATTTAAAAGATCCTGCCAAGTCTATTCCCAAAGGAACATTTATGGCCGTTGGTGTTGGTTATGTCATCTATATGGTTGTTCCCTTTTTCTTTGCTTTCAGAGCAGATGCTGTGACCTTGGTGAGCGACAATATGATTATGCAAAAAATAGCCTATTGGGGATTTGCCATCTTGTTGGGTATATGGGGAGCTACCTTATCCAGCGCTGTGGGTAGTATGTTGGGAGCACCTCGTGTGCTCCAAGCGTTGAGTATGGATAAGGTGTTGCCTTCCAAACTTTCTTTCTTGGGAAAGAGTTCTGGTGACGAACAAATACCCCGAGCGGCAACCATCTTCACATCCCTTATTGCATTAGTACTCATATTGTTGGGAGATTTAAATACGATTGCTCCTATTCTAACCATGTTCTTTTTGACGACCTATGGCACGCTCAATCTTACATCAGGGATAGAAACAATGCTCGAGAGTCCATCATTTCGTCCAAAGTTTAAAGTTCACTGGATATTCTCCTTTCTGGGAACAATAGGTTGTGTTGCAGTTATGTTTTTGATAAATGCACTCGCAACTGTTATTGCTATGGTTTTCATAATAGGAATATATGTATGGTTACGTCGCCGAAGACTCAAAACTACTTTTGGGGATGTTTCCAGAGGAATGCTGTTGCAGATAGTTCGCTATGCCCTGTTGAGGCTCGATGCAAAAGCTGAGGATGCAAAAAGCTGGCGTCCCAATTTGTTGGTGTTTTCAGGCATGCCCACCAAGAGATGGCATTTGATTGATTTTGCTTATGGAATAGTTCAAGAAAAAGGATTGATCACCGTTGCAACAATACTTCCAGAAAAGGGAGTAACTCAAGATAGGGTATCCAAACATGAGCGACACATTTCGTTTTACTTGAGTGATAAGAATG
>DENY01000158.1:25668-25968 GCA_002359825.1 Bacteroidales bacterium UBA2632
GAATACTGTTTTGCTGGGCGACACAGAACAAAACGCTCATCATGAAGCCTATT
This sequence comes from Bacteroidales bacterium UBA2632, assembly GCA_002359825.1. Taxonomy (GTDB): domain Bacteria; phylum Bacteroidota; class Bacteroidia; order Bacteroidales; family Dysgonomonadaceae; genus UBA2632. The sequence goes on from DENY01000158.1 coordinate 25,722, forward strand.
GCGATATGGTGTCGCACTTTTATCAATCGAAGAGAAATGTAATCATTCTTCAAAATGATTTTAAACTGGACTATATAGGAGAAAAGAAAATTGATGTTTGGTGGGGCGGTCTCAAAGGAAATGGTGGCCTAATGATGATTATTGCGCATCTAATAAGCACCAGTCCTCGTTGGCAAAACATAAAGGTGTGTGTGAAAATGGTAGTTGCCTCGGAAGAAGCTGCCAAAGGAACCCGCGAGAATTTAAT
>DENY01000158.1:26043-26342 GCA_002359825.1 Bacteroidales bacterium UBA2632
GGAACCCGCGAGAATTTAAAGAAGATATTGCTTGAGATGCGCGTTGGTTTCGACTACGATATTATTGTTTCGGGAGGAAGAAGGTTTTGGGATATTCTGGAAGAAGAATCGCGAGATAGCACCATGGTGATGATGGGTTTGAAAGTTCCGGACGAGGATTTTGCAAATTATTACAAGCAATTGAAAATCAACACAGGTGCTATCACCAACAAAGTTTTTTTCCTTGCTGCTGAGCACATTGATTTTAAAGATGTGTTGAGTTAAGTCATTATTCTTTTCTGCTTCGCAGGACACCAACG
>DENY01000158.1:26550-26791 GCA_002359825.1 Bacteroidales bacterium UBA2632
TTCGACCACATCGTGGTCGCATCTTATATATACGATTTGTGCTATAAGCATGTATTCTCTCGGTCATTCTACAGCCTATCGTAATTCGTAAATTGAAATTCGTAATTATTTCAGCATTGTCCATTGACAATTTTAAAAAAACAACCCTCCCTGTCGGCATCCCTCCACAGGATGGGAATTAATCCATGCAATCATTAGCAAAACCCATCATTGACAATAACCAACTTTCCCTTTTCAATTA
>DENY01000270.1:0-3271 GCA_002359825.1 Bacteroidales bacterium UBA2632
AAAGCACCATCTCTATAAGCTTGCAGGCACGCATGCTCAGTAAAATCATCAAGCAACAAAACATTGAAACCGCCAAGAGGTTCATTCATTGAAACTGCCCAATCAGGAACAAAGAAGCCAAAGCATTTTCTTCCCGTCTTCAGTATATTATCCCACATTTCTAAACTCCACGAACCTTGCGTTAAGACTTCGATTCCCAATACACGTTCGTCAAAATCTAACATCTCCTCAATTAGAGATTGCGGTAGATTGCTGTCTCCTCCATGCTGTTCATTAGACCAAGTTGGGTGATTTATTGTAACTCCTCCGCCATCCTCAAAAAGAAGTTGATCAAATATTTTTTCAAATGAATCTTGCCAAGTCAAACCTGCTCCAAAAGAATAACCACCCCCATCATAATAAGTTTTAAATCTGTTGCGAGCATCAAAAGTACCACTACTATAGAGTGATCCTAGTGTATTTACATGTACATTTCCGCTGACATTCGCAAAAGAATGATGTTCTGCATTGGGCGAGAAGATTATATTATCGGGAATCTCTGTAAAAATTGGTTCACCCACTGTAAATGGAAGTTCCTCTTGCTGTGCTACCGTGAGAGAATCATACCATCCAGTTTCTTTGTCCATGATTATTTTATTCCAATCAATTGGGCCATCTATGTATTGAGGTTCGCCATCCACTATTCTTACTGCTCCAAAATCTTGTTTTACTCTGAATTGATTTTGTCTCATCGATTCAATTGGATAATAGGGAGCCGAAGGATAATAATTGGAAATAGGTAAATGACGATAACCTAGTTTCTCGGCTCTATTCAGAGCACCTTGATCAAGTAGATGTACGTGAGATGTGGAACGTATTTGAATTGCTTTATCCCAATCAACTGTTTTATAGGGATTGTCTATCTCAACCTTTGGATTGATTCCTTCATGTTGTTCGTGCAAGTCCTTTGCATGACTTGAACCGTAACCTTGCATTGAAAAAGTAATGATAACTAACAATAATCTAATACCCATGTCTGTTTTGTTTTTTATTTAAAATCAGAAGCTATCATGAAAAATGAAAGCAATAACTTTACACTGTGATAAAGTTATTGCTTTCTATACATCGAAATCGATTTTTTTTATTGAAATTACTAAGCAGAAACTCTCTCAAGCCATTTCAACATAAACAACATTGTGAACATTGATATGAGACAGGCAGCTACAAATACCATCCATGTTGCCCAGATAGGAATGCTTTCATAAAATATTGTTCCAAATATCAACAATTGATTACCCAGTGCTGTTGCACCAAGCCATGCACCTTGCATAATACCTTGATATTGAGGAGGAGCAACTTTTGAAACAAATGACAGACCCAATGGACTAATAAATAGTTCGGCAACTGTAAGAATAAAATATGTTCCAATTAATAAGAGTGGAGTCACCCTTTGAGCATCTGTAAGTCCACCCATTTGAGTAACTTCTGCAGAGCTTGGAAGGTTTAACGAACCAAGAGCCATAATAGCAAATGCACTTGCGGCGATTCCCATGCCAATAGCAATCTTCTTGGGTGTGGAAGGCTCCATTCCTTTGGCGCGTAGCCAACCAAATAGACCAATAATAATGGGCGTTAAGAAAACTACAAAGAAAGGGTTGAAGAATTGGAATATCTCGGCACCTTGTATTGTAGTAAATCCTAAGTCGATATTAATCATGCTCAGATTGGTGTAATCATTGGCAAAGAATGTGAGTGTAACTCCATTTTGGTGAAATGAGAACCAGAAGAAAATAACAACAGCAAACACCGAAAATAAAGCATACAATCTTTGACGAACTTCATCTCTACCCATTTCAACCACTGCGGGCTTTTCTTTAGTTCCTGCCTCTTGAATAACTTTTTGAGCTGGATCGGGAAGATTCTTTTTGTTCCTAATAAAAACTACAACAGATATCAACATCGCAAATATGGCCACGCCAAATGCATAGTGGAACCCTGTATTGAATACATTAAGATATTCGTTTGCAAAAGTTGTTAAGTCAGTGGGCACTCCTGCGCTTACTCTTGTAGAAAGTTCAGCAAATCTTGTTGAAGCTTCGGGTGAAAGAGTTCCTTTGATAAAACCGTGGCAAAGGGCTGGCAAGTCAGGATTATAAGCAAAACCATTGCGTTGTACCCACCAGTTGCGAATACCTACTGCTATTAGAGGAGCAAAAAGAGCTCCTACATTAATAAACATGTAGAAGATTTGAAACCCTGTATCTCTTTTATCTGAGTATTTAGGATTGTCGTACATTTGTCCTACAACAGCTTGCAGGTTACCTTTGAACAGGCCATTACCGAATGCAATTACAAACAGACCAAAACACGTGAGTGTAAGGTAGAGTGCAAAGTTGGGTACAGGTGTTGGCGAAGGAATGGCAATGAGGGCATATCCTACGGTCATCATAATGAGACCAGCTAATATTGTTCCTTTATACTTTTTGGTTTTATCGGCAATAAGTCCACCCGCCAATGCTAAGAGATAAATTAAGGCATAAAAAACAGAGTAAATAATGGTTGCTGGAGTTTTCTCCAAACCAAATTTTGACATAAGAAACAGCGAAAGAATCGCCATCATTATGTAAAAACCGAAGCGTTCGCCCATATTTGATAGCGCGGCTCCAATTAATCCTTTAGGATGATTTTTAAACATAGATTGTGACTTAATTGGGTTAATAATTCTGTAAATTTCTACAAATATTATCTCTGAGTTGAGAAGCGATAATCTGCTGTTTCAAAACGTATGAAGGATTGTTTTCAAGCGTTGTTCAACAAAGAATGAATGGTTGTAGCTTTATTTTATTTTATATTAGATGCAAATATAAAAACAATTTAGTGATTTTCGCTGAAATTTCTTTTTATCTGTTTATTAATAGGATGAATAATATCAATTTTAAAGATTCTTTATTTGCATTTACAACTAAGAAGGTGTGATTGATGCTACCAATAATCTCTGATAAATAGTAAATTGATGACTTACTGAAGTTTTTTATTGCTTTTTGTTGTTGTAAATAAAAAAAAGCATTACATTTGCGGTCATAGTTCATAAAAAAGAATTGAATTGATACATCTATTTTCTACATACGCTTTCTATTTTTACTTTTACTTTACAAAGTAAGACAGGATTGAATATGCAAAAATGAAAATATAAACATACATCATATTATTTAAATCCTGTCGAACACCTCGATAGGATTTTTTAATTATAAAGACTTTATAAGTAAACAGTGAGTTTCTTTTTGAAACGTTA
>DENY01000270.1:3380-7085 GCA_002359825.1 Bacteroidales bacterium UBA2632
TGATCCTTCTCTTATAGGTATAATGGCCATTGAAAATACTATTGCAGGGGGACTTCTTCCGAATCACGATTTGCTGAAATTGAACGATTTATGGATTGTTGGTGAATGCAAGCTGCGCATATCACATTGTTTAGCTGTTCTTCCTGGGCAAACTATTGAGGATATTAAAGAGGTAACTTCGCACCCTATGGCACTGATGCAATGTGATGATTATCTCGATACATTGCCCACGGTGAAAGTTGTGGAGCATGAAGATACTGCGCTGGCAGCAAAAGAAATTCGGGACAACAAGTTAAAAGGAGTGGCTGCTATATGTAGCAGTTATGCGGCCGAGCTCTATAATTTAGAAGTGTTAGCAACAGGAATTGAAACCAACAAGCGGAATTTCACACGTTTTTTGATTTTGGCCCATCAAGATATGCTCCCCGATTTGCAGAGGAACAATAATATAAATAAGTCTTCGTTAGTTTTTGTATTGCCACACAGTGAAGGTATCTTATCACGTGTTTTGTCTGTATTATCTTTTTATGGAGTCAATCTAACACGCATACAATCCCTACCAATTATTGGACGTGAATGGGAATATCAGTTTTATATTGATCTCACGTTTTCCGATTACAACAGATACAAACAATCAATTGAAGCAATAATGCCGCTTGTGGCCGACCTAAAAGTTTTGGGTGAGTACAGTAAAGGCAAAAACATAGATATATAAAATCAACTAGAGATGAATCATAATAATTTTATAGAGCCGGCAGAACATGTCAAAAGCATCGCTGAATATTACTTTTCCGTTAAATTGCAAGAAGTTGCAAAGATGAATGCCGAGGGAAAGAATGTAATTAGTTTAGGTGTTGGTAGTCCCGACTTACCACCTTCCGAATATGTAGTGGAGGAGTTGAGCAAAGTTGCAACACGCAACGATGTTCATGGTTATCAGCCCTACACAGGAATTCCTGAATTGAAACAAGCATACGCCGATTGGTACAAAAGATCATACGATGTTACATTGAATACATCAGAGGTACTTCCTTTGATTGGTTCAAAAGAAGGAATATTACATACATCGTTGGCTTTTCTCAACGTAGGTGATGGTGTATTGGTCCCCAATCCTGGATATCCTACTTATACTTCAGTATCTAAATTGATGCGTGCCGATGTTATTCCGTATGACTTGATGGAATCAAACAATTGGATGCCAGACTTCGAAGCGTTGGAGAAAATGGATCTGAGACATGTGAAGCTTATGTGGGTGAACTACCCAAATATGCCAACGAGTGCGAACGCATCCATTGAATTGTTCGAAAAGTTAGTTGCATTTGGCAAGAAACACTCTATTGTTATTTGTCATGACAATCCATATAGCTTCATTTTGAACGATAAACCATTGAGCATTCTGCAAATTGAGGGAGCCAAAGACATCTGTATAGAATTGAACTCTATGAGCAAGTCGCACAACATGGCTGGATGGCGCATGGGGGTGCTATGCTCTAACGAGCAATTTGTAAAATGGATTTTGAAAGTGAAAAGCAATGTAGATAGTGGTCAGTTTCTTCCAATGCAGAAGGCAGCTATCAAAGCTCTTTCTACTCCTAAACAATGGCATGATAATATGAACCTGCTCTATGAACAACGCCGCTTGTGGGCTTACAAGATTATGACAATATTGGGTTGTAAGTACGACAGAAATCAAGTGGGTTTGTTTGTGTGGGCAAAAATACCGGATTATGAAGTGGGCAGTGAGGAATTGATAAACGATTTATTGTATAATGCACGTGTTTTCCTTACTCCTGGATTTATTTTTGGGAGCAATGGAAGCAGATATATACGTATATCGTTGGGTAGCTCAGCTACCAAAATTCAACAGGCGTACGAAAGAATTGCCGATTATTTAATAAAAAGAAATACAACATATTAAGATGAAAATAGAATCGATTTTATTACCAGGAATAGACGACAAGCGTCCACTTATAATTTCGGGACCTTGTAGTGCAGAGACAGAAGAGCAAGTGATGCAAGTGGCTCATGAATTAGCTGCAAACGGAGTGAAGATATTTAGAGCAGGCATCTGGAAACCACGTACAAAGCCTGGAGGCTTTGAAGGAATTGGTATTCCGGGACTCAAATGGCTGCAACGTGTGAAAAAAGAAACAGGCATGTATGTAGCAACAGAAGTTGCAACAGAAAAACATGTATATGAAGCTTTGAAGCATGGCATAGATATGCTTTGGATTGGTGCACGCACGACTGCCAACCCTTTTGCTGTGCAAGAAATTGCCGACACTTTGCAAGGTGTTGATATGCCCATATTCATTAAGAACCCTGTAAATGCAGATTTAGAATTGTGGGTGGGAGCTTTTGAGCGACTTAACAATGCTGGTATTACTCGTTTGGGTGCCATTCATCGTGGTTTCAGCACAGCCGATAAAAATATATATCGCAATCTTCCTCAATGGCATATACCCATTGAATTGAAAAGACGATTTCCCGATCTACCCATTATTTGTGATCCAAGTCATATTGGAGGTAGTCGTAAATTGATTAAAACAATTTCGCAACAAGCAATGGATTTAAACTTCAAGGGTTTAATCATCGAAACACATTGCAATCCTGATAATGCTTGGAGTGACAAAGATCAACAAGTTACACCAACAGAGTTAAAGAAGATATTGGAATCGCTAATCATTAGAGAAACGGTGCAATCTACTGAGGACTTAACAGACCTGCGTGCCCAGATTGATGAGATTGATAACAGTCTTCTCGAATTGCTAAGCAAACGTATGCGCGTTTCACGCGAAATTGGGACATACAAGATTGAGCACAAAATGCCTATATTGCAAACAGTGCGTTACGATGAGATTCTTACTAATAGAATTAATCAAGCTGAAAAGATGGATATGGCGGGCAGCTTTGCCAAGAAGTTTTTGGAAGCAGTTCACGAAGAATCGGTGCGTCAACAAATGGTGATTATGCAAGCTGAGAATCAAAATGGCGATCTCGAACAGCAAGATAAATAATAGAAAAAGAAGAGATGAGAATATTGATACTGGGAGCCGGCAAAATGGGTTCATTCTTTGCCGATTTGTTGAGTTTCGATCACGAGGTGGCATTGATAGACACCAATCCTCAGAAATTGCGATTCATATATAACACGCAACGAATGACAAACCCCGAAGAGGTGGAATCATTCAATCCTGAGATGGTTATTAATGCTGCCACATTGACCTACACCATTGAGGCATTCAATTCTATCTTGCCCTATATATCGCAATCGTGTATACTTTCGGACATTGCTTCTGTGAAGACCGAATTACAAGACTTTTATGCGAGTGCGAAAAGACCATTTGTTTCTACTCACCCAATGTTTGGGCCTACATTTGCCAGTCTCAATGATTTGAGCTCACAAAGTGCCATCATCATTTCTGAGTCCGATCATATGGGTAAAGTTTTCTTTCGTGATCTTTACAGCCGCATAAAATTGAATGTTTTTGAATATTCATTTAACGAGCACGACGAAACAATTGCTTATTCTCTCTCCATCCCTTTTGCTTCAACATTGGTGTTTGCTGCTGTTATGAAACATCAAGATGCACCCGGCACAACTTTCAAAAGGCACATGAGCCTTGCCAAGGGGTTGTTGTCAGAAGATGATTATTTACTTTCCGAGATTCTTTTCAATCCTTACACCTCTGGTCAAGTGGAAAG
>DENY01000252.1:0-13329 GCA_002359825.1 Bacteroidales bacterium UBA2632
ATCTGTTGATTTTTCAATTTTATACCGCTTATTTTTTTTACAGCAATATACTCACCAAATACGCTCAGACAAGCATAATTATTGGGTTTTAAAACATTGCTAAGCAGGAGTATTGTATTTTCACCAGATGATAGTATAATCAATTTAGTTGATTTGATTTCCAACTGTTTTATATATTACAATAGCTCGTTAAAGAAACATCGGTATTAGCCGCTTAGACCATTGTTTATATAAGCGAGAAAGAAGTAAAAAGAAGAAAAAAGACAATTTTGGTTATTCAATTGCATCAACATCAGTGCAAACAAATATCCAAAACACCAACAACTAAATGAAATTGTGAGTGGAGTATTTCCAAAAGGGCTTAGAAGTAATGTATAAAGTGTTTACGGGAGTTTTGAGAAAGAATTTTGAATGTAAAAAGAAATTGAATGCTAAGGGCTTTTGATATTGAACTCATAAAGATATCTGAAAAAACACGTTACAAAACTTATTGATTAGAATCCTTATTGATTAGAATTTATGATTGTTTCTCAGGTAGATCCATTAAAACTGTGTTTTTTAAGTATTCAAATTCAAGTTCAAAACATTCAGAGAAGATATCACTCCCCATATTATCCTCAATTTGATTAATAGTCCATAGGANNCGAAGATGCAGATTGCTAAAAGCAACTTCTGTAGGAATCATTGAAACATATAAAAAAACAAGACGTTTCGTGATTTCGTTTTCAAATACATATTTCAATAAAAACCTTACAGGCATTTTTGCAGTTTTAACTTCACTTTTTATAAGATTATTAATAGCCTCATCAATATTATGATTGTATTGCATGTATTTCTCAAATGGATAATCTAATTTATTTGGGTCTAAAAGTCTTGATTTGTCACGATTCTTTAAATACAATTTACCATCATATATAAGTGCAACACGTACCAATGGATGAAGAAATTTATTTTTCATACTGATTGATACTGATTTAGCGACTTTACCCTGTACATCACCAGATTCACTTATAACAGGCAACCATTCTTCACTTTGCAAACGTTTATTGAGTAATCTGATTCTCAATGCCTCTAAGACTATTATTGTTGCAAGAATAATTTGAAAAATATTTAACTCCATCACAATATCTACGATTGGAAAGCGCATAATAAAAAATATGCGAAACCCTAAAATGACAATTAGATGAAATGTAAGGGCATATTGTGCTTGAAAGGCTACGTGAAAAGATTCATAGAGATAATGTTTTCTGTCACCCTGTTTTGTGTTATTTACTTTTCTTATCAAGGCTTTTCGTGAAAGCCTGAAAATCATCAATGAAGATACCAGAAATATTTCGGCAAGTATAAAAGAATATTGTGGATGAAAGTCAGGAACCAAGAAAAACGACCCTAAAATTGCTAACAAAAAACTCCAAGCAGAAACATCATAAATTGTTCGAATTTCCTTTTTCATTCCAAAAAGCAGAGGACTTAAAGATAAAATAAATCCTATTGCAAAAGCGATAAGAGTATTTACTTGTCCTATCAAAATCGAAAAAATCAAATATGGTAACAATCCTAATGCTGGATTGGAGAATATTCTTTTTATAATATTATTCTGCATATACATAAGCACATGTTCTGTTTCTGTAAAAACAGACAAAATATTTTCTTAGAGATGGCTCATTGTTGTCATTGTTGGTAAAAACATTTGATAGTTGGCAAACAAAAAAGCAGTGCTGATTTAAACTATAGACTCTACAACACCACTGCTATATGAATGTTTTATTGTGCGAGGACACAATTGAATAAACCAACACAATTGAGACCTATGAATTAATTATCGTATAACAAAGATTTAAACAGATTGTTTTATAGATTGTAGCAAACACAAGTAATAACAGAATTAATATAACTAAAGAACAACTTGTTATAAATGTAACTCATTTGACAAAAGCACTTCAAATTGACAATTCAATGAAAAAACGAGGTAATATACCGTTTTTAAAAATATAATTGAATTGAGCATTGGTTTGAGAATAATACAATAACTAAAAACAATAAAACAAAGAACGTGACAAGATTTATTGTCATCTCAATTCAGTTTAAAGATGATGTTTTATCAATTTAGCTCTTTACAACTTCATAGCTTTTTGAGATTTACAATCGTACATCTCTTCCTACAAAGCTGCTTTCGTGAGATCTTTATTTATTCATGAAGAGCTGATAAGATCTTTATAACCTTGAAATATTTCAATTCTCTAAAAACACTTCGCAATTGATATTATTAAAAACCAAAAATATAGAATCTATAAATTATTTTTATAATAGTCAATTACCTTGTTATAAAGATACATCCTGGAATTACCTTCATTAATAAAGTGATTCTTATCAGGAAAGATGAACATATCAAAATGTTTATCAGCTTTAATAAGTGCACGAGAATATTCCATTGTATTTTGTAGATGTACATTATCGTCAGATGTTCCTTGCACTAACAATAAACTCCCTTGCAAGTCTGGTGCTAACTTAACCGCTGAACCTTTGTCATATCCAGTAGCATTTTGCTGTGGAGTTCGCATAAATCGTTCAGTATATACTGTGTCGTAAAACCTCCAATCAGTTACTGGAGCAATAGCAACACCTGCTTTGAATATTCCATTTCCTCGGCTCATACTCATCAAAACGTTATAACCACCATAGCTCCAGCCCCATATCCCAATCTTATTGCTGTCAATATATGGCAATGAAGTCAAATATCTTGCTGCTGCCACTTGATCATCAGATTCAATTAGTCCTAGGTTGAGATAGGTTTGTTTTCTAAAAGTCTCACCACGAGCTCCCGTGCCTCTACCATCGACCGAAACCACAATGAACCCTTCTTCAGCCAAAGCATAGTACCAATCTATTTCGAATCTATCAAGCACTTGTTGCGAGTTCGGTCCCGAATATTGAATCAAAACTACTGGATATTTCTTAGATGCATCAAAAGAGTTTGGTTTTATCATCCAACCATTTAGTTGAATTCTTCCATCAGCAGCAGGTAAGGTAATGAATTCTTTAGTTGGAAAGTTTGCTTGAACAACTTTTTGAGCCACATCTTGATTGTCTTGCAATGTTCGCAATAGTTTCCCACTGGAGTCATGCATAGTTGTCAATTTAGGTGTGGTTGTGTTAGACCAATGGTTGACATAGAATTTAGCATTATTGCTAAACATGGCATTGTTAAATCCTGAATTAGAAGACAACTTGGTGGTAACACCCTTATCTATAGATGTTTTATAAATTGACCTTTTCAAAGGGCTTTCATCCGCAGCTTGATAATAAACTACTCCCGATTCAGAATCAACTGCATACAAAGTCGTTACATCAAAGTTACCCGAAGTAAGTTGTTTTTGCAGAGAACCTGAAAGACCGTATAGATATATGTGACTATAGCCATCTTTTTCTGAAATATACGTAAATTGATTGGGCAAAAAATGAATAGATTTTATAAACTCTGAGTCGATATAATACTTACTTTCTTCGCGCATAATCAATTTTGACACTGTACTTCGAGGATTTGTGAAATACATATCGAATCTATTTTGATTTCGATTGAGTGTCATTATGGCCAACTTAGTTTCATCTTTTGTAAAAGAGATGCGAGGCATATATCCATCATCATCCAAAGGAACATCCATTTTTCTTGTTGTTTGTGCACTTATGTCGTATACAAAACAACCAACTGTCGAGTTTTTTTCTCCTGCTTTTGGATATTTATAAGTATATAAGTCTGGATAAAGTTTGTTTTCGAACAACTGAAAAGAAAACTCTGTCACCTTTGACTGATCAGTTTTCACAAAGGCTAACAACGTATTATCGGGTGAGAATTCCATTAACTGTGTCGTGCCAAACTCTTCTTCATATACCCAATCGGTAGCACCATTTATTATTTTGTTAAACTCACCATCTTTGGTGACTTGTGACTCTGTATCAAAATCGAACTTCGCTAACCAAATATTATTATCTGCTACATAAGCCAACATCTTACCATCTGGCGAAAATGTGGGAATCATTTGTTTCGAATCATTCTCGGTAAGTTTTCTCACCAAATTGCGACGAACATCGTGATAATAGTAATTAGCTTTGAAAGAGTGGCGATAGATTTGTTCCCTATCCTTATAAACAAGCACTTTAAACTCGTCGGGACTAACAAGAAATCCCTGAAAAGTATCGAATGTGCATTGTCTTGCTTTTTTTGTGCTAAATAAAGTGTCAACCACATTACCTGTCGCATAATCATATTTTATTACTGCACTACTCTCATCATTCATTTGATAATAATGCAGTCCGTTGGCTGACGATATCATCGGCTTAATGCTACGAGGATTAAAAACCCCATTCACAATCTCTTTCAGTCCATATTGTTGAGCGGATACACTAAGCCCGAGAAGCATAAACATAGTGAAGAAATAAAACTTTTTCATCTCTAATCTTGTTTTTTTATTGCAAATATATGATATATATCTCTATTTTGAGAATAATATCAAGAGAAGATATAACCTGTTTAAAACCTCAAAAGAAGAAGAGTTTTTTTGGTTCATCAAAAATCCAGTGGTATAGTTGAAAACTATTCTACGCTCAACAATTCGAATTCATAAAAAAGAATGATGAGTATACAATTTAGACTCTAAAGAAAACATCTAAACATCATATTAAGAGAACAAAGTGTATTTGAGTGATTTAAAATTTAGATTCTTATAAAATGTATAGACTCTATATATATTTTACTTGGAGAAGAGTTGCGAATACGAAAAAACATTCATGAGCCTATACACACAAAGAAATATTGTTATCTTTGCATACCAATTCTGAGTCAAATGATAATCAATCGTTAAACTAAAATTAGCTAATTGATTATCTAAATTGGAATCTCGTCATTAAAATAAGAGATAATTTATAGGAATAATAAGATGAATCTGCTTAAAGAAAAGATGTTTAAATATGATGCTCCACAGCGCGCTAAAGCCGCTGGCATCTACCCTTACTTTCGAGTAATAGAAAGTGATCAGGATACTGTTGTTACTATTAATGGAAAAAAAGTTTTGATGTTTGGCTCTAATGCCTACTTAGGACTTACCAATCACCCAAAAGTAATAGAAGCCTCTATTGAGGCCACTAAAAAGTATGGTTCTGGCATGGCAGGTTCACGATTTCTCAATGGAACGCTTGACTTGCATATCCAACTAGAACGAAAGCTTGCCAACTTTATGCGCAAAGATGAGGCTATTGTATTTTCGACCGGATTTAATGTCAATCAAGGTGTTATTTCATGTCTCACTGGAAGAGAGGATTACATACTTTGGGACGAATTGAACCACGCTTCTATTATTGAAGGCCAAAGACTTTCTTTTTCTAAAAAATTTAAGTTTCGCCACAATGATATGGTCTCGTTAGAGAGACAGCTCATAAAGTGTCATCCTAAGAAAGTGAAACTCATTGTTGTTGACGGAGTTTTCAGTATGGAAGGTGATGTAGCAAACATTCCAGAAATTATACGTTTAGCAAAAAAGTACGACGCCAACGTGATGGTGGATGAAGCACATGGAATTGGGGTGATGGGTAAAAACTTCAATGGAAAAGGAGCTTGTGAACAACTAGGAATGCTCGATGAGGTTGATTTAGTAATGGGAACATTCAGCAAGTCTTTGGCTTCAATCGGTGGATTTATTGCAAGTGACAGCATCACAATCAATTACTTAAGACACAATGCACGCTCATATATATTCAGTGCAAGCATTACACCTGGTGCAACTGCAGCAGCATCGGCTGCACTTGACATTTTAAAATCTGAACCTGAAAGAATTGAAAAACTCTGGGAGCTAACAAATTATTCTCTGAAACGATTTAGAGACAATGGATTTGAAATAGGAAACACCTCAACACCAATTATCCCTCTATTTGTGAGAGATAATGACAAAACATTTTTGATTACCAAGATGCTGTTTGACGAAGGTGTGTTTGTAAATCCTGTAGTTCCACCAGGAGTTGCAGCCGAAGATACATTGATACGCTTCTCTTTGATGGCTACACACACTATTGACCAAATAGACGAAGCTGTAGATAAAATCACAAAAGCCTTCCAGAAATATGAAATTATAAAATAAATTATATTCGAAAACTCAAAGAGATTTACTTTTCTAAATAAAAAAACTGCTCAAAAGAAAATAAGAATATCTTATTTATTTGAGCAGTTTTTTTTAATGTTTACCTACTGTCGATTTAAACATAATGTCCCAGTGACAGATAAAGGTTTTAAAACAGGCACAAGATTTCATTTAAATCTTGCATCCTAACACTTTTATTGTTTATCCGAGAGATAAGATGCAATCCCCTCTTGAGTTGCGGTCAACGCCTTCTCTCCTTTTTTCCAATCGGCTGGACATACTTCTCCATATTCTTCAGTAAATTGTAATGCATCAATCACCCTGATCACTTCGTCAACGCTACGACCAAGAGGCATATCATTAACAACCTGATGCCTAACTATCCCAGATTTGTCAATCAAGAACAATCCACGATATGCTTCCGATGTACCATTAAAAACTAAATTACCCGCTGAATCTTCTATGTAAGATCCTGCTAACACATCATAAGCCATAGATATTGTCATATCGTGATCAGCAACAAGGGGGTAATTTACGCCTTTTATTCCACCATCATTTAGGGGTGTTTGGAGCCATTTCCAGTGTGAAAAAGCAGAATCAGTGGATGCAGCAACTAATACTGTATCGCGTGATTCGAATTCTGATATTTTATTTTGAAAAGCTATTAACTCTGTTGGACAAACAAAAGTGAAGTCTGCAGGATAGAAGAAAAACACAACATATTTTTTTCCTAAATACTGATCTAAACTAAAATCTTCTGTTATTTCACTACCATTGATTACGGCTTTGGTTCTGAACAAAGGAGCCATCTTTCCTACTAATACTGACATATTTTTTTTCTTTAAAATGTTTTACGCTACAAATATACATTTTTCGACCGAAAAAAATTTATTAATAAGCGTCTATCATCAATAGAAATAATTTATGCCACCCTGAAAGCGAGTATTTGTCGACACATTTAGATGATTGTAAAAACTAAGATAAATAATTCTAAAGCTCAATATACAGACTGCTTTTGTTTAAGAACTGCAAAATCATACTTAATATGCTATTTTAACGCTCAAAAGTCACAACAATTCAACAATTTATGAGTACATTTGCACGCAATAAAAACCTAAAAAGACTCATTGATATGTCATTTATTGCAGATAGAATAATTATGGAAGGGTTCACTTTCGACGACTTGTTGTTAGTTCCCGCCTATTCCGAAGTACTTCCCCGGAATGTTGATTTAAGCACAAAGTTTTCTCGAAATATAACATTAAATACGCCCATGATTTCGGCGGCTATGGATACTGTAACCGAAACGAACATGGCTATTGCCATTGCGCGTGAAGGTGGCATTGGGGTTATCCATAAAAATATGTCTATAGAGAAACAAGCCATACAAGTTAGCGCCGTCAAACGTGCGGAAAATGGAATGATACTCAATCCCATTAGCATTACCCGTGGAAAAACTGTTGCCGATGCTCTTGGATTAATGAAGGAATATAGCATTGGAGGAATACCTGTAGTTGATGATAAAAATCATCTTGTGGGCATTGTAACTAACCGCGATTTGCGTTTCGAAAGAAATATGACAAAGCTTATCGACGATGTAATGACCAAAGAAGGACTTGTTACCACCAACCAATCTACAGACTTAGAGTCAGCGGCAGATATATTGCAAGAGCACAAAATAGAAAAACTTCCTGTTGTTGATGCTAATAACAACCTCATTGGACTAATTACCTATAAAGATATAACCAAAGCAAAAGACAAACCTTTTGCATGCAAAGATGAGCAAGGTCGTTTGCGTGTTGCTGCCGCAATAGGTGTGACAAAGGACTCAATCGATCGTGCTAATGCGCTTGTTGAAGCAGGAGTTGATGCTATAATTATTGACACTGCGCACGGACATTCCAAAGGAGTTGCCGACATGTTAAAGCAAGTGAAAAGCATGCACCCAAATATTGATATAGTTGTTGGGAATATCGCAACAGGAGATGCAGCCAAGATGCTGGTTGAAGCCGGAGCAGATGGTGTGAAAGTGGGTATTGGTCCAGGATCAATATGCACTACTCGTATTATTGCAGGTGTGGGCATGCCACAAATTTCCGCCATCTACGATGTGGCAATTGCTTTAAAAGGTACAGGAGTTCCACTCATTGCTGACGGAGGTTTACGCTATTCTGGTGACATTGTCAAAGCACTGGCAGCTGGAGCATCATCTGTTATGATGGGCTCGATGCTTGCTGGAACAGAAGAATCACCTGGTGAGACTATTATCTTCAGTGGACGCAAATTCAAGACTTATCGCGGGATGGGTTCACTTTCTGCCATGCAAGAAGGTTCAAAAGATAGATACTTTCAAGATGCAGAAGATGATGTGAAGAAGCTCGTACCTGAAGGTATAGAGGCCCGCGTCCCCTTTAAAGGAACATTGCAGGAGGTTATATATCAGATGGTAGGCGGATTACGTGCAGGAATGGGCTATTGTGGCGCCGCAACAATTGAACAATTACATCATGCTAAATTTACACACATTACCTCTGCTGGATATGCTGAAGGCCATCCACATGGGGTAATGATTACACGAGAAGCCCCCAACTACAGTCGTGGAACTGAATAAGTAAATAAGTAAATAAGTAAATAAGCCTATAATGTACTTATTTAAAATACTACACATCTAAATTTAAAACGTTTTCATTTATTTGAGAACGTTTTTTTTGTAGAAAACATATTCATAAATTGAAGCCAATGAGTTTATCATGAAAAAATAATCTAACACTTTCTTTTTTAGATCGTGTTTAACTTTAATTCTCCCCCACAGATGCGTTTTTACACTTGCGTTTCGGTAGGAAATACTACTTACATTTATATGATATTCAAATTGCTTGGAGATTATATTATAACTCTGATAATGTAAAAAGATAAATAACACACCATTTATTGATAGACTCAAATCGTCGACTATTTTACTTTTTTGCTATAAAGTCAAAACCCAAATCTCCATGAAAAATTATATTTTTGTTCCATTCAAATAATTTTGTCAGAGACTTCACTTTCCCCTAGTTTCAATTTGTAAATAGAAGACCGTAATTCTTTACAATTAATTTGAATATGTGACAGAAAATGGGTGAAAATCAAATCCACAGTGATGGATTAGAGTTTCATCAGATGAAAACGCAATGCTTTGCTATGGAAATGTTCTGAATTACTAAAATGATGCTTTCTGGAGGAGAAATTGGAGAGAAATGACGTAAAGAAACAAAAAAAAGTCAAAGGTTGAAGAATTAACTGTTGAAAAGAGATTTTTATAATGAATATTGGATTTTTAAAGCATGAATACTACGAATTAATGCAACAAAACGTAAATAATCTTTTTACAAACATTTTCTACGCGATGAATGCAATTTTCATCTGTTTTAAACATTTTCCTAGTATAGAAAATGTTTTGAAAAAGATGTATCATAAAAATAGAATATATGAGAAGAAATAAGAAAACTCTTCAAACTTTTAATGATAAGGAAATGTTGAATTATTTTTATTTTCTCTTTGAATAAGTAAAAGAAACAACTATCTTGCATATCATTTAGCTACTATTCATTTATATTTGATTGAAATGATAAAAAACAAACTGTCTGTTTTATTAGTAATCAACATGATATCCTTCATTGCTATGGCTCAAGAACCTACTATGTCCAATAATGAATTAAAAAATCAGATACAAGCCGTTGAAGACAAATATGCACCCGACAAGAGAGTAGAAGTGTTTTCAATTACTTCAATTGAATCTGAAGATCAATTATCACTAAAGGGAGAAACGACCAACGAATTTGCCTACAAAGAGTTGCTCGCAGAAGCAAATAAAATATACCCACAGATAAAAGATGAAATTCGCATTTTACCCGATTGTGTTATTGGCAATCATAATTGGGGCGTTATCTATAATTCTGTAGCTGATTTGCGTAGTAAACCCGCATATAGTGCCGAAATGGTGACACAAGTGTTGTTGGGAATGCCTGTCAGAATTTTAGATAAATCTGGAAGTTGGCTACGCATTCAAACACCCGAAGGTTACATTGGATGGATGTCAGGCTCATTGCAAAGACTTACTCATGAAGAGCTAAAAGAATATATGGCACAGCCAAAAATTATTATTACAAACCAATATGCGCAATCTTATTCTAAAGCAGACAACAAATCTCAAACTGTATCCGACATTGTGGTTGGAGATATGCTATCTATAAAAGATGTAGAAAAGGACTTTTACAATGTAACCTATCCTGATGGTAGAGAAGCTTTTGTTGACAAAAGAGATGCGCAAGAAATTGAAAATTGGCTAAACACCATAGAGCTAAGTGGAGAAAGTGTTGTGGAAACTGCAAAGCAACTGATGGGTGTACCCTACGTTTGGGGTGGAACTTCGGCAAAAGGCCTTGACTGTAGTGGTTTCACCAAAATGGTTTATTGGCTACACGGAATCATCATTGCACGTGATGCTTCGCAACAAGTGAAAAATGGTATTGAGATAGATAGTATTGGTGACTTTGACAATGCAGAAAAAGGTGACTTAGTCTTTTTTGGAGAAAAAGCAACTGACGATAATCCAAATGAGCGAGTAGTACATGTTGGCATATACATTGGCAATCAACAATTCATTCACGCATCCGATTATATTCACATCAATAGTTTCAATCCCAAAAGCAAACTATATGACGAACATAATACGAACCGTTATTTACGCACCATGCGCTATATTGGTTCAGAAACAATGCCAGGAATAACACCCATTACACAGCATCCTTTTTATAGTAAACCTTAAACCCTCTGATTATGAACTCAAATAGGCGTAACTTCATCAAAACATCGGCCTTGATGGCAGCCTCAATGGCAATTCCATCAACAAGTATTATGGCTAAAAAAAAAGAGAAACACATAACAAGAATTAAAAGTACGGTACCTATGAAACTGAGCTGGACCCCCTATGATTTACAACTGAAACATGTATTCACCATTTCAGGTTTTTCTAGAAAGACTACACCAGTTGTATTAACCCAAATTGAGTATGATGGTTTGGTGGGATATGGCGAAGCCTCTCTACCACCCTACTTAGGCGAGACGCAAGCTTCTGTGATAGAATTTCTTAAGAAAGTAGATTTATCATCTTTTTCAGATCCAACACATCTAGACGAAATTTTGCATTACGTAGATCGTATTGCCGAAAACAACACAGCTGCAAAAGCTGCAATAGACATTGCGCTGCATGATTTAGTGGGCAAAATGATAGGGGCACCATGGCACCAAATTTGGGGATTGGATAAAAACAAAGTTCCGGACACTACTTTCACTATAGGTATAGACACTGATGAAGTAGTACGCGAGAAGACACGTGAAGTGTTGGGCGACTTTAATATCTTGAAAATAAAAGTGGGAGGAGAACACGACAAACGGATGATTGAAGCCATTCGCTCGGTTACAGATCTACCAATGGCGGTTGATGCAAATCAAGGGTGGAAAGATAAGCACCAAGCTTTGGACATGATACATTGGTTGAAAGAAAAAGGCATTGTAATGATAGAGCAGCCCATGCCTAAATATGACTTTGACAGCATTGCCTGGTTAACTGAGAGAAGTCCATTGCCAATTTTCGCGGACGAGTCGTTGCAACGATTGCGTGATATTGAGAAGATGAAGGGAGTTTTCTCTGGAATCAACATTAAGCTAATGAAATGCACGGGTATGCGAGAAGCCTGGAAAATGCGCAATTTGGCCGAAGCATTGGGCATTAAAGTAATGATTGGATGTATGACCGAGACATCGTGTGCCATATCAGCAGCCTCTCAACTTTCAGCAGGTTTAGATTTTGCTGATTTAGATGGTGCGTTACTTATAGCCAATGATTGTTTTGATGGTGCAACGCTTGAGGATGGCAAAATCATAGCTAAAGACCTTCCAGGGATTGGCGTTTTACCCACACAGGACATTAAATTTGGAAGATAGTATATAATATAAAAACACAAAGATTTTGCTTTCGCAAATATTTCTGCTATTAATCTATACAAAAGTAAGATTAACTAAAAACAGAGTTGAATTTATGATTTACAGCTGTATTAATGAGCAAAACAATCAGAAAACATTTATTTTCTAAATATCCTTCGATTCCACCAACAAACATCCTGCTTTGTACATCTCATCCAATGCTTTTCTTCCGTCGCCTTCTTTCAAATCTACTGCAGCTATCGCGTCAGTCACAACATAAGTATGATAGCCAAGTTTACATGCATCCAAAGCAGATGCTCTAACACAATAGTCGGTAGCCAACCCAACAATATAGAGTGAGCCTACATTCTGTTCTTCTAAGTACTCTTTAAGCGATATATTAGTCGCATCAAAACCAGAATAACCGTGATCATCGGATCCTGTACCCTTTAATGTTCTTTGATCTATCTTTTCCTGATTCAATCCGGGATTAAGTTTTGCACCCTCTGTGTTAGCTACGCAGTGAACTGGCCAATTTTCAAAGTGGGTAGAGTTTTCGGGATGCCAATCTTGAGTAGTAATAACTAAGTCCATTTTATCCATCAAATCGTTGATAATTGGTACAATTTGATTCCCTTCTTTTATTCCTAAAGAACCACCAGGTGAAAAATCGTTTTGTAGATCTACTATTAATAATGCTTTTTTCATTGTCATAATCTATGATATATCTGTTGTAGTGTTTAAAATTTAATGTTCAAATTTAATACTCTCTATACAATATAACAAAATAAATTGATGAAGGATACAATTTTTATTCTTTTACGCAAAGACAATTTAATCTAAAACTTAGAAGAATGCACTTTCTTTCCTACAAATCTTATTACTGAGCTTAATCCTTTGTGATGATCCCCTTCAGCAAGATATACTTCAACTTCTTTTAACTCCAAAACTTCAAGGCTTTGAAAATCAGACTTAATATCATCAATAGTATATAACATCTCAATATTCTTAGGTCCTCCACCACTATCACCTTTGATTTGGTGTTCTATCTGTTTTTTGCTGAACACTTCCATAATAACAGTGCCACCTAAACGTAGATAGTTAGTAAGCTCTTTATGAATAACTGATCTTGACTTTGCTGGAAAATGAGTAAATATCAATGCTATGACATCAAAGTATTCTTTTTTAAAATTCAATTCGTGTAATTCGCCTACATGATAATCAATATGCACATTGT
>DENY01000252.1:13337-16577 GCA_002359825.1 Bacteroidales bacterium UBA2632
TTTGGCAGCATATACACCATTGCGCCCTTCACCCTCTCCCACAAAGAGAATATTCCCAACAGGCATAGTTTCAAGTTTATCTTTAAGGTAAGCGTTGGGATGCTCACCATATACATACTCGTTCACTGAATATCGTTCGTCCCAAAAATCTGATTTCTTTGCCATTATATTATTTGCAGTATTTCTATTATTAAACAATATCAATTAAACACCCAGCTGGATTGAATAGTTATATTGTGAGCAAAATTAATGATTCCATTTCATGGCAACACTAAAAAATTATTCGAAACTACATATTACTCCTCTTATTTTTCTGGATATAGCATTACAAAATGAGAAGGCTGAAAAAGCAATTTATCATTAATCCATTTCGACAGAGAACAAAATTGCAAAAACAGATAAAAATTGCTTCGTCCATGGACGAAGAGTTTGAAAAGGCTTAAAAACCGTATTGTTTAAGAAATAAACGACGAAAATGACATAAAAATCAAATTGTTTGGGAACAATCACTTTCGCGTCTCTTAAAATTCCTTTCGTCATTGAACAAATCTTTTTTTATCACTAACATTTTCGTTTGTCGTCAAAAAAATCAGCGAAAAAGGTGTTTTAAACATTTTGTCCATGGACAATTCAATTTTCAACAGTTGGAACTCCCATTGTTCATGGACGAAAAGTTTTTTATATGTTGCATGATTTAATAGCCATCAGAAAACGCAAAGAACCTTATTCAAAAAATAATCTTATGCTGAACATACCAATTTCGAACAACATAAAGTCAACAAGTTTAGTAGAACGTCAGAAACCACTCATTTTAGTCTCATATATTTTACAATTGCTGTAAATGAAAAGAATAATTCAATTAAAGAAATAAATCACTATATGTAGTGATTGATGAGTGTTGTTTAAAACTGTTACTTTGCATGCATAATATAAAACAATACTATAAAAATAAGACGATGAAAAAACTTACTCTACTTTTTCTACTCACTTTACATGTCTTTTTTGGCTTCTCTATCAACTACATTCCCGTTGAAAATGAAGAGAAAGGCAAAGATACAATCAGAACACTCAATTTGGACGAATTTGTAATTACAAGTTCGGTGAAAGAAACCAATGTCTTAAAGCGGATGCCTACCGCAATTTCAATTATATCACCCAAGATCTTGCAAAGTAGACAAGTTAACTCACTAACATCAATGAGTGGAATAGTTCCCAACTTTTTTATTCCCAACTATGGGTCAAAAGTCTCTACTCCTATATATATACGTGGAATTGGAGCAAGGATAGGTGCACAGACAGTGAGCTTGTATGTTGACAATGTGCCCTATTTCAATGCCTCGGCTTTCGATTTCGAATTTCAAGACATACAGCGTATAGAAGTGCTACGTGGTACGCAAGGCACATTATACGGTAGAAATGCAATTGGGGGAATTGTAAATGTTTACACCCTCTCTCCTCTTACATATCAAGGTAGTACTCTTGAAGTAGGAGGTGGAAATTATGGGCAGATGGAAGCTCGAATGTCGAACTATAGTAAGTTTAGTGATAAGTTTGGAAGCTCGTTAGCGCTTTATTACAAAAAAAATGATGGCTACTTCATTAACAATTATACTGGTAAAAAAGCCGACGACTATGAAAACATAGGTGGTCGATTAAAGTTTGAATTGAAAGCAAATGAAGCTTTCAGTGCAAACCTATTTAGTGTTTTTGATTATGTATCGCAGGGTGCCTTTCCATATATGCACATCGATTCTACAGCAGTCAATTTCAATGAACCTTCTTCTTACAAACGAAAACTGTTTTCTCAAGGGCTTTCCTTGAAATATCAAGGTGATGGATTTGTTTTAAACTCAAATACANNAAATGTATATGGATCAAGATTACTCCCCACGGTCTGTGTTTTCCATTCTACAAGAACAAAATCAACACTCTATAAGTCAAGAAATCACATTTAAGTCGGACAAAAAAGACCGTTATAATTGGGTAGTTGGCGCTTTTGGGTTTTATGACTATCGCAAAGTGTCAACACCAGTTGCCCTGAAAGAAGACGGAGTAAAAATGCTTCAAAACAGAATAGACAAAGGTTTGTCAAATATGCCAGCAGACAAGAGACCTTCTGTTAAATATGTAAATGACAGAATTGACTTACCTGGAACATATCGCAAGCCTGCAAAAGGGATTGCTCTTTTCCAACAATCATCTATAAATAGCCTATTTGGTGCCAAAGGATTATCACTTACCTTTGGAATTCGTGCTGATTATGAGCACACAGCTATAGAGTATTTTACAGAAACACAAGGTGTAGAAGTTAAAGTTGATATCCCACCAATGTATCCTGGAATGCCTCCTATTTCTCGTACTATGAAAAGTGATACTTTAATGGAGGGCCGTTTCTCTAAAGGATTTTGGGAAGTACTCCCAAAAATTGCACTACAATATGATTTGAGAAAAGATGCTTTTGTTTATGCATCAATATCTAAAGGATACAAAACGGGTGGATACAATGAACAGTCCTTTTCAGATATATTGCAAAATGCTATGCAACAAGCTCTAATGGGTAAAATGCCCATGACAATCCCTGGAGGCGGAGGTAAACCAGGGGGAACGGAAGGAAATCCTACAGGGCCTCCAGCATCTCAATCAAATGAAATGCTGGATTCTGAAAAACCAAAAAAACTTACATTAGAAGAGCAACTTTCTTATGACCCTGAAACAAGTTGGAACTACGAATTTGGTGGAAGATTTACTTTTTTAGACAAAAAGATGAATGCTAACTTCTCACTATTTGCAATGGACGTTGACAATATTCAAATAATTCATTTACTTAATAATGCTACAGCTGGACGTACTGTCTCAAATGCTGGAAAATCATCAAGCAAAGGTGTAGAATTGAGTTTAGTTTATGCTCCAACTAATTCAATATCCTTATTCAGCGAGTATGGATTTGTTAGCGCCAAATTTAAGAATTACAAATCTGGTGATAACGATTATACTGACAATTACATTCCGTTTGCACCTCGTCACACGTTGAGTTTTGGAGGAAGCTATAGTCACTCATTTAACAATGGTTCGTTTATCAACCGAATTACGGCAAGTGCCCAATATACTGGTGCAGGAAAGTTTTATTGGACAGACGCAAACGATGCGTACCAATCTTTTTATGGACTAACAAATGCAAGTGTAACCGTTGAGAAAGGAAATGTTGCTTTGGAACTATGGGCTAAGAATTTATTTGATACT
>DENY01000252.1:16591-22985 GCA_002359825.1 Bacteroidales bacterium UBA2632
AAACTAAGATATACTATTAACTATTAATCTTCAATATAAGAATACCAAATAGCCTCGAAAAGTATTTCGAAGCATGAAAGAACAATAATCATCATAGTCTGATTTTATAAAATAGATATCCCGGGAATCCTTTTTCTCGGGATATTTTGCTAATTTCGCACTAAACTAAAAAACAAAAAAGATATGTACAATTGGTTTGAATGTAAAGTCCGTTACGAGAAAATGCTTGAGTCTGGAATACAGAAAATGGTGACTGAGCCTTATTTAGTAGATGCATGGTCGTTTACCGAAGCTGAAGCACGAATTACGCAAGAAATCACCCCTTATATGTCAGGTGAATTTTCTATTTCGGATATAAAACGCGTGAAATACGCAGAATCGTTTTTTAATGACCAAGGCGATCGTTACTATAAGATGAGACTCTACTTCATTACATTAGACGAAAAGAGTGGAACTGAAAAAAAGACAGCTGTGAATATGCTAGTTCAAGCATCGACACTCAAAGAAGCTGTGCTAATCATTGAAACAGAGATGGAAAAATCTATGGTAGATTACACCATTGCCAGTGCTACTGAAACTGCTATTATGGATGTGTATCCGTATAGTGCTGAAGTGAAAGAGGACAAAGAAAAGTCTGCATAAAATGAATATTCAAGACAACATAAACGAGATAAAGAAAGCGATACCTGAGAATGTAACTTTGGTGGCAGTTTCTAAATTTCATGGTGTAGATGAAATATTGAAGGCTTATGAAACAGGGCATAAAGTATTTGGAGAAAGTCGTGTTCAGGAGCTAATAGAGAAACAACCATCTTTGCCTGAAGACATTGAGTGGCATTTTGTTGGCAGACTGCAACGAAACAAAGTAAAATTTATTGTCCCCTTCATTAGTTGCATCCATAGTGTTGATTCAAAAAGGCTGCTACTCCAAATAGAGAAGCTAGCCTCCGAAGTTGATAGAGTAATCCCCTGTTTATTGCAAATACACATTGCAGAGGAAGATACAAAGGCAGGATTTTCTGAAGAAGAGTGCTGGAATTTCTNNTGGCTACATTTACCGACGATGAAGAGGTTGTGAAAAATGAGTTCAGTAAACTATATACTTTTTATAAAAGAATAAAAGAGCATTTTTTTGCAGACGAGCTCCAATTCAAAGAGATATCAATGGGCATGTCGTCCGATTATAAAATAGCAATAGAAGAAGGTAGCACACTGATAAGAGTTGGGTCAAATATTTTTGGAGAGAGAGAATAGGACTTATTGCAAAATATTATGTATTTTTGTATGAGACAAAAATAAAGGAGAAAAGTAATTTACTATCTGAAACATCAAACTAACAATGATTAATTTATCAACAGAATATGCAGGATTAAAACTTCATAATCCTTTAATCGCCGGTAGTAGCGGATTGACTAACTCATTAAGCAAGATAAAACAACTAGCGAAAGCAGGCGTTGGCGCCATAGTATTAAAGTCTCTTTTTGAGGAACAAATAGACAGTCATTCAGAAAAGCTTAATCTTACATCTGATTATCCAGAAGCGAGCGACTACATTAATGCTTATGTAGAGATGAATCATGTTGAGAAATACCTTGATTTGATTCGTCAAGCCAAATCCTCATGCAACATTCCCATCATTGCTAGCATCAATTGTTACAAAGTAGCACGTTGGATAGATTTTGCAAAAAATATTGAAGAAGCTGGTGCCGATGCATTAGAACTAAATATCTTCTTGATTAATACTGGCCAATATGGAGATAGATACCTCGAAGAATCTTACATAAAAATTGTACGAGAAGTCAAGAAAGTTGTCAACATACCTATTATTATCAAAATGGCTAGAACTGTTAGCAATCTGCCTGGTCTTGTAGAGAAGCTAGAAGCCTTGGGTGTGAATGCAGTTGTATTGTTTAATAGATTCTATCAGTTAGATATTGATATAAACGCAATGGAAATAACATCGGGGCCTGTATTTAGCCATCCTTCAGACTTTAGCGAAACTCTCAGATGGACAGCAATTACATCAGGGTATGTTCCTAGCGTTGATATTGCGTGTTCATATGGAGTTCATAAATGGGAAGACATAATAAAAGGCATTTTGGCGGGTGCAACCGCAATGCAACTCTGTAGTGTATTGTATGAGAAAGGATTGGAAGTTATTCCAGAGATGATAACCTGTTTAGAAGAGTGGATGTATCAAAACAATTATAAAAGTATTGACGAATTTAGAGGAAAACTCAGTTATTCAAACATCCCAGACCCAGCATTATACGAACGCGCTCAATTCATGAAGTACTTTTCTAATCACAAATAAAACAACTTTATGTTGTAATTTTTCTTATAAAACAATCCTATGAACATTCAACAACTTGAATATATTATTGCAGTAGATAATCATCGCCATTTCTCTAAAGCTGCTGAAGCTACGTTTGTAACACAACCAACGTTGAGTATGATGATTCAAAAACTAGAAGATGAGTTGGGTGTTAAAATTTTTGATCGGTCGCAATCGCCTATAGAGCCAACTGACGTGGGACGTAAAATAATTGATCAATCGCGTGTTTCTATTGCTCAAATTCACCAAATAAAAGAGATAGTTGAAGAAGAAAAAGGAATGATTAAAGGGGTTTTCCGTTTAGCGATTATCCCAACAGTTTCACCTTACCTTTTGCCAAAATTGATGCAAACTCATCGTGAGCAAAACACCGACATAAGATTAGTCATTAATGAAATGACAACCAATCAAATATTATCTGGATTGGCCAAAGGATCTATTGATGGGGGCATTTTAGCAACACCACTGCACGATGACAGAATGAAAGAAAGACCAGTGTATTACGAAAAATTCCTGGCATACATATCTCCTAATGAACGTTTTCTATATGCTAAAACATCATTGGAGGAGTCTGATTTGAATGGTGCTCAATTATGGTTGCTTGACGAAGTGCATTGTTTTAGAACACAAATACTCAACCTGTGTAAACTTAAAAGTAAAAACTACGTAAACTCTGCATTTACTTATGAAGCAGGAAGTATTGAAACACTCATTAATATAGTTGACAAAAACAATGGTATAACTGTAATACCTGAAATGGCTCTTTCACATTTAACTGAGGAGCAAAAGCTGAATGTCCGCTTTTTCAAAAAAAATAAACCTGTGAGAGAAATAAGTCTAATTACAAGAAAAGACTTCTTACGTGAACGATTAATTGAAATAATTGAAGAAGAGATTAAAATGTCAGTTCCAGCATCACTACAAGACAAAAAACTATTAAAAGAAATAGTCGCGATCTAACAATTAAATTTTTCGATACAAATATTTGATTTGAACAAATCTAAGGCAATGTATAGACATAAAAAAAACTGCTCCGAGGAGCAGTTTTTTTATGTCTATTTTATTATCAATCTAAATTATTCTTCCTCCACAAGCATAGAATCCTTTGGTGAAATTTTCTCGTAATCATCCTTAGATCCAACAACTAACTTATCAAAAGAACGTTGACCCGTTCCTGCAGGAATTAGATGACCACAAATAACATTTTCTTTTAATCCTTCGAGGTAATCAATTTTGCCATGAATTGCTGCATCATTCAACACCTTGGTGGTTTCCTGAAAAGATGCTGCGGAAATAAAGCTTGTAGTCTGTAAAGCTGCTCTTGTAATACCTTGTAAAACTTGATTGGCAGTTGCAGGTATCGCATCGCGACTCTCAACTAGTTTCAAATCTCTACGTTTCAGAGAACTATTCTCATCACGTAATTTTCTAACAGTAACAATCTGTCCGGGTTCAAATATTTCGGAGTCTCCTTTTTCAGTCACAACCCTTTTAGCCCATATGCGATCGTTCTCTTCCATGATTTCGTGTTTGTCAACGAGCTTTTGTTCGAGGAAACGTGTGTCTCCTGGTTCAATTACTTCAACTTTACGCATCATTTGACGGACAATCACCTCAAAGTGTTTATCATTTATCTTCACACCTTGCAAACGATAAACATCTTGAACTTCGTTTACAATGTACTCTTGAACAGCAGTTGGACCTTTAATAGCCAAGATATCTGCAGGAGTAATTGCTCCATCCGAAAGTGGCAAGCCAGCACGCACATAGTCATTCTCTTGAACAAGTATTTGTTTAGATAATGGAACTAAGTACTTCTTAGTTTCTCCAAGCTTAGAGGTAATTATAATTTCTTGATTTGCTCGTTTGATTTTACCGAAACTAACCTCTCCGTCTATTTCAGAGACTACAGCTGGGTTAGAGGGATTTCTAGCCTCAAAGAGTTCCGTTACTCTTGGTAGTCCTCCAGTAATATCACCAGATTTACCTACTGCTCTTGGTATTTTTACTAAAATATCTCCACTATTGATTACATCATTTTCATTCTTTACAAGATGGGCACCTAATGGCAAAGAATAAGTACGCAAAATATCATCATCATCATTTAAAATATGAGCTGATGGTGCTTTTGTTTTATCACGTGATTCAACAATTACTTTTTCTTTTAGTCCAGTTTGCTCGTCTGACTCAACTTTGTAAGTAACATTTTCTATAAAGTTCTCAAACTTTATTCTACCTGTTGCTTCAGATACTATAATAGCATTAAATGGATCCCACTCGCAAATTAAATCTCCCTTATTTACTTTATCATTATTATTGAAATAAAGTTTTGCTCCATAAGGTACATTATGAGATAACAAAATAATCTTTGTATTTGGATCAACTACACGCATTTCCACCAAACGACTAACAACAACTTTGTGGGTATTACCCTCGGCATCTGTTGAATCTACTGTGCGTAAATCATCCATTTCAAGAATACCCTCATACTTTGTGACAATACGATTCTCTGACGCAATGTTAGAAGCAATACCTCCAACATGGAAAGTACGTAAAGTCAACTGAGTTCCCGGTTCTCCAATTGATTGAGCTGCAATTACTCCAATAGCTTCACCTCGCTGAACCATGTGTCCACTTGCTAAATTACGTCCATAACATTTTGCACAAACTCCTTGGCGTGACTCACAAGTAAGTACTGAACGTATTTCAACACGTTCAATTGGTGAGTTTTCAATTTTCATTGCAACATCTTCAGTAATCTCTTCACCTGAACTTAAAATAAGATCTCCAGTTTGCGGGTGATGAATATCGTGAACAGATACTCTTCCTAAGATTCTTTCGTAAAGCGAAGCAACTACCTCATCATTATTCTTTAAAGCTGAAGCAATTAATCCACGCAATGTTCCACAGTCGTGTTCTGTAACAGTTACATCCTGAGAAACGTCTACAAGGCGACGTGTTAGATATCCAGCATCTGCAGTTTTAAGTGCAGTATCCGCCAAACCTTTACGAGCACCGTGCGTAGAAATAAAATACTCTAGAACTGATAATCCCTCTTTAAAGTTCGCAAGAATTGGGTTTTCAATAATTTGACCACCCTCAGCACCACTTTTTTGAGGTTTAGCCATCAGTCCACGCATTCCGGATAACTGGCGAATTTGTTCTCGAGATCCACGAGCTCCGGAATCCAACATCATAAAAACAGAGTTGAAACCTTGATCGTCTTCAGCAATTTGCTTCATCAAAGTATTAGACAACTTAGAGTTAATATGTGTCCAAGTATCAATAATTTGATTATATCTTTCATTATATGTAATGAAACCCATATTGTAGTTATCCAATATTTGCTCCACTTCAGCATAACCTTGGTCTATAAACTCTTGTTTCTCTTTAGGAATTATAATATCGTCAAGATTGAAAGATAATCCTCCCTTGAATGCCATATTGAATCCTAAATCTTTAATATCATCTAGATATTGAGCAGTACGAGCAACTCCACAAGTCTTAATTACTTTACCAATAATATCTCGTAGTGATTTTTTGGAAAGTAATTCATTAATGTAACCTACTTCTTTTGGAATGTACTCGTTTGTAATTACTCTACCTACTGAAGTTTCGTGTATTTTACGAATTAGATTTCCTTCATCATCAACATCATCAACAACAACTTTTACCAAAGCATGAATTGCTACTTTTCCTTCATTGTAGGCAATAATAGCTTCTTCTTCTCCATAAAATGTCATACCTTCACCTTTTGATCCTGGTCGTATTTTTGTTATGTAATACAATCCCAAGACCATATCTTGTGAGGGAACAGTTATCGGCGCTCCATTTGCAGGA
This sequence comes from Bacteroidales bacterium UBA2632, assembly GCA_002359825.1. Taxonomy (GTDB): domain Bacteria; phylum Bacteroidota; class Bacteroidia; order Bacteroidales; family Dysgonomonadaceae; genus UBA2632. Next base: position 22,767 of record DENY01000252.1, read on the forward strand.
TTAAGAATATTATGTGATGCCAACATCAATAATTGGGCTTCCAATATCGCATCATTTCCTAATGGAAGATGTACAGCCATTTGGTCACCATCAAAGTCAGCATTAAAAGCAGTACATGCAAGTGGATGTAATTGAATTGCTTTACCCTCAATCATTTTAGGTTGAAAAGCCTGAATTCCTAAACGGTGAAGTGTTGGAGCACGGTTAAGTAGAACGGGA
>DENY01000252.1:23006-32618 GCA_002359825.1 Bacteroidales bacterium UBA2632
CAGATTTCACTGTTTTTACAATACCTCTTTCTATTAGTTTTCTAATAATAAATGGTTTGTAAATTTCAGCAGCCATGTCTTTTGGTATTCCGCATTCATGCATCTTAAGCTCTGGACCAACTACAATAACTGAACGAGCCGAATAATCAACACGCTTACCCAATAAATTTTGTCTAAAACGTCCTTGTTTACCTTTCAAACTATCAGAAAGAGATTTGAGTGGACGATTTGACTCTGTTTTTATCGCACTTGACTTACGAGAATTATCTAATAAAGAATCTACAGATTCTTGTAACATACGTTTCTCATTCCTGAGAATTACATCTGGAGCTTTAATATCAATCAGTCTTTTCAAACGATTGTTGCGAATAATTACACGACGATATAAATCATTTAAGTCAGAGGTCGCAAAACGACCGCCGTCTAAAGGAACAAGAGGACGTAATTCTGGTGGAATTATCGGAACAACTTTAAGAATCATCCATTCAGGTTTGTTTCTTGTTTTAGATCCTCTAAAAGCTTCTACAACCTGAAGCTGCTTTAGAGCCTCATTCCTTCGTTGTTGTGAAGTTTCTGTATCTGCTTNNTTTTCAACAACCCATAAATTCCTTCTGCACCCATTCGTGCTATAAATTTATTAGGATCGGAATCTTCTAAAGATTGATTATCTTTAGGTAGTTTTTCTAATAAATCTAAGTATTCATCTTCTGAGAGTAGATCACGCACTTTTACTTCACCTTCTAATAAACCAGGTTGAATTACAACATATCGTTCATAATAGATAATAGTATCAAGTTTCTTGGTAGGTATTCCTAATAAATAACCAATTTTGTTTGGTAAGGATCTGAAATACCAAATATGAGCTACTGGAACGACTAAATGAATGTGCCCTGTGCGTTCGCGTCTAACTTTTTTCTCAGTAACTTCTACACCACATCTATCACATACAATTCCTTTGTATCTTATACGTTTATATTTACCGCAGTGACATTCGTAATCTTTTACTGGACCAAATATACGTTCACAGAAAAGGCCATCTCGTTCGGGTTTATACGTACGATAATTAATAGTTTCTGGTTTTAGCACTTCTCCACTAGAGTTTTCTAGTATTTCTTCAGGAGATGCTAAACTGATCGTAATTTTTGAAAAGTTACTCTTTATCTTATTGTCTTTTCTAAATGCCATGTTTTTTATAATTATATAAAGAGTTAAGTGATTCTTATTAAATTTGCCATCCCTTTTTATAATGGGATAATCATAAAAATATGATTTTATTAATCGAGTGATAGACTCAATCCCAACCCTTTTAGTTCATGTAATAACACATTAAGTGACTCAGGGATTCCGGGTTGTGGCATCGGTTCACTTTTAACTATTGCTTCGTATGCTTTTGACCTTCCCATTACATCATCAGATTTGATAGTCAGGATTTCTTGCAAAATATGAGCTGCTCCAAATGCCTCAAGTGCCCACACCTCCATTTCTCCAAAACGTTGACCTCCAAATTGAGCTTTACCACCAAGTGGCTGTTGAGTAATTAGAGAATAAGGTCCAATCGAGCGAGCATGCATTTTATCTTCAACCATATGTCCAAGCTTGAGCATATAAATTATTCCTACAGTTGCAGGTTGATCAAACCTATCACCCGTTTCACCATCATATAGGTAGGTCTTACCGTAACGTGGGACATTTGCTTTATCAGTCCATACATTTATATCTTCTAATGATGCACCATCAAAAATTGGAGTCGCAAAACGTAAACCTAATTCTTTACCTGCCCAACCTAAAACAGTTTCAAAAATTTGTCCTAAGTTCATACGAGAAGGTACACCTAATGGATTTAAAACAATATCAACAGGTGTTCCATCAGCTAAGAACGGCATATCTTCTTGACGCACTATTCTGGAAACGATACCTTTATTTCCATGTCGGCCTGCCATTTTATCACCAACTTGAATTTTTCGCTTCTTAGCGATATAAACCTTGGCAATCTGCATAATTCCAGTTGGAAGTTCATCACCAATGGTTAAATCAAAGCGTTTACGTTTCAATTCAGAATCAAGTTCCTTGTGCTTACGCAAATAATTAATAACAGTAGTTCTAATTAACTGGTTTTTGATTGGATCTGTAGTCCATTTATTTAACTGAACTGCCTCGAAATCTAAATCAGCAAACATGCTTTGTGTGAATTTTGCACCTTTTGGAATAACATCCATATTGGTGTAATCTTTCACTCCTGCAGAAGACTTTCCTTCTGTTAGTGAGTTTAATTTCACTATAAGAGCTTTTCTAAGCTCACTCATTTTAGTTTCGTACTCTTCGTCAATCTTAGGCAGTAAAGCTTTATTTGATAATTTGCTTTTCCCTTTTTTCGCTTGTTTAGCAAAAAGATTTGTATTTATAACAACACCTTTCAATGAAGGGGAGGCTTTAAGTGAAGCATCTTTTACATCACCCGCTTTATCACCAAAAATTGCACGTAATAATTTTTCTTCTGGTGAAGGATCTGATTCACCTTTAGGAGGAATTTTTCCACTCAAAATATCTCCTGGTTTTATACGAGCACCTACACGAACTATTCCTCGTTCGTCAAGATCCTTAGTTGCTTCTTCACTTACATTTGGAATGTCTGATGTCAATTCTTCTACACCTCGTTTAGTTTCACGAACCTCTAATGTAAACTCTTCAACGTGAACTGATGTAAACACATCATCTCTAACCAATCTTTCGCTTAAAACAATTGCATCCTCAAAATTATAACCCTTCCAAGGCATAAAAGCAACTTTAAGGTTTCTACCAAGAGCCAGTTCGCCTTTTTCGGTTGAATAGCCATCAGTTAAAATTTGTCCTTTTGTTACTAAGTCGCCTTTTCTACAAAGTGGTTTTAAATCTACTGTTGTATTTTGATTGGTTTTTCTATATTTTGGAATAATATATGTTTTAACAGCATCTTCAAAGCTTGAAAATTCTTCTTCTTCTGTTCTTTCGTATTTTATTTTAATTGTTGTAGCATCTACATAAATAACTTCACCATTGTTTTCAGCTACTACCTGTGTGCGTGAATCTTTGATTAATTGTTCTTCTAAGCCAGTTCCAACTATTGGGGCCTCAGGTTGCATCAAAGGCACAGCCTGACGCATCATGTTAGATCCCATCAATGCACGGTTAGCATCATCATGTTCCAAAAATGGAATAAGTGCAGCTGCAATGGATGCAATTTGCATAGGAGATACATCCATCAATTCTACATCTTCAGGCTCAACAATTGGATAATCTGCATCTTTACGTGCTTTTACCCTACTTAGGACAAATTTGCCATTATCATCAAGAGGTGCATTTCCTTGAGCAATAATTCTATCTTCCTCCTCTTCGGCAGCCAAATAAATTATTCCATCTTGCGATGTATTCACTTTATTATCCTCAACTTTTCTGTAAGGAGTTTCAATGAATCCTAAATTATTAATCTTTGCATACACACACAAAGATGAAATTAAACCAATATTTGGACCTTCAGGAGTTTCAATTGGACAAAGTCTTCCATAGTGAGTATAGTGAACGTCACGAACTTCAAATCCTGCACGTTCTCTTGATAGTCCCCCAGGGCCTAAAGCTGACATTCTTCGTTTGTGTGTTATTTCTGCCAATGGATTGGTCTGATCCATAAACTGAGATAAAGCATTGGTGCCAAAGAATGTATTTATTACAGATGAGATTGTTTTTGCGTTGATTAAATCAATAGGTGTGAAAACTTCATTGTCTCGAACATTCATTCTTTCTCGAATCATACGAGCCATTCTATTTAATCCTACTCCAAATTGATTATAGAGTTGTTCTCCAACAGTTCGAACGCGTCGGTTACTTAAATGATCAATATCATCAACGATAGCTTTTGAATTTATTAGTTCTATGAGAAACTTAATAATTTCAATTATATCTTCTTTCGTAAGTACACGTACTGAATCATCAATATTAAGATTAAGTTTCTTGTTAATCCTATATCGACCAACATCACCTAAATCGTATCGTTTTTCAGAGAAAAACAAATTATTGATAACTTCACGTGCGCTTGAATCATCAGCTGGTTCAGCACTACGTAACTGCCGATATATATGTCTAATTGCATCAATCTCGGTATTACTGGGATCTTTCTGCAATGTATTATAAATTATAGTATAATCTGTAGAACGTTGTGCTTCCTTGTGTAAGAGAATTACAGAAACCCCAGATTCAAGAATCTCAACAACATTCTCTTCATCCAAGATTGTTTCTCTTTCAAGAATAACTTCATTACGTTCAATAGACGTAACCTCACCTGTATCCTCGTCAACAAAATCTTCCATCCAAGATTTTAATACACGAGCTGCAAGTTTCCGTCCAATAACTTTTTTTAAACCTGTCTTAGTTGCTTTAACTTCCTCTGCTAAATTAAATATTTCAAGGATATCCTTATCACTTTCAAAACCGATAGCACGAAGTAAAGTAGTTACAGGTAATTTCTTTTTACGATCGATATAAGCATACAGAACATTATGAATGTCCGTTGCAAATTCAATCCAAGAGCCTCTAAAAGGAATAACACGAGCTGAATATAATTTAGTTCCATTCGCATGTACACTTTGTCCAAAGAATACACCAGGTGATCGATGTAACTGAGAAACAATAACGCGTTCGGCACCATTAATAACAAAAGTACCACGTTCTGTCATGTAGGGAATAGTTCCTAGATATACGTCTTGTATAACAGATGCAAAATCCTCATGATCGGGATCAGTACAATAAAGATAGAGTTTTGCCTTTAATGGAACGCTATATGTGAGACCCCTGTCTATACACTCATCTATTGAATACCTAGGTGGATCAATGTAATAATCTAAAAACTCAAGTACAAAATTATTACGGGTATCTGCTATAGGAAAGTTTTCTGTAAAGACTTTGTAGAGTCCTTCGTTTTTTCTGTTCTCTGGAGGTGCGTCTAATTGTAGAAAATCTTGAAATGATTTCAGCTGCACTTCCAAGAAGTCTGGAAACTCCAGAGGATTTGCTATAGTTGCAAAATTTATTCTATTGGTGGTTTGGTTTAGAGACATGGGATAAATGAGTTTGTTAGAACTTAATATGTATTGACACAAAAGGTTAAGAATCTTCCAAATGAAGATTCTTAACCAAACTACTGATATTACATCAGTTTAATGCTATTTAATTTCAACGTCTGCCCCTGCGTCTTTAAGTTGTGATGAAAGTGATTCAGCTTCATCTTTTGATACTCCTTTTTTAATTTCTGATGGTGCAGAGTCAACTAATTCTTTAGACTCTTTCAAGCTAAGACCAGTAAGTTCTTTAACTAACTTTACTACTGCTAATTTTGAACCACCAGCAGCTGTTAAAACTACGTCGAAAGCTGTTTGTTCTTGAACTTCGGCTTCACCCGCTGCAGGACCTGCAACAACAGTTGCTGCAGCAGCTGTTGGTTCGATACCGTATTCTGTTTTTAAAATTTCAGCAAGCTCGTTAACTTCTTTTACAGTTAAGTTAACTAATTGTTCAGCAAAATCTTTTAAGTCTGCCATTTTTTGTATGATTTTAATTGTTTATTAATTCTTTGTTGTATTGAAAATAAATTATTTCTCTGAAAGGGTTTGTAAAACACCATGTAAAGTGTTTCCGCCTGATTGTAGTGCAGATATAACATTTTTTGCGGGAGATTGTAATAATCCTATTATATCTCCTATTACTTCTGACTTGCTCTTTATTGTAACTAGTTGAGGTAGATATTCAGCACCAATAAAAAAACTTTCTTGAACATAAGCACCTTTCAATGCTGGTACTTTGCTCTTTTTATACTTATTGATTAACTTAGCTGGAGCATTAGCAATATTCGAAAACATTATAGCTGTATTACCTTTTAAGATAGGATCCAACTCATCATAATTTTCATCTAATTTATCTAAAGCTTTTCTAAGTAAAGTGTTCTTTACTACCATCAATTTTATGTCTTCTTTAAAACACTCTCTTCTTAATATACTCGTCTTTTCAGCATTTAAAGAAGTAATATCAGTCAAATAGAAGTTTTCATACTCCTTGATAGTTGATGCAATTTGATCTACAATTTTATTTTTATCTTCCTTCTTCATAGATGTTTACACTTGTTCTTGTTTTTGAATTTCTTCTATGGACTTAGGATCCACCTTAATCCCTTTACTCATCGTGCTAGAAAGATAAATACTTCTAAAATAAACACCTTTAGCCGATGTAGGTTTGAGTTTTAAAAGCGTTAGAATAAACTCTTTCGCATTTTCTCTTATCTGATCAGAAGTAAAAGATACTTTACCTATAGAAGCATGGATTATACCTGCTTTATCTACTTTAAAGTCGATTTTTCCTTGCTTAACCTCCTTCACAGCTTGCGCTACATCAGGTGTTACAGTTCCGCTTTTTGGATTAGGCATCAAACCACGTGGTCCTAATATACGACCAAGTGCACCTATTTTACCCATAATTGCAGGTTGCGTTATAATAACGTCAATATCAGTCCAACCGCCTTTAATTTTCTCAATGTATTCATCTAGTCCCACATAATCTGCGCCAGCTTCTGTAGCAGAAGCTTCAGCATCTGGAGAACATAATACAAGAACTTTGACTTCTTTACCCGTCCCGTGAGGAAGTGATACTACACCCCTTACCATTTGGTTAGCTTTTCGCGGATCTACGCCTAAGCGCACATCGATATCAATTGAGGCATCAAATTTAGTTGTTGTGATTTCCTTAACTAAGGTTGATGCTTCTCTTAAAGAATAGGTTTTTCCCTCTTCAATCTTGCTCAAAGCCAACTTTTTCTTTTTTGTTAGTTTACTCATGTCTTAATTGAAGTTTTAATTATTCTACATTTTCGGGAAATTTCCCTTTTACTGTGATACCCATGCTTCGTGCCGTTCCGGCAACCATCTTCATTGCAGATTCCAATTTAAAGCAGTTCAAATCAGTCATTTTATCAGTAGCTATAGTTTTAACTTGTTCCCAAGTGACCTGTGCTACCTTAACTCTGTTCGGCTCTGGTGAGCCACCTTTCTTTTTACTTGCTTCAAGTAATTGAACAGCAATGGGTGGGTTCTTTACTATAAAATCAAAAGACTTATCAGAATAATAAGTAATTACCACTGGCAACACTTTTCCTGCCTTATCTTGAGTTCTGGCATTGAATTGCTTGCAAAAATCCATAATATTTATACCTTTCGAACCTAATGCAGGTCCTACTGGTGGAGATGGATTTGCAGCTGCTCCTTTGATCTGTAATTTTAGTTGTCCAGCAACTTCTTTAGCCATTTTTTGATTTAATTTAATTACGTTTTTCGAAATACTTAAAAGAATTATCGCTATAATTGCGTAACCAAATACGACTATTCTTTTTCAACTTGCATATATCCTAATTCTAAAAGGGTTTTGCGCCCAAATATTTTAACCATCACTTTAAGCTTTTTACGTTCCTCGCTAACCTCTTCAACTACACCAGAAAAGCTACTAAATGGTCCACTTGTAACTTTAACATTTTCTCCAACATAGTAATTTACATCCATTTCATCTGTAATCTCTTCCAGCTCATCCATTGTTCCCAAAATACGTCTAACTTCAGACTCCCTTAAAGGTTGTGGATTTGTTGTATTAGGAAGAAACCCTGCAACATAATTGATGTTTTTTAGTTCATGAACAACCTCACCAACTAATTCTGCCTCAATAAGCACATAGCCTGGCAAATAAGCTCTTTCTTTAAGAACTTTTTTACCGGCTCGAACTATATAAGTCTTTTCAGTAGGGATAAGGACTTGAGAGATGTATTTTCCTAAATCGGTTTTTTGTATTTCTGAGTCAAGATACTCTTTGACTTTGTTTTCTTTACCACTAACAGCACGTAAAACGTACCATTTTTTTCCAGTTTCAGTCATCACTTAATTCAGATTATTATAAAACACCATAGAGAAGTTTTAACACCCATTCAAATAAAGAATCTATTCCAAAAACTAGTAAAGCTATAATAAGGGAAGCTATCATAACTATAACTGAACTATTGGAAAGTTCTTCTCGTGAAGGCCAGGACACTTTATAAACTAATTCAGTGTATGAATCCTTAAGATATGCAGTTATTTTTTTCATTTAATTTCTAATGATTTTGTTNNAGTGCTCTACCAGCTGAGCTAGACCCGTGAATAAAACCTTAGTTGGCTACGATATACATAACCAACTAATCGGTTTATTCTATTTGAATTGTATTATTAATTCAATAACTCTGTAATCTGACCTGCTCCAACTGTACGTCCACCTTCGCGAATTGCGAAACGAAGACCTACGTTACAAGCTACAGGATAGATAAGCTCTACAGTAATTGTAACATTGTCACCTGGCATTACCATTTCCACTCCCTCTGGCAATGTAATTTCACCTGTTACGTCTAGNNGTACGAATATAGAACTGAGGACGATATTTTTGATGGAAAGGAGTGTGACGACCACCTTCTTCTTTCTTCAAAATATACACCTCTGCTTTAAATGTTGTGTGAGGAGTAACTTTTCCTGGATGGGTAATAACCATACCGCGTTTGATAGAATCTTTGTCAATACCACGAAGTAACAAACCAACGTTATCACCTGCTTGACCTTCATCAAGAATCTTACGGAACATTTCAACTCCAGTAATAACAGATTTTTTACCAGCTGCACCAAGACCAATAATCTGCACTTCTTCACCTGTTTTGATGACACCAGTTTCAATACGCCCTGTTGCTACAGTTCCACGTCCTGTAATAGAGAAAACATCTTCAACAGGCATAAGGAAAGGCTTATCTACATCACGTGGAGGAATTGGAATCCAATTATCTACGGCTTCCATCAACTCTAACACTTTTTCCTCCCATTTTGGATCACCGTTAAGTGCTCCAAGAGCCGAACCTTGAATAACAGGGGTGTTATCACCGTCAAATTCATAGAATTCGAGCAATTCTCTTACTTCCATTTCAACAAGTTCCAACATCTCTTCGTCGTCAACTAAGTCGCATTTATTCATAAATACTACTAGTCTAGGAACGTTTACCTGACGAGCTAACAAAATGTGCTCACGAGTTTGAGGCATTGGACCATCAGTAGCAGCAACTACAATAATAGCTCCGTCCATCTGTGCAGCACCAGTTACCATGTTCTTAACATAGTCCGCGTGACCAGGACAGTCTACGTGAGCGTAATGACGCGTTTCTGTTGTATACTCAACATGTGAAGTATTAATAGTTATACCTCTTTCCTTTTCTTCAGGAGCATTATCAATTGAGTCAAATGATTTTAGCTCTGAAAGACCTGCTTTATGCAAGACTGTTGTGATCGCAGCTGTCAATGTAGTTTTACCATGGTCTACGTGACCAATAGTTCCTATATTAACGTGAGGCTTCGATCTATCAAATTTTTCCTTTGCCATAATAAAAAAGTTCTATTAGTTTAATTAAGTTGTAGTTTATATTCTTGCAATATCACTAAATACAAAAGATTCAAGAGACAAGTATTAACTTATTCTTAAAATTCTTATAAATTTGAGCCGATGACGGGAATTGAACCCGTGACCTCTTCCTTACCAGCC
>DENY01000252.1:32650-34944 GCA_002359825.1 Bacteroidales bacterium UBA2632
CTCAAACCCGCGACCCTCAGCTTGGAAGGCTAATGCTCTATCAACTGAGCTACTTCCGCAATAATTCCAAAAGACTATGCAATAAATTGCATAATGCAATTGGACTTAGTTTTAATTAGTGGGCAGTGATGGATTCGAACCACCGTAGGCGTAGCCAGCTGAGTTACAGTCAGCCCCATTTGTCCACTCTGGTAACTGCCCTAAAGAAACGTGCGCTTTTAATTGAATTTATTATTAGCGAATCATTCGGATATTTTGAGCCTCTTGTCGGATTCGAACCAACGACCCCGAGATTACAAATCACGTGCTCTGGCCAACTGAGCTAAAGAGGCATATCTACATTTACGATACCTATTCGCTAAATCTCAAATATCAAAGAAACGGTCGCAAAGGTAGATAATTTTTTATTACCACCAAAGGAAATAGCATCTTTTTTCTTATTTCCCTGTTTTTTTTTCTTTTGAACGAATTATTTGCTTTTCCAAAGCCTCCACACAAAGATCAATTGCTTCTTCAAAGGTGCCTGCGGTCTTACTTGCAAAGCTCTCTCCCTGTTTTATGTTTAATTTAATTGAAACTTCTTTATTATTTGGTGCATCTGGTTTGATAACCTTCATAATCATTTCTGACTGGATAATGTCATCTGAAAACCTCATAAGTTTACTTACTTTTTTTTCTGCAAAAGCCTTCAGTTGATCTGAAGCTTCAAAGTTAACTGATTGAATTCTTAATTCCATATTTTTTCCTCCTTGTTTTTTATGCTCTTGGATGAGCGTTATTATATACTTTCTTGAGCTCCTTGAATGTTACGTGAGTATAAATTTGAGTGGACGATAAACTAGTGTGCCCCATTAAATTCTTAACTGCATTAATCTCAGCTCCGTTATTTAACATCACCGTTGCAAATGAATGCCTTAAAACATGAGGGCTTTTTACTGAAAGAGTTTTCACTTCTGATAAATGCTTGTTTACAATAGCATAAACCATTTCAGAGTAGAGCTGTTTTCCATTCTTTCTAACAAACAAGTAAGCTGTTCGGTTTTTAATTTTCTCGTTTCTAATGTTTATATATTCTGAAAAAAGCTTACTGGTTTTTTCACTAATAGGAATCAATCTTTCTTTATTGCCTTTACCGTGTACACGCAAAACATTGGAGTAAAGATCTACATCAACATCTTTCAGCATAACTAACTCTTGTCTACGCATACCGGTCAGATATAACAACTCAATAAGAAATCGATTCCTGAAACCTTCAAAATCATTAGCAAAAGAATCTGATGATAATACTTTAAGCATATCAGAGTGCTTGACAAATGATGGAAGACTATTTTGCATCTTTGGTCCTTGCACGTAAACAGCAGGATTAACTGTCATCTCCCCCTGTTTCTGTAGATACTTATAAAATGACTTTATAGAGCTTAACTTTCTATTTACTGTACTTGGCTTTTGCCCCATCTCCATAAGATGGATAATCCACATACGTATTAAGCGATGGTCAACTCCCAAAAGATCAAAATCTCCGATCTCACTCGATATGAAATCTTGAAATTGAGTAAGGTCTTTAAAATAAGAAATCTCCGTATGAGAAGAACAATTCTTCTCATAACGGAGATAATCTATAAATTTTTCCTTCCACATATGTCAGATTTATTGACTACGAAGATAAGAAGAAAAAATCAATAATGCGAATTAATCCTCGTCTTCTTGCATTTGTTGTACATAAACAGCATGCTGTTTTTTCTTGCGTCTTTCAACAGATGGTTTTATAAATGCTTGACGTTTACGTAATTCTTTTACGACACCTGTTCTTTCGAACTTTCTTTTAAATTTTTTGAGTGCTCTTTCGATGTTTTCACCCTCTTTTAATGGAACAATTATCATATTTACTTTTTTAATTTTCTTTGTTTAATCTCTTGTGATATAGAAGTTATATTGAAAAGATGCCTTACTGGATAGCATCATATTCATACTGCAACAAGTATTTGAAGCAGTTTTCGAGTATGTTTAATATGTAGTCTTACAGTATTTCCCGAATGTTTCTATAACCTCCCCTCTATATTAAGGGTGCAAAGATAAAACATTTTCTTTAATAAAATGCATATAACATTAGAGAAATAGAATTCAATGAGTTGATTATCTTACTTAAAAAACCTGATCGATACCCGAGAAGCCCATAAACGCCATCGCTAAGATGCCAGCTGTTATCAAAGCAATAGGAACACCTTGCATTGCTTTAGGGACTTTTGTGAGAGCTAATTGTTCTCGAATTGTTGAGAAGATTATCAAGGCCAATG
>DENY01000252.1:34995-44389 GCA_002359825.1 Bacteroidales bacterium UBA2632
TTCTACCATCTGCACCAATGAGGCAATAACTAATATAAAAGTGATGGTTTGTAGATATTGTAATCCAAAAGGTTCTAAAAGTCCTTTTTGCAATAAAAAGGTTACAATAGTTGCAATGGTAAGTACAAAAGTAACAGCGGCTCCCATCCCAATAGCAGTATCTACTTTTTTGGATACTCCCAAGAATGGACATATCCCCAAGAATTGTGCTAAAACAACGTTGTTAACGAAAATAGCAACTATGATAATTCCAATGTATTCCATAAATGTTTTTGTCTAATGCGTTATATTAATTCTCTCTACTACTTTCTTTGTAATTTATTGAAAATAGCAACTAAGTAACCCAATGCAATAAAAGCTCCCGGAGCCAGCACAAATAGCGTTACTCCAAAATCCTCGGGGAAGAAAGAAACTGAAAACAATTTACCCGATCCAAAGAATTCACGAGTCNNCAGTATGGTTAGAGCAAAAGTAAAACCTAATCCTATACCTACACCATCAAAAAGAGAAGAAACAACCCTGTTTTTCGCAGCAAAAGCCTCTGCCCTCCCTAGCACAATACAGTTTACAACAATAAGCGGTATGAAAATACCCAAACTGTCGGCTAAAGCCGGTAAATATGCATTCATTACCATCTCTACAATGGTTACAAAAGTTGCAATCACAACAATAAAAGCTGGAATTCGAACCAGGTCAGGTATCAGATTTTTCAATAGAGAGATTACAACGTTCGAACATATAAGAACAAACATTGTAGCTAACCCCATACTCATACCGTTGATTGCCGAGCTCGTTGTTGCAAGCGTTGGACACATTCCCAGAAGTAGCACGAAAACTGGGTTGTCTTTAATGACCCCGTTAACCAATATCTTTATATTTTTAGTCATACCTTAGTTGTCTTTTAATTCAGTTGTGTCATCTTCTTTTAGAATTGTTGCACCCGCACTTGTATAGTTTCCGCTCTCTGTGTAAGCAGCATATGCTTTTCTTACAGCTTCAAGAAATGCACGAGAGGTTATCGTAGATGCACTAATAGCATAAATATCGCCACCATCATTTGTAACTTCAAACTTAGTAGTCGATGGATTCTTTCCAATAATAGAGCTTTTCGCATCCACTTTCTTAACTTCAAAACCAAAGAGCTTTTCAATTAAACTGAACTCATGCACTTGAGGTTTAAACCAATCTACCATTTGAGAGCCAAGCCCTGGTGTTTCTGAATGAGATAACACAGCATAATTAACTAAATTGCTTTCCATATCAAATCCAACCATTACCTGAATGTTTCCAGAGAAACCATTATCAGAGTAACTATTTACAGCAAACCCAACAACTTTATCTCCCTTTTTTGCAGGATATACGAGTAAAGAATCTCCCCTATCAGTTGCCACCTTATATGATTCAGCAACTGGATCATTATCAAACGCGGGAACTACTTCCTTTATTGCCTCTTCCAGTTTCAATGCTTTAGCTTCGGCTATTGGAGTTTTTGTCATATTGTTCACTTTAGCCAATAAACCAGCTGCCAGTAAACAAATAAACAAAAGTGACAAAAGCATATTTTTGTACGACGATGATAATTTACCCATTTTTCACTACCTCCCCAAATCTTTTAGGTTTCACATAGTTATTAATTAGTGGAGTAAATGCATTCATTAGTAATATTGCAAATGAAACTCCCTCGGGATATGAACCCCATAGACGTATACACATAGTTACAATACCAATACCGACACCATAAATGATCATACCTTTATGCGATAGAGGCGAAGTAGCATAATCAGTTGCCATAAACACCGCTCCCAACATTAGTCCTCCTGAGAGAAGATGAATTAATGGATTGTTGACAGGCGAGGGATCAATCAAATACATCCCGCCAGCAAAAAGTGCTACTGTAAGAATGATTGAAACAGGAATATGCCACGAAATAATCTTCTTCCACAACATATAAATAAGTCCCAATAAGAGTGCCATGACACTCATCTCCCCAATTGAACCACCTTCTAAGCCAAAGAACATGTCAGAAATTGATGGCAAAGCTCCTGGATTGTATTTAATATTTTCAAGTACTGTTGCTGCAGTCACTCCATCAACAGATGCAATTGTACTAGGCAAAGGCCATGAGGTCATTTGAGCTGGGAAAGAGATTAAAAGGAATACGCGACCAAGCAATGCGGGGTTAAAGATATTATTGCCCAATCCGCCAAATGACATCTTCCCAATTCCAATGGCAGCTATAGCTCCAACAGCTAAAATCCATAAAGGTAAATTGGAAGGCACATTGAAAGCGAGCAACACTCCAGTAATGATTGCTGACCCATCCAATATTGTGGGTTCTTTTTTAAACATGTAACGCTGCACAACATACTCTGTAATGACACAGAACACAACAGAAGCAAGCGTTAAAACAAATGCGTCGAGACCGAACACGTACAACGACACTATAAAAGCAGGTACAAGTGCAATAAGCACTCCATACATGTTTTTTGCAATGGTGTCTCCACTGTGGACGTGTGGCGATGGTGATACTACAAGTTTATTTGTCATAATCCAATCCTTTTGATCAAGGATCTAATGTTTTGAAGTTTGAATTAATTATTTTAGTTTTTTCTAGCACGCATTATGCCCATTACTTTACCTTTCCCTAAACGAATGTAATCAAGTAAAGGTCTATCCGAAGGACATGTAAAGCTGCACGAACCACATTCGATACAATCCGTGATTCTTTCTTTTTATGCTTTGTCCCACACTTCATATTCTGTGAGCGTCATCAAAACAGTTGGGTTGATGCCCATAGGACAAATGCTTACACACTTAGCACACTTTATGCAATCTTTCATCTGCTTGCGACGCGCTTCAAGTGTCGGAATTATTAAAACACCTGATGTACCTTTTGTTACAGGTATATCAATGCTAGCTATGGCTTTTCCCATCATGGGTCCACCACTCACAACTTTTCCAGTTGTTTCTGGCAAACCACCCGCATGTTCAATTAAATTGCTCAATGGAATTCCAATACGCGACAATACATTGCATGGATTTACAACATGTTTCCCTGTAACAGTAACTATACGTTCAACCAAAGGTTTGTTTTTCTGAATAGCTTCATACACAGCAAAAGCAGTACCTACATTCTGAACTACAGCTTNNAGATATAGGCAAAGCTCCACTTGGTACTTGTCTGCGCATCACTGCGTCGATTAATTGCTTTTCACCCCCTTGTGGATATTGTACTTTCAGAGGTTGCACCTCAATGCCGGGATATGTGTCTGCTATTTGTTTGAATTTCTTGATTGCGTCGGGTTTGTTGTTTTCGATACCAATCACAGCACGCTTAACATTGACAGCTTTCATGAGTAGTTGGATGCCAACTAGAATCTCTTCTGTTTTCTCCATCATCAATGTATGGTCTGCAGTAAGATAAGGTTCGCACTCTACACCATTTATTATAAGCACTTCGGCTTTCGTTCCTGGTGGAGGCGTAAGTTTCACATGAGTGGGAAATGTTGCTCCGCCCATACCAACAATACCAGCAGCAAAAATTCTCTCAATAATTTCTTTTGGATTTAGGCTGCACTCACGTACTAAGGTGTCTGTTCTGTCAATAGTTTCTTCCCATTCATCACCTACTACGTCAATAAATACTGCGTCACGTTTGTAGCCACTTACATCAAGTGCCTTATCAATCTTTTTAACAGTGCCAGAGACAGGACAATGGATATTTGCTGAAACAAAACCTACGCTTTTCCCTAGCAAAGTTCCCACTTTCACCTCATCTCCCCTCTTAACAACAGGCTGACAAGGTGCACCAATATGTTGGGCCAATGGAACAATCACCTGCGAAGGTATTGCTATCGACTCAATAGGTCTTCCTGCAGAAAATTTATTCTCTTTTGGGTGAATACCACCAATTCGAAATGTTTTTAACATACTATTTTAGCAACCGATTAATCGTCTTCGAAATGTTTAGTCTTTCAAATTAGATTGAACCAATTACTCCTTTTTAGTTATATCGTTATTCTTTTATTCTTTTATCAAACTTAAGCTTCAACATCAGCAGTTTCAGCCTTAGGCTCCTTTATGCGTGGAGGAGGGAAGTTGAGTTCCCAAATAGATCCCGTAGGACAAACCGGCACGCACTTACGACACAGCCTACATTTATCATCATCAATATATGCAAGGTTATTTTCCATGGTAATGGCTTCAAACGGACATGCTTTCACACACTTTCCACAAGCAATACACGCCACTTCACATGATCTCTTTGCTGCTGCACCTTTATCTTGGTTCATACAGCTCACAAATATGCGACGAGATTTAGGTCCTTGCTTGCGCAACTCAATCAGATTCTTCGGACAAGCCACCACACACTTATTGCATGCGGTACACTTCTCTTCGTCCACCTCTGGGATTAGCGTTATAGGATTTACATGTATTGCATCAAACGGACACACCGCTTCGCAGTCGCCCAAACCATAACAACCAAATGAACAATCGGTGTCGCCACCGTATAATTGTGCAGCAATAGAGCAATTTGAAGCACCGTCGTATTCATTTTTGCGAGGGCGATTCTCACAAGTACCATTACAGCGAACTACAGCAATCTTTTTGGCTGACTTTGATGCAGTTTTACCTAAAATAGTGGAGACACTGGCCATCGTCTCAGCTCCGCCGACAGGGCAATTAAGTCCCTCAAGCGTATCTGCCTCAACTAAAGCAATTGCAAAAGCATTACATCCCGGAAAGCCGCATGCACCACAATTTACACCTGGCAAAGCCTCCTGAACAGGTTCGATGCGAGGGTCTTCATCTACTTTAAATTTCTGACCAATGAAATATAAGATGGTAGCGCCACTAGCGCCTACAGCACCTAAGATACCCACCGCCATTAATATCATATTCATACTTAATGTTTAGTTTAGTTTTTTTATTGAAAATGCTAGTTTCTCACCCATCTTGTGGCGTATGATATAAAGAAGAGCATAATAAGGAACGAGTGAAACAAGCGCCAATAATGCTGCCTGAAGTTCATTCACTTGCCAAATGGATGTTGATGCAATTATCACACTTATCAGAAGAATCAGAGGTATAACAAAAGCCCATAATACAGCTTTATAACCGATAGAAGTTTTACCCAACAGCAATACTCGCTCGTGAAGTTTAAACTGACCTGAAGTATCGACCACATCTACCATTTTCACTTTGGTATCGGCAGCCATACACGCACCTTTGGCATGACATTCGCTACAAGCAGAACTTTGTGTGATGCGTATGGTGTATTGATTTCCATTGATGTTATCAATGGTTCCTTCGTGTTCAATCATTGCTTTGGTTGAGTATATATAATTGGGTCTTTATAAACTATCTTTGTTTGAATTATGCTACAAATTTAGTTATTATTTTTCTTTATAAGAATTATATCCTATCATTTTGCCCTTATTTAGTGTGATGAAATTTTAAAAACATATCGATTGCACCCAAAAATAGCTAAGAATGTGAAATAACAAAAACAAACAAAAGAGTTGTGTGTTGTTTCTTGAAATAAGTCATGCACAAGTTACATTTAAGCAACCTTGTTAATGGCGAAAACACAACAATCACAATAAACAATCACATTTATGCTAAGTAAAAAACTAGAAGACGCTATCAACAATCAAATCAACGCTGAGTTATGGTCTGCATATCTCTATTTGTCTATGTCAACACATTTCGCCAAAGAGGGATTACCTGGCTTTGCTAAGTGGTTTGAAATGCAATTTCATGAAGAGCAAGCCCACGCTATGAAGTTTATGAACTATATGGTTGCAAAAGGAAACAAAGTGGTGTTACAACCCATCAAAAAAGTAGAAACCAATTGGGACACTCCTCTGTCAGCATTTGAAGACACACTAGCACACGAGAAGGTTGTGACTGCTCTCATCAACGATATGGTAGCCATTGCACGCGAAGAGAAAGACTTTGCCACTGACAACATGTTGCAATGGTTTGTGAGCGAACAAGTGGAAGAAGAAGAGTCTGCTCAAGCAATAATAGACGCTTGGCGTCTTATTGGCAATAAAGGCTACGCTATTTATATGCTTGATAAGGAAATGGGACTACGCAACTCCGCACCAACAACTGCATAATCTGCTACCTAATCATTTTAGAAACAAGAAATCTCAAAAGGGTTGTCTCACACAGGACAGCCCTTTTCGTTTTTTTATGTGAGAAACAAATGCAATCGGTAAACCTTAGATTGATATGTAACTCCAATATGCTATATTTGTACTAACGCATGCTCCACACGATATAATGGTGCATAATAAAACAACAAGCAAATGAATTACAAAGTAAAAAAGTTAGCACTCTGCCTGCTTTTGGATGCTGTGGGATATGTCAGTTTTGCAATTCCCTTTGTGGGGGAGTTTTCCGATATCATTTGGGCTCCCATAGCAGCAATGATTAGCTACAAAATGTTTGGAGAAAAGCGAGGAAAATATACTGCACTCACCACATTTGCCGAAGAGATACTGCCCTTCACCGATATCGTTCCTTCATTCACCATCTTCTGTGTCCTTTTCGATTGGATTGGGGTAGGCAGCAACAAGCACACACACATATTACAAACTAAATAATAAAACATGTCACACAAAACTCTTACCTTTCTGCTACTATTGAGCATAAGCTTGACTTCATGCGCCAAACCGAAACAAGAAACAGGTCTGCTATGGAAGATTTCTGGCAATAAACTAGAACAACCTTCCTACCTTTTTGGCACACACCACTTAGTGCCCCTTTCATTTTTAGATAGTATTGCCGGACTTGACCAGGCCTTTATGGCAACGGAGCAAACCATTGGCGAACTCGACATGAATAATTTAGGCGAGTTGCAAATGGAGCTGATGATGGCATCGCTTATGCCCGAGGGGGAGAGCTACGATGACTTGATGAACGAAGATGATAGAAACCTTTTGGATGAAACACTGAAAGAATACGTGGGAGTTGGGCTCAATCAATTTGGACAAATGAAACCTGCCATGCTGAACACGCTTCTGTCGGTGATGATGTACAAAAAGATGTATCCTTCGGATGAAGAGGGGCTGAGCATGGACGNNATCAAATTGACGTGCTGTTTGGTTCGCAACCCATAGAGCGGCAAGCCGAATCATTGATATGTACTATCAAGAACATGGATTATGGTAAAAAACAAATGGACCGTCTGATGACTGCCTATTATGCACAAGACTTGACGGCAATGGCTGAACTTTACGAAGAAGACGACCCAAACAATCCTTGCCCCAGCACAGAAGATGAAAAAGACGAGCTCAACAAAAATAGAAATGAGAAGTGGATGGAGAAACTTCCCGAAATGATGAGCAAAAAACCTTCATTTATTGCCGTGGGATGCCTCCATTTGGTGGGCGATGATGGGCTGATTAACCGATTGCGCAAGGAAGGATATAAAGTAGAGGCAGTGGACAATTGACCGTGGACAATTGACAATGAGGGCCATGAAGCTCAGTGATGCGAGAAGAGAGGTTGGTTATTAATTGCTATTGTGAAAAGTGTCCACTTTACTACTCACTGTTCACTATTCACTGTTCACGCCTTTCCAACAACACCACATTTTCTACATGATGCGTATGTGGAAACATATCCACAGGTTGCACGCGGGTCACTTTGTAGTTTGTATCCAACAGATTGAGGTCGCGTGCTTGTGTTGCAGGGTTGCAACTTACATATACAATGCGTTTAGGATTGGCAAACAATATTGCCTCCACCACATCGGTGTGCATGCCAGCACGAGGTGGGTCAGTTATCAACACATCGGGACGACCATGTTCTAAAATGAACTCCTGATTCAAGATATCTTTCATATCTCCAGCAAAGAACAGTGTATTGTCAATACCATTGGCCAAAGAGTTTACTTTTGCATCCTCAATTGCTTCCTCCACGTATTCTATACCCACAACTTTGGCTACGTTTCGCGCCACGAAGTTGGCAATGGTGCCCGTTCCGGTATATAAATCGTATACCAAGTCTGTTTCTGAAAGCTGTGCAAACTCCCTTGTCACTTTGTAGAGGTTGTAGGCCTGCTCGCTATTGGTTTGATAGAAAGATTTGGGGCCAATTTTAAATTTCAAGCCCTCCATCTCTTCATAAATGCAATCATTTCCGCTCCATGTTACCACTTCCTGGTCGGTGATGGTGTCGTTTTTCTTCTCATTAATGATGTAAAGCAACGAAGTTATCTGTGGGAATGTTTCTTCAAGGTGCTTCATCAACATTGTGCGCTTCTCTTCATCGTCTTCAAAGAAAACCACAATCACCATCAACTCTCCCGTGCTGGTGGTGCGTATTATTAAGGTGCGCATGAGCCCAGTTTGCTCTCGAAGATCGAAAAATGTGAAGTTGTGCTGGAAACAAAACTCACGAATAGAGTTCCGTATTTGATTAGACACATCGGTTTGCAACCAACATTTGTTTATGTCCAACACTTTATCGAACATGCCAGGAATGTGAAAGCCCAGCGCATTCATTTGAGTGAATTCGCGCTCGCTTCCAATCTCTTTTTCTGTGAGCCAGCGTTTGTTGGAGAAAGTAAACTCTAGTTTGTTGCGATAAAACGTTGTTTCGGGAGCTCCCAATATGGGTGATATTTGCGGAAGCTCCACTTTGCCAATGCGTGAGAGATTATCTTCTACTTGTTTTTGTTTGTGTTTCAGTTGCAATTCGTAGGGAAGCATTTGCCACTTGCATCCGCCACACACACCAAAGTGTTCGCACACGGGCTCTACCCTATCGGCCGAATATTCAACAAAAGGCATCACACGGCCCTCTGCAAAACCCTTGCGCTTGCGGTATGTTTGAATATCTACCACATCGCCCGGCACAGCAAAGGGCACAAACACGACCAAGCCGTCCACTTTTGCAATTGCTTTGCCCTCGGCGGCTACATCTACTATCTTTATTCCCTC
Source organism: Bacteroidales bacterium UBA2632 (assembly GCA_002359825.1). Taxonomy (GTDB): domain Bacteria; phylum Bacteroidota; class Bacteroidia; order Bacteroidales; family Dysgonomonadaceae; genus UBA2632. Next base: position 43,953 of record DENY01000252.1, read on the forward strand.
GTGCAATGGGAGTTCACGTCTTTTCTTTGCCATTTGTTTTGTTGTCTATTAGTTTTTTCTGGGTGCAAATATACGATAAAGTTGACAAATATGGATTTTGTCGTCGAAAAGGGAGCTTGTTGATGTGCACGGTTGCTCATCCACGCAGAAAAGTGCCCTTGCAACCTTGCAAGATGGCTTTTCCACGTAGAAAAGTAGTCTTGCAACCTTGCAAGGGGGGTCGGACACGCAGAAAAGCGGTCTTGCAGCGTTGCAAGGGGGGTTATCCTGCGGGAATTGAGGATTGCTACGGAGGAATGGTGCTTTTCTTGCGGGAAATGAGGATATGCAAGGGGAAAACGTGCTTTGCTACGTCACTGAGTAGGTATTTCATTTAGGACAGATGCATTTTGTCGACAAAAAGTGGTCTCGTCATTTAGCATGGGTGCATTTATTCT
>DENY01000252.1:44439-44895 GCA_002359825.1 Bacteroidales bacterium UBA2632
AAATTTTGTCAAAAAAGAAACCCCTACCGCAAGAGGCAGGGGTTCTTTTAAATATTTTCCGTAAGTTTTCAGCAAAATGTAGGCACTAAATATCGTAACTCATCAGCAAACCTTCATTGGGTTTCACCAAAAGATTTTTAACTCTGAAGTTTACCTTTCCACCTGTCGCCCCATTTTCGAGCTTTATGGTAATTTTGTGTCTAGCATGTGGCTGAATGGTATAGTTTCTGAAGTAAACTATATTGGGATCGTGCTCTGTTTTTTGGAGCTGAAACGGAATTTCGGAATGATTCTTCACCTCAACTATCAGCGTATTCTTGTTGTTGGTAACACCTACAATCTCTACAGCCTTGTCGACAATTGCCCTGAGGTAAACCTCCTCGCCAATCAACATATCATTCAGATATACCGCCGTGCGCCTATTGATTAGGGCTTCTTTTATGGCTTGTTCCGAAT
>DENY01000252.1:44908-45884 GCA_002359825.1 Bacteroidales bacterium UBA2632
CGTTTTGGACATAGAGGGTTGGTGAATATCGGAGTTCCCCATAAAGGTTAGTTTCTTTTCCAATGCCCATGCATGTGCTTCGGGATAATAGCTATTAACGTTTACCACTTCGATGCCTTGCATAAAACCGCGATCATACAAATCAGAATGTTCTTTCATCCAAAGGGTTGTATCGGGCTGCTGCCTGTCCCATCCAGGGTGGTTCCAGAATATAAAAGCATTCTGTGCTTTGGCTGCCACAAATGCGTTTTTGTAATCGGGCACATCCAGCGCATCACAATCATCGAGAAACAAGGCATTGAAATGTCCTGGAGGCATTCCTCGTGTAATTTCGCTACCACGAATGAGTGTAATACCCCTGCCCTTTGCTGCCCCTGCAGCAATTTCGTATGCGCGATTGTGCGATGCCACAATATCTTTCTTGTGAGGACGGTATTCGATGTGATCCGTTATGGCGATTGCGTCCAGCCCCTCGCGATATGCCTCGTCAACCCTCACTGTGGGCCACACCAAACCATCGGAAAAGACGGTGTGCATATGAAAATCACATTTCAAGGTCTTATATCCCATTATATCGGGGATATGGATTTCATTTCTGACCTGCGCAAAGGTCAAAGTGACAATTGATAAAAAAAGGAGGGTTAGTTTTCTTTTCATAGTTAAGTTTTGTTTTGTAGGTGAGACTATTTTTTGATTGTTATTTGATGCATCTTTTTGCCCTCTTGGTCTTTCACCAATATTTCCATGGCTTGTTGGTTGGCTTTCACATCCAGATAAGTCTCATTGTCGTTGATGAGAATGGGGAACGACACAAGATTGTTTGGCTCGATATATTCGTAGCGGTGATTATGACCACACAACATTATATCCACATCGGCATTGTTGAGAATGGGCAGGAATTTGCGTTGCAAATCCTGCGTACCGTGCCATGTAGAGCCCAGTGGGGGTATGTGTATAACAGCTACACGATAGGTTG
>DENY01000252.1:45889-46363 GCA_002359825.1 Bacteroidales bacterium UBA2632
ACCTGCTGTTTGGTTCGGTAGGCATCATATTGCGACAATTCTGAGTATTCGATATCCGAATCGGGCTTGTCTTCGCCCCCATCCATCACAATAAATAACACAGGACCTTGCCTAAAGGTGTAGTAAAGATTGTTGGTGGTGGTAGGGAAATAGTTTGGAAATTGAACGCTGAATGCACCCCGTGTTTCATGATTGCCCCGCGCATAAAATATGGGCACTTCTTTTGCAAACAATGTAACAACGCTATCCATGAAGCCATCAAAAACAACTTTTTCGCTGGTCATCGTCGAAACCATATCACCATTGAAGATCACAAAATCAGTATTCGCCGGCTTCACGTCGCGCAACATATTGCTGAGCATATCCGATCGGTTGTGAATGTCGTTTACCATCCTAAAAGCAATCTCCGACTTCTTCTCATCAAGCGTGGTAAAACTAAAAGGCTTCTTGCTGTAAACATCGGTCGATGCAATG
>DENY01000252.1:46465-47582 GCA_002359825.1 Bacteroidales bacterium UBA2632
TAATAGGGGGTGCGTTCTTCTGCATAAAAACTATCGGTGCCGTCGGGTGCAATCTCCACCCATGAAACCGATGCCTTGTTGGTAGTCCACACAATGGTTACACCATCTTCAGTCATGGCTTGCAGATAAGGCCCGTGGGTTATTTCTATCTTTTGGGCAACAAGCAGTAGCGATAGTAAAAAGAATACGTTGGTGAGATACAGTTTTATTTTCATAGTTCTAAATGTGTATTGGTGTGATAATTATTTGTTAGGTTTTACTTCAAAGTTAATTTACAATTTCAGCATCTACAAATGCTTTTGCGAGTTGCGCACGGGTCATATTGGTTGCTTTCAAATAGCGACGATCAGAAACTGGAATCACAAGAGAGCCATCATTGCTCTTAGCAATAGCTTTTGCATTCCCAAGCTTTTCAAACAGCTGGACTTTTGATTTACCTAGGGCCAATTTCAATTGACTTGTTCCAGAAGTATGCCAATAAACAACATACGCATCACCTTTTCGCTCAAAAACAAAGGCGCGCACAGCATCGCTACCATTGGCAACATTCTCTATTTGCTGATAGGGTTGTAGTTCAAATTCATTTTTCTCATTGAGCAACAAGATATGTTCTTGTTCCAAATCTTTCAACTGCTCTTTTTGTGCATCGGTCAACCAATTTCTCACACGCACCTCTTCCCAACGGCGCATTACCTCTAAGTTGTCTGCTGTGCGTGGATGATCTTTAAATCGTTGTATATTCGATTGAATAGACACAGGGCAATCCCATGCGGCTGCTCTGCTTGTTACAAATTCCCACATATCGGGCTGCGTGCCAATTGTATTTTCATTTGGATTTTCATAGCCCAACCAACCAAAATTGATGCGTGTAAAATCCTCTTGCATGCGAGGTGCTTCTTCGGCAGGCCACTTGCGCGTCTCATCTTTCAAAGTTTCGGCTGAAAACACATCAAAGGCATTGCCTCCACTCAACATGTGCCAACTGAAGTGTGTTTTTGCTGCGCCTTCGGCAAATAGTGGTTGAGAATCCAATCGTTTGAATATTTTATGTTGTGCCGATGCTACATGAAACCAGAATAGGTCATTCACTCCCTCCGAACCGTCGAAATAAAGCGAC
>DENY01000156.1:0-273 GCA_002359825.1 Bacteroidales bacterium UBA2632
CATAAAATCGCCCACTGTCATTATCACATCCTCTTCCAATCGCAACTCATCTTGCTGCGCTGTGAGCTCTACAATGTTCAGGTTGTTCTTGGCCATATTATACCTGCCCTTGCGCACACCCCAATCTATAAGCGGAATTGAAATGGTAAGCCCTACAATATCCTGTTGCAATGGATTACGATATACACCCCGAAACGTCTCTGCTACTTGGTTGAACCCCACACTTGCAGAAAGGCTTGCATTAAACAGCGACTCTTTTTTGTTTCTATCCGG
>DENY01000156.1:356-12396 GCA_002359825.1 Bacteroidales bacterium UBA2632
GATAATCGGGGAGTTCCAGCTTTATTTTCGTGTTCTTATCCAAATTAAGGTAAGCAGCCAAAGCAAACATTGCCCTATTCAATCGTATTTCAGCATTTTGAAATGAGTTGCGTGCATTCACCCTGTCCAGCTTTAGCGTTAGCAAATCTGCACGTCCAATAGATGCTATTTTATGTTTCTCTTCACCAATTCCATATAGCTTTTGGGTGTTGGTTACATTCTCTTTTGCCAACTCATATTCGGCTTGTGCCATGGCCAATTCAAAAAAGTAAACCGATGCATTTTCTGCTGTCTGCTCTAAGTCAGAAATGAGTTCTTTTTTTGCCCGCTCAAACTTGAGAGGTTCTATTTTCTTTTCCCATTTAAAACGGTTATATCCCAGCAAATCCTGGCGATAACCCACACGGATGGGAACACTGTTGTACTGACTGCGCTCTTGGTCGCCAAAGTTGCGGAAATAGCCCAACTCTGTATCTACAAAGAATGTACCACCCGTGAGGTCAAAGTTTTGTTGCGCTGCCAAGTTGCCAGAAGTATAGAGCGATTGTTGCTGACGATACACATCAATGTCTTGCTCCGAATCGTACCGACGCGTAAAATCCCGATTATAGCGCAACGGTGTCATGTGAAGCGTTAGCGATGGCAATCGTGCAGCCTTAAACGAGCGATACTCCCAATAACTGGACATGTACATGTTTTTGGCACGAAATGCCGATAGCGAACTGTCACTGGCCAATGCTACAGTGCTTTGCAAGTCCAGTGTAAGCGTATCACTATTTTGTGCTTGCAGCTTGTTGTTTGCCACAGTNNTTAAATAAGGTTGTTTCATTGTATGTATGATTCTGTTGTTTACATTCATCTTTTACATCTTGTTTTTGTCTCTGCATCTTGCTACACCACTTACCAAGCTCACAATCTCGTAATTTGTAATTCATAATTCGTAATTCATAATTATTTCCTCGTTCTGTAAATTCCCCAATAAACCAACGGCACCAAAAACAAACTCACCGCTGTTCCAATAATCATTGTGCTTATCATTCCAATAGCCAGCGGTTTTTGAAGTTCAGAACAAAGGTCAAAAGCAAACAGAATAGGAACCATTGCAAAAATGGTAGTTAGTGAAGTCATCACAATTGCTCGCAAACGTTTTGCACCCGCAATATGTATGGCCTCCATCAGTTCCACTCCGTCTTTGCGCAGTTCATTTATCATATCTAGTTTCAGGATGGAGTCGTTGATGATAATTCCCGTGGTTACGATGAGTCCAATGGCACNNGGCACTCATTAGGTTGAGTGTATTGCCCGTAAAGTAGAGAATGACCAATGCAAAGCCAATATCAATGGGTATTTCTGCCAACACAATCAATGGTTGTAGAAAACTCTCGAACTGCGATGCCAATATAAAATACATTAGCAATACGGATACCAATAGAATAACCACCAATTCACCCAACATCTTCTTGTTGGAGAAGAACGCACCCGAGAATACCACATCCCAACTCTTGTTTTTTTTGATCACCTCGTCAGTTTTATTTATTATTCTTTGAGGGTATTGTGTATTGTGATAATTCATGGGAATGTACTCCCCATTTTTACCCGCCACAATGGTCTTAATATCTTCACTGCGGTCTATGTTGACCAATGCGCGCAAAGGAATCATCACCGCATCTCCCTTTTTNNTCCCGACAAAGAGATGGGCAAGTATTGCTGAAAAGAGCGCAACACTGCAATCTGATTGTCTCTAAATGCCGTACGCAATGTCTGGTGCACATGTCTGTGTTCCACACCATACAGCAGCAACTTCTCTTTGTCGATAGTCACTACAAATTGTTGCTCAAAAGCTATTCCATCCGCCTCTTCAGCAGTGGCTCGGTTCATCTCTGCCTGTATGTGTCGTATCTTTTCGGCGCTGGGTACATCTTCCCGATTGGAAGGATATAGTTGCGCCACCAATTCCGCTTCCGATGTGTCGAATATTTTTTCAAACACATTTTCGGGAGGCGTAAATGTAACCACACTCATGGGATAGTTCACTTTTATCCACTCCGTGATATGGCTTTGCAACTCATCTATTCGTGCCGACTTCTCCACCTTGAAATAGAGTTGCGCTTCCGAAGGTGAGAGGTCGTTCTCTTTGTTCAACAAATATTGTCTGTGTCCCACATATCCTGCATTCTCGGTAGTAAACTGTTCTGTTGTTTGCAACAAGTTTGCCACCCTGCGGTGGTTTTCATCCACATGAATGTTCTCGTTCCACTCCAAAAGTGCCACCGTTTCTATGTGGTCTAAATGGGGCATCGATGTTTTGGGCATCACATTGAACATCCATATACAAAACGGAATGGAGAGCGCCAAAAATACAAAACTGATGGTCTTGTGCTTGAATACACCATTAATACCACTGTCGTACCACATGAAAACCCATTTATCGCCTTTCTGCTGTGTACGGTTGAAAAAGTCATTCACCCGATTGCTTTTGAAATTGATACCGTAAACAATTTTGTATAGCACCGGCAATAGAATAATCCCTGTGAAGTAAGATACCATCAGTCCCACACTCACAGCAAAAGCTTGTGCAAAGAATATGGCTCCCGCAATGCCACTCATAAACACCAACGGCACAAACACAGCAATGGTGGTGAGCGTAGAACTAAGAATGGGGGTAATAACTTCGTTGGTCCCTTTTATGCACGACTCTTCTAAGGTATAACCCTGCATTCTGTATTGACTGATGATGTCGGTAACAATGATGGAACTATCAATCATCATACCCAAAGCAAGAATCATCCCCGAGAGAGATATAATGTTCAATGATTGATCAAATAGGTAGAAGAAAATAAATGTAGTGATGAGCGATGTCACCATGCTTAACCCTATAATCACGGGCGACTTAACATCGCCCAGAAAGAGCAGTGCCACAAAGAATACCAGCAAGAAGCCCAAACCGAGATTCTGTTGCAAGTTGGAAATGGTGTAATCCAGCAACTCCGTTTGATTGCGATTGACCGTAAACTCTACATCGGGATAACTGCGTTTTAAATCGCTCAATGTTCTGTCTAACGATTTCTTTAGGCTCTTCATTGTCTCATCGGCCTGCTTAATCACCCCCAGCGTTACGCTTCGTTTACCATTAATCAATGACAGACCTGTTTCGGGTTGGCGCACCACCTCTATCTTTGCTAAATCTTTCAGTTGGAAAATGCGGCCGTTTTTCTCCACATAGATGTTTTGCACATCTTCGGGTGTACGTAGTAGCGATGTAAACTTGATGTTGTATTCATAATACCCATCGCGCACCACCATGCTACCCGGCTCTATATTATTGGCCGACAGCACATTCTCAATATCAGTGAGGGAGATGGAAGCCGACTTCAACACATTCNNAGTTGCTCAATGCGTCGCTTCACCACATTATCAGCAAAAGCCGATAGGTCTAAAAATTTTGATTCATCGGTAGTAGAGTAGGGCAGGTCCTCTTTTAATGTAAGGTTGAGGTAAAACACAGGAATATCTGTAGCACTTGCTTTTATAACCCGTGGACGACGAAAATCTCTTGGCAAACCATTCATGGCAGCATCAATCTTCTCGTTCACCTCTATGAATGCCAAATCGGTGTTGGCACCAAAGTCAAACTTCAACCGAACAATAGATGCACCATCGCGAGTCTCGCTCTGTATGTCGCGCAACTTGCCCACTTGCCNNGTTTTACTACCGTGTTTTCCAATTCCCGCGCCGACATATTATCGCCTGTCACCTGCACCGTTATTTCAGGTATGCCAATATCGGGCAGTAGCGACACTGGCAGCGTGGCATAGGTGATGATGCCAATGATGGCGCTTGCCAGGAATATCATGAGGACGGCGATGGGGCGTTGGAGAAGGAACTTTATCATAATGTTAATAGCGGTTAGCTTTTAATTCGTAATTGTTTCTACCGGTGATTCATGCGCCAAGTTGATATTGCCCGTCACCACTACCTGGTCGCCCTCTTTCAAAGTTTCACCTGTGATGGTATATTGCGTTGCATTTTCCAATCCAGTATCCACATAGTTCCATATTGCCTTTCCGTTTACCACACTAAACACCACTTGTTTGCCAGAACGCAACACCACCGCAGTTTTAGGAATTACCCACTGCTTGCCTGCCGATCGAAAAGTGCTCACCCTCACATTCATCCCCTCCACCAGTCGGGCGTGATAGCCCACCGATGCTTTTATCTGTACCATCCCATTTTCGTTCACCCATGGGTTGATCTCCGTTACCCGTCCGTTCCCAATCAAATCGGGAATAGAGAAGGGAGCAATTTTTACATTGTCGCCCATCTTGATAAAACCCAATTCGTTTTCGAGCACCGTGAATTCTACTTCCAAACTTCGTGTATCGATGATGTTGCAAAACACCTCCGAGGGTGATGAAAGCGTGTGAGGTTTGGCAAACAAATTGGCTACAACACCCGATATGGGAGCCACCAATGAAGCTTTCTCCAAATCGTACGTTGCCATATCAAATTGCGTTTGCGCACTGTTATATCCACTTTTCACTTNNGATTCTGAAGAGAGTAAGTTTCCAGTTCTGCAATCTTCTGTCCCTTCTGAACCTGCGAACCATTCTTTGCGAATATCTTCGCAATTACTTCGCCTGTCTGAAACTTTAGTTCAGCCACAGTCTGTGCTTTTATTTTGCCATTACTCACCAATTCGTGTTCAAAGTCAACAGACTTGAGTGTTGTGGTAGTCACATCGGCAGGTGCATCTTGCGGGAGTTGTTGCACAGATTTGTCGGGGGCTTCTTTTTTGTTGGATTGGCAGGAAGATACCAGCAGTAAGGCTATTCCTGTTGCAAAGGCTATGAGAAAATGGGGGGCGTTTCGTTTCATGCTTTTTTAGTGTAATGATTGTTATGCAAATATAGTATAAATATTGAGGGGTGAGGGTGGGTAACTTTGATTTTTACTTAGATTTAAAGTGACTTAAACTTAAAAATGTATTTAGCTACAAATACTCTAAATTTAGATACGTCGGATTTACTATGTACTACTTTTTTAATTTGTTAAAATTACGAAGTATTTTCTTTTTGCTTCTCAGTCCTTGTAGCCTACTGAATAAACCCTTTAACTTTTTGAAGATATTCTTCTGTTCTTGAAAAAAGACTTTTATTTACTATATGAATTGACTCTATTTGTAATGTAGAATTAAGGATTAAGAAAAAAGGAACATCTTTCTTTTCGAGCCCAAGCCCAAAATATTTATTCTGCAATGTCAATAATTTCTTGGTATAACAATTTCCTCTAAATCTAACAGGATAATCAGGAGCCACAAATATGATTTGCTTATTATTTTCATAATCAGGAAATACATCCTTTATAATATCAACACTTCTATCAACACAAGGAGAACATGTGTTTGGGGAAAACCAAAAGATAATTCTTTTTTTTGATAAAAAATCTTTCAAATCAAAATGTTTTAATGAATCATTTCCAATAAAAAACTTCTGGTTAGCTATTATTTGCTTTTCACTCTCATTTTCTAATTTTCGTATTTCCTCAAAAATATATTTCTCAAATTCAAATTCAGAATTTACAAGTTTCTTCTTATTATTTGAACAAGAAGTCAAAGATAACATCGTACAGACAAGAATAGTCATCGAATAAATGGCAACTTTAAAAATTACTGCTGTTTTTTTATCATCCATAATTTTACTACTGTTTTTTGAAATAATATTTGATAAGAATTGGATTATCATATTCATTCCATTGGTTTATTATTTTGGTGTTTTTGTCGTTTAAGATTGCATCCGGTATTGTTTCCTTTCTTTCTCCCCACTCATCACTATAAAAACCAATGACATAATCTTCGTGCCACGATAATGGGTGAAACGTTGCGTTTTCTATAGTTCTTTCGAACAGATAATTCTTATTATATTTTTTATCATGAAAAATATTAACATGTTTTCCTTTTCTCCAAATTTGAGAAAAAAGATATTGGGAATTTCCTCCATGTAATATAATGACTTGATTTATTATTTCAGAATTTATAAATTGGCTAAAGCCNNAATCGTTATAAGGTATTTTTTTTATGTTTCTAAGCTGACTTGAGCTATTATTTAATTTACCAAAATCCCATGTATATCCATCAATAATTTCACCTTTATCTTCTACCTTGAAGAGCGTGTTTGAAGCGGCACGATGAAGATAGTTTGCATAAGGAAATACATTATAGCTAAACTTATTGAGCAGATTTTCGTTTTCAGGTAATAATTCTTTGACTATTCTGTTTTTACTTTTAGAGTATAGTTTGATTCGATTATCATAGTCATAAGTAAAATATACTATAGTGTCTTTGTTTAAACTAATAAAGCTCATATATGCTCCTATTATATCGGGTAGTTTATACTTATTTAAAAAATTTCCTTTGAAGTCATATTCATACATACTATAATTAACTGGTGCTAAAACTGATAGATTATTGTTAACTTCATCTATTTCGAAATCGCTAATGTTAGCGTATTCTTGTGGTCCTTCTCCTCTGTCGCTTATTTTATGAAGATACTTTCCATTAGAATCAAACATTAATATTTCAGATTTTCTATAATCCAAAACATAATAGTTGTCGTCATAAGGAATTATCTTGCTGACTTGTTTTATTAATGATTGCTCATTTGTTTCCAGTGGTATCAACTCAATATGTGAGAATATGTCCCATAGCGAAACTTTATCAACTTTTGCTAAGTTCACATATATGATATTGTTTTTTTTATTATCCTCTTTTTTGATACAACTGTTAAAACAAAAAATAAAAAAAGATAAGGTGTATATAAGGAATGCTGTTATTTTCATTTTCAATAATTTTAATATGTAATATGTAGATCCAACTTAAGTTAGATCTACATATAAAAACATAAAGCACTAAACTAAGGAATACCGAATGGATCATAAACGCAATTATCTTTTTGCAAACCTGTAAAAAAACAATTAAAATGAAGTCCAGACGGAGTAGGGAAACCATCCCAACAACGACCTTCATAACGACCGCAGGTAATTACAATGTCTTCTCCACTTGTTTGTCCTAAAGCTTCAACCTCTCTCAAAAGTAAATTTGAAAATTTCACGTCTTTATTTACACTTTGTGTTACTCCATATCCTGTTGTTGCAATAAGTGCAACTGCAAAAATGCTACTTGGAATTGCCAACTTATTTGAGACAAAAAATTAAGCGACATTTTTAATTAATTGTTTTTTAATATTATACAGTTTCCAAAATTCATCAATCGTCAAATTACCCAATGCTGAGAATCTTCTTTTATGATTATACCAGAATTCAATATATTCAAATACATCCAAACGCATCTGCTCTCTTGCTTTAAGCTTGGATCCATAAATCAACTCGGTTTTGAAAGATTTAAAGAAACTTTCAGCCACTGCGTTATCCCAACAGTTGCCTTTCCCGCTCATGCTTTGCTCTACCTTGTAGTACTGCAACAAATTAACGGTCTGTTTGCATGCATATTGAATGCCTCTGTCAGAGGGAAAGATCAATCTTTCTTTAAACGGTCTGTTTCGGTTGGCCATCCGGATAGCCGGTATGACAGTGCCGGAAGCAGTCAAATTATCGCTGATAGACCAACCAATGAGTTTACGATCAAAAAGATCAATCACGCACGTAAGGTAAAGGAATCCATCCTTACAGGATATGTAAGTAATGTCGGACACACAAGCCTTCATCGGCTCTTCTTGATTGAACTCGCGATTAAGCAGATTAGGCGCTACATTATAATTGTGGGATGCATCAGTGGTTACCTTGAACTTCTTCGAAAGCTTGCTGCGCAACCCCATCTCTCTCATATATCGAGCCACGGTTGTTCTGGAAACATTGACTCCCGATGCTTGTAAATCTTTAGCCAACCTGGGGCTGCCATTGCGCCCCTTGGCATCGAAGTATGCTTCTTTAATTTCGCAGCTAAGTTCCATTTGCTTTTGTTCTCGTTTATTAATAGGGTTCTTAATCCAACGGTAATAGCTGCTGCGAGACACACCCAATACTCTGCACATCATCTCGATCGTCCATTTTTTGGAATGATCTTTTATAAATTGATAAATCAACGATCGCTCTTGGAGATGATGCCTAAAGCTTTTTTTAATATGTCACGTTCTGTTTCAGCATCTTTTAGACGTTTTTCCAGCTCTGAAACCCTTCCGGCTTCTCCTTCACGAGAACGGACTCCATTGCCTGGGAAACTGCTTTCTCCTCGTTCCTGGTACTCTTTACACCAGCGATACAATAGTGCTGGTGAAATGCCCAATTCGTGTGCGAGTTCGGAAGCATTCTTCCTCTCGAGACTTAGTTTGACAGCATTCTCTTTGAATGCCTTGTCGTAATGTGTTCTTTGTTTTCTCATACCTTGACAAATGTAAGCTTTTTATGCTTAATTTTTTGTCCCAGCAAAGTTAGTAACTCCAACTTAAAATAATTTTTTTCATAAAATGTTTGTTTTAATAATTAATTGATAAATAAAAATAATACTTTTTTGCTATGTGTATTTTTACACAATAGTGGAACCTCTCAGGTTCTATATGACATTTTTTCACATGTTACTTTGCCTCCTTTCTTTTATAATCCTCTATTTCTTTCGTAACATTTTTAAAAGTAGAAAATCTTACTTTCAGAGGCTAATTTTATAGCTCATTTATTTCTCACTTTTTATAATATGCTGACTGACAATAAAATAAAACTACTTTTGTTTGTGTGTAATTTTAATAATAGTCATAAATAGAATCTTGTTTTAATTTTATAATGGGCTACATTTGATAAAATCGAAGAGTTTTTAGGAAGTATTTTATCTCAATTCTGTTTTCGGTATTTACATTATTCTTTTTAGTATCCGTTTTCGTCGAATCTTTTTGGAATAGGGATCTATTGATTTCCAAATCATCCAAGCTTTACCAACAATTAATTCATCGGGGAGTAATCCCCAATATCGGGAGTCTTGCGAGTTTTCAACTTTATCGCCACCCATAAAATAATAGTTGTGTGTAAATGTGTAAGTAAGAAGTGGTTTTTCGTTATGCCAGAGAGTGTCATTTTCTATTTTTAATGGAGTTTCTTTTTCCCATTCTATCATTTTTTTGTATAAAAGCGCATTGGTTCTGTTCAACTTCATTCGATCTCCTTTTGCAGGAATATAGAGTGGTCCAAAATCTTTAATATTCCAGTCGAGTGTAGCATCCCAAGGAAATGTGCGGTAAACACCTTCAGGCAGGGCTTCTTTTGTTGTTTTACTTAACATTCGTTCAGCAGATATATTGCCGTAATGTTTGGTTGTATCTGAGTTGATAACGTAAAAACCATTTATTATCTGAAGCGTATCTCCCGGGATGCCAATGCATCTTTTAATGAAATATTTAGACATATTCATCTCAATCTTATCCCATGAGTTGGGATGGGGTATATGAAAAACAACAACATCATTATTCTTAACATTAGTATAACCCGGTGCACGTCTTATTTTCACATCCTTTCCATCTACAGCATCAAACAGATCGAATATACGAGCACCATAAGCCAATTTGTTTACCAAAACATAATCTCCCGGAATAATTGTCCTCTGCATAGAATCAGTAGGAATTTTGAAAGAACTTAAAACAAAAACGCGCAGTAGTATAAAACTAAATAGTACGATTGAGCTGTAGTAAAATACATTGAGAGCAATACGCCCTATTTTGCGGATAGTTTGTTGTCTATTTTTCATAAATGAATTCCTCCTTTTCTTTCAGTATATTTCTTACTTTATCGCGCATTTCATTGATGGCCATAGAATGCACTTTGGGTTCTTTTTTAAGAACAGCAATAGCTGCTTGATGCATCTTTTGGGGTTGATAATTTTCAGAATCGGCATACAGTTTTGTCAATAAATAGTAGGGATATATTCTTTCAGGTAATAAATNNAAATGGGTGGAGTTAATGTATGCAATCTCAGCTTTATCGTATTCACCCATCTCATGGTAATTACGACCCTTTACATTATAAAACATAGGGTCGCAACTTAACTGAAGTCCGCGAGATAAAACAGTATCGACTTTCTCACGCTGATCCGTTGCGTTTAATGCTACCGCATACTCAAAAACAAATTTCGGGTTGTAATTTAATTTCGGATAAAGTGGTTTATAATCATCTACAATACTTTCGTATGCTTTCATTGTATAGAGAGAACGCATCTTTTTCCACTCTTTGTTTACCTGGTAATAAGCGTACTGATATTTCGCACATATAAGCGAGCCGGTTATTAAAACACCTAACAATAAAAATGCAGGAATGGCTCTCTTCTTATTGGTGTTTGATTTATCTAATGAACTCAATGAATATTTTCCTTTTTTTGAAACAGAAATTGTTCCCAGCAATACCCACATAATAAGAAACTCCCATAAATAGAAAGGATAGGACGCAAATGCAAAAACCGATAAAGCTAAAAAGCTTCCGGCAGCACCAGTTTGTCCGTTTTTTATTCCGCTTCGTATTATAGTAATAGTAAGGAGTAGAAATAGGATGCCTCCAACAATGCCCTGTTCAAGAAATATACGCAGATATTCATTAAAAGCATATTCAGGACTACCGGCAACTAATTTTTCTGTTTCAGATGCTTTTTCGCTCTTTAAATACTCTATTTGTGCTTTTGCGTAGGATGCCGGAAACCCTCCCAAACCTACTCCGGTAATGGGTTTATCTTTAATTGCCAGCGTAGTTGTTTTCCACATAAACAATCGCCCGTTTGCTGAGTCCTTTTTTAAAGTGTAAACACCATACAGAGTCCCTATAATGATAATAGAAAGAATTATTAAGGATAGTGCAAATCGTTTTTGATGCTGTTTTCTAAAGACTTGTAGTTTAACAATGATTCTTGTGTCGAATATTAGCACCAAACCGCAACCTGCAATAGCTGCTATCCATGCTGTACGGCTTAACGTGGCAGGAAAAACCAGCATACAAACAACGCCTATAAATATAAAAATATATGCAAATGGTTTGTTTTTATGCTTGAAATATAGCCAATAGTGCAACGTTAAAGGAAACATCAATGCAAGAAACCCACCATAGGGGCCGGAATTGAAAAACGAACCTGTAGTTTTAAATAGTGCATGTCCCGGTGGAAAATAGTTGTACAATTGTCCCAATCCCCAAATTGCTTGAATCAAACCAACAAGTAGAATGATGTATGCTGAATATTGCATTAAGGGAGGGAAAATAGCAAAGCATATTCTTAAAATGAACCACGCTATTGCTAATTGAATAACAGCAAGTAAATAAGTGGGGGCAAGATTGGCTTGATAGTTATAGAATATACATATCACCAATATAAATAGCAATAATACGCTATCACTCAATTTTAAATTGTTTTGTTTTGCTTTTTTAGAATCCATTTTAATTATAACTGACAGGTAAAATTGATACTTATTAATAGGTTTATGCAACTTGTACAATAAAATTTCAGAAAAGATTACTCTATAATAATTCTCTTTTCGTACTCATCAAACGTTCCAAACCTCTGTCGATTATTCTCATAAGAAAAGACCTGTTCTTTTCTTCCCCTAGTTTTGTTTTTCAACCAAAACAAAGCGTCTTTTGGAACATTGTTGTATGTCAAAGTTACAGATGACGCAATTTGAGTTCCTAATGATTTCCATCCATCTATACCATCATTGTAGAATAATTCGTATTCATCGCCTACTCGGATAAAATTATCATCATTACGCGGAATAAACACTATGTTATGTATTGACTCTGGCTGCTGCAATTCAAACNNCCCCATTCAGGATGGCTATAAAAACTTAAGGGATCTCCATCTACACAATTTTCAACATTAAAGTGAGGTTGTGATCTATATAATTTCGTATTAGACGTAATTTTTACAACAGATATTCGACTGTCGTCTATACTTAAAAATTCAATTTCTCCCATTTCTAATCTTTTATCAGATGCAGAACTATATCTGATGTAGCGATATAGAGTTTTAGATTGAGTTGAAACTTTATTAAAGTTTGCTCTTATGGAG
>DENY01000038.1 GCA_002359825.1 Bacteroidales bacterium UBA2632
GTTTCTGCAATTTCTTTTCACAAAATGCTTCAAGTAGCAAAGAAAATGGATGCAATTTCAGAAGGGGGTTCTGTAGTAGCTCTCACATATGTAGCCGCACAACGCGTGTTCTATGGCTACAATGATATGGCTGATGCAAAAGCATTGCTTGAATCCATCACACGTAGCTTTGGATACATCTNNATTTCTCAATCTCCCACCATGACAACTGCTGGAAGTGGCGTAAAAGGCATGTTGGACCTACTAGACTTTTCGGAACGTATGGCTCCCATCGGAAATGCTGACGCCGATGATTGTGCGGACTATTGTATTGTGATGTTTTCTGACCTTACACGCAAAGTTACTATGCAAAATCTCTACAACGATGGAGGTTTCTCAAGTATGGGAATGAGTATTCGTGCAATGAAACAATATAGCAACGGACTGGATGAAAATCAGGATGAAGATGGTAATGTTATCTATGGATAAATAGTCTTTATCACATCATAAACAAAAAACCTCAAGCATTTCATTTATGTTTGAGGTTTTTTATATAAACTAATTCAGTAAATTTGTAATCTAAACTATCATGCAATGGAAATGAAACAACTTGCCCCAGTCATTCTATTTACGTATAACCGTCCTTGGCATACACAACAAGTATTGGACTCTCTTCAGCTAAATACACTAAGTGAAGAGAGTGAGCTGTTTATTTTTTCTGATGGAGCAAAGGATATCGAAGATGAGAAACTCGTAAATGATACCCGTGAAATATTGAGGCAACCCAGAAGTTTTAAGAAAGTAACCATCATCGAGCGTCCAGTAAACTGGGGATTGGCAGCCAATATTATTGATGGAGTATCCACCATTATTGATACATATGGAAAAGTGATTGTATTGGAAGAAGATCTGGTGACAGCTCCTTCTTTTCTCTCTTTTATGAACAACGCGTTGACCATGTATGAAGATGTTGAGGAAGTGGCACATATTCACTCGTTCTCTTATTCTGGATTGGATCTACCCGATACATTTTTGATAAAATGGGTGGGTAGCACAGGTTGGGCAACATGGAGTGATGCGTGGCNNTGGAAATTATTCAACCCAAATGGGACAAAGTTGCTGGCCGAGATAAAAAGAAAGAAGCTATCAAAAACTTTCGATTTCAATGGGAAATATCCTTACACCCGAATGCTGAGGAGACAAGTGCGTGGAAAAAACAACTCGTGGGCTATACGCTGGAATGCTTCACTTTTTCTGAACAACAAACTATCGCTCAACACGGGTAAATCTCTCATTCACAATATTGGTTTCGACGGTAGGGGTGAAAACAGTGGTTCGCAAGACTTCTACAACATGGGTTTATTTGAGGGAAATTTAGACATCATTGTCCCCGATGTGATAGAAGAGAACAAAGAAGCGAGAAAACAATTTGAAGAGTTTTATCAAAGAACTAATTCATTCTGGGCAAAGGTGATACGAAGATTACAGCGGATGGCTAAAGGAGACTTTTCATAATAGGGAGAAAGATAACATCATGAGGGTTTTAATTATAAGCACACACGACCAACAAGGAGGAGCTGCCATTGCAGCTTACAGACTATTGGAGGCACTGAACAAAAACGGCGCTACAGCCAATATGCTTACCATCAACAAGAAGTCTGACAACCCAAATGTAATTGAAGTGGGAAACCACTTGATCAATAAGGGTCGCTTTATTGCAGAAAGAGGTCTGATATACATCCAAAATGGGTTTTCTAAAAACAATCTCTTCGATATCTCTATTGCCAATACTGGTGTTTCTATTACCAACCATCCCGAGTTTAAAAAGGCTGATGTTATTCACCTGCATTGGATTAATCAAGGTATGCTCTCTATAAGAGAAATTGCTAAAATAGTGGCAAGTGGCAAGAAAATTATTTGGACCATGCATGACATGTGGCCTTTCACAGGAATTTGTCATCATGCAGGCGAGTGCAATCATTTTGAGAAGTATTGTGGATTCTGTCCATATCTACATCTACCAATGAGAAAGGATTTGTCCTACTCTACTTTCCTACTTAAACAAGCAGCATATTCACTGGGAAACATTCATTTTGTTGCTTGCAGCAATTGGCTAAAAGATCTTGCAATGAAAAGTGAACTTACAACCCATCAGAGTGTAAGTACCATCTCCAATCCAATCAATACCGAAATCTATAAACCCAAAGATAAATCAGAACTACGTAAAACGATGAATTTACCAGCAGACAAGAAAATAATCCTTTTTGCTGCTGCAAAGGTTTCCGATAAAAGAAAAGGAATCGATTATTTGATAGAAGCTTCGAAGAGTATGGCGCGGAGAAAAAACAACACAATGTTCCTTATAGCAGGAAGTAATGGGGAGGAAATAATTTCGCAGTTGGCACTCCCAACAGTAAATTTAGGCTATGTTTCTTCAGACGACATGCCTGATATATACAACGTCGCAGACGTGTTTGTAACACCTTCGCTGCAAGAAAACCTGCCCAACACCATTATGGAGTCGATGGCCTGTGGCACACCTTGTGTGGGGTTCAAAATTGGAGGCATTCCCGAAATGATTGATCATAAGCAAAACGGATACGTCGCACAATATAAAAATGCGCAAGATTTAGCTGATGGTTTAATGTGGGTGTTACAAAAATCCTCCACGAAAGCTCTTTCTGATAATGCACGCAACAAAGTTGTGAAGAGTTATTCGGATTCTATTATAGCAAAGAGATACTTAGAAATTTATAATAAAGAGTGATGTGCCATGAATCTATTTACAATTGTTACTGTGACATACAACGCCAAACAAACATTGTTGCGAACGCTCAAAAGTGTGCAGGAGCAGACCTATCCACACATTGAGCACATTATAGTTGACGGAGCATCAACGGACGGAACAGTTGAACTAATAAAAGAACACAAAACGCAACAAACAAAGTGGATAAGCGAAAATGACAATGGCATATATGATGCTATGAACAAAGCTACTGCAATGGCCAAAGGTAGGTATATTTGCTATTTAAATGCAGGGGATGCTTTTTATGACAAGAAGACAGTGGAAGAAATAGTGGCAAAAGCGCAGCAATTTCACTTTCCCGATATATTGTATGGAGAGACAGTAGTGGTAGATAACAAAGGGAAGTTTTTACACAATCGTAGATTGAAAGCCCCTGAAAGTTTAAACTGGAAAAGTTTTAAGCAGGGGATGCTTGTTTGTCACCAAGCATTCATTATTGAGCGAAGTATTTTTGAACCCTACGACCTCACATATCAATTCTCATCGGATGTCGATTGGTGCATCCGATTAATGAAAAAGAGCAAGTCGATTGTCAATACGCACTTAGTGATGATAAAATATCTGAACGAAGGAGTCACAACCAGAAATCATAATGCTTCGTTGAAAGAACGCTACCAAATAATGACAAAGCATTATGGAGCTATCTCCACACTTTTACACCATGCATGGTTTGTGATGAGAGCAATATTAAAACCCGAAAAGAAGAATTAGAAACAACAATGATAAAGAGAAGAAAACTAAAAGTAGAGGAGCTAAATAGAATAGACGTTCAAGAATTTAAAGAAGCAAAAAAGATAGGACTGACTGTTGTGTTAGACAACATCAGGAGCCTCAACAATATTGGGTCTGTGTTCAGAACAAGCGACGCTTTCAGAGTGGATGAGATACTGTTGTGCGGCATCACTGCTACACCTCCCAATATAGAAATACATAAAACTGCATTGGGCGCAGAAGATTCGGTGGCGTGGCGCTACTTCGATGAAACGATTACAGCTGTGAATGAATTGAAGGCAGAGGGATATACTGTTTTCTCAATTGAGCAAACAGAGAATAGCACTTCGCTTTCGGATTTATCGTTAGTGANNGCTTTCGGATTTATCGTTAGATATGGATAAAAAATATGCAATTGTGTTGGGGCACGAAGTACACGGTGTGCAACAATCGGTAATTGACGCATCTCATGGATGTATTGAGATACCACAATATGGCACAAAGCACTCTCTCAACATTTCTGTGGCAACAGGTATAGTCGTTTGGAGTTTCTACAGCCAGTTGAGAAGCGAAGTTGCTAAGTAATTCTATAAAGTGTCCGCTAGAAAACTGCCTGTTTTGAGTCTTTGATAAGAAA
>DENY01000242.1:0-1888 GCA_002359825.1 Bacteroidales bacterium UBA2632
GCTTCTTTGCCCATTGCCCGTTCCGGAAAAGTAAAAACAGGACAGAGGGTAAATATCCGTTTTGAGAATTTCCCCGATCAGGAGTACGGCATAATAGAAGGGAGTGTGAAAAATATTTCTATGGTACCGGTCAAAGAGAACGAACTTTTAATTTATACAGTGGAGGTTGAATTGCCTCATGCTCTTACCACTACTTATAAAAAGGAGTTACCTTATTTACCTGAAATGAGAGGACAAGCAGATATTATAACAGATGATATTACTCTTCTGGAGCGATTTATTATGCCAATCAAAAAAGTTTTGAGTGAAGGATTATGAACAAAGAAGAAATTTTAAGGAGGATAGCACGTTATTTGATGCTACACACGAGCCATCAAAGTAATCTGGGGTTGCTGAACGGAAAAATGGGAGTTGCTATATTCTTTTTTCATTATGCGGAGTATACGGCAAAGAAATTATTTAAAGATTTTGCAAATGCGTTAATCAATGAAATATATAAGGAAATACATGTAAATTATGTTTGCGATTTTAAAGATGGATTAGCAGGTATTGCATGGGGAATTGAATATCTTATTCGTAATAGTTTTGTAGATGGAGATCCGAATGAAATATTGGAATGCTTTGACTTAAAAATCACGGAAAGAGATGTAAGACGGATTAAAGATACTACTTTATTTACTGGACTAAGAGGGATTGCCTATTATGTAATTAGTCGTTGTGCAGAAAGAGGATCGAATGATATAATTACAGAAGAATACATATTGGATTTAATTAAATCCATTGAAACATATACTGATAAGGATGACGAAAGGCTAAGAATAACTAATAATTTAAAAGTTATTACATTTAACGAAATAGACTCGAACTTTGATAACATTTTTTTTGATAAAATTATTGACNNTCTTTTGTTTAAAAGAGCTAGACCCCTTGGTATATTAAACAATGGCTACACAGGCATTGGTATTAAACTTTTAAAAAAATGATTATGAGACGAAAAGTATATATTTTTAATATGTCAAGCACGGCAATTATGTATGGTGTGGGTACTTATATGGATCAACTTATTTATTGTTTAAAAAGCTCTGCAATTGAATTTGAGATAGTCTATTTGTTTGCACAAGAACTCGAAGTAGCAATAGTTGAGAAAGAAGGTTATAGGGAAATATTGATACCATCAGTTAATATAATAAATGAAGTAAATTTAGTATACTATATGCGAAATGCTGTTTTTTTGTTAAGAGAGTATATTCCAAAAGATAATAATATTGAATATATATTTCATTTAAATTTTATGACACCCACATTAGTTAGAGAATTAAAAAAGCAATTCAGATGTAAAATTGTTACAGTAATTCATTATATAAACTGGGCGCCATTACTTAGAGATTTGAATAATTTTCGTAAAATTACAGAAGAAAAAAGACTTCGAAAACTTTCTCAAAATGAACAAAAAATCAAAAAAAGCGTTGCTGAAGATGAGAAATTGATGAAAATGAGTGATAGTTTTGTTTGTGTAGCTGAACATACTCTAAACACTTTTAAAAATGTACTCGATTGGGATGTCTCAAATGGTTGGATAATTAATAACGCACTTAAGGATACTTACGTTAGATTACCATTGATTGAAAAACAAACCATACGAAAAAAATATTTTATTTCTGATACGACTCAGATTATAATTTTTGCAGGTAGATTAAACAAAGAAAAAGGAGCTTCTTTTTTAATAAAAGCCTTTTATAATCTTTTAAAATATAATCCTTCTGCACACTTATTCATAGTAGGGAGTGGAGACATTGATCCTCTATTGTCAGATTCTAATGGATTTTGGACAAAAGTATCCTTTACAGGAAGAATAGATAAAAAACAGTTATTTGAGTTATATAGTATA
>DENY01000242.1:1949-2302 GCA_002359825.1 Bacteroidales bacterium UBA2632
TATATGAAGAATTTGGTTATGTTGCTATCGAAATGATGATGCATGAATTACCATTAATTGTAACTGATATCGGGGAGTTATCCCAAATGGTTGAACATGCAAAGAATGGTTTTAAAATTCCCGTAATAATATCTAATGGAAACACACAAATTGATATAGATGTAATGTCAGAAAAAATTGATGTTTTATTGAAAAATAAAAAAATGTCAAGATCATTTGGGCGAAGAGGGCGTCTGATATTTAAAAAGAAATATGAAATTAATTTATTTAAAGAAAAAATTATAGAACTTTATTTGTCGATTTAAGTTTACTTTTTATTATAATTATATGAATATCGCATTTATTTCTGAATT
>DENY01000242.1:2396-3334 GCA_002359825.1 Bacteroidales bacterium UBA2632
GGTCTGGAACGTTGTATTATATTTTTATGTCATTACGTAAAAACCATAATGTCAAATGGATTGGAGGAGGACTGATGGAAAAAGCCTTTATTCTAAATAAGAAAAATAGAGAAATATTTTATCCTGAGTTGGAATCAGTTTTTTTTGCTAAAATTCTTTCATATCAAATAAGTAAAAATAAATACGATTTAATTATTGTAAGGGATTTCCTTTTAGCTGTCGATGTAAAATCACCAATCCCAATTGTTTATATTGGGGATGTAACCTTTAATTTATTCAAAGTTTATTTGAAAATATTCGATATTAAATATATAAAAAAAGTAGAATCAAAAGAAAAAAAATTTTTGGAAAAAGCATCATTATNNGAAATAAAATTAAAGTCATTGAGTTTGGCGCTAATATTCCGACTCCTAATTTGATAAATCGTTATGTCAACAATAAAACTTGTAATTTGCTTTTTATTGGGAAAAGCTGGATAAATAAGGGTGGCAACAAAGCCTACGGAGCTTATCTTTCATTGAAAAATAGTGGAATCAATTGTTCATTTACAATAATTGGATGTAATCCAATAAATTATGTAGATACTTCTGATCTACAATTGAATATATTTCCATTTATTGATAAATCAAAAGAAGAAGAACGTATAAAATTGGAAGAGATTTTATGTAAGACGCATTTTTTCATTCTTCCTACTGTATTTGACTGCTATGGTATCGTGTTTTGCGAGGCATCTGCTTATGGAATTCCTTCATTAGCAGCAGATGTTGGTGGCGTGCATCAAGTTATACGAAATGGACAAAACGGTTACCTGCTTCCGTCGGATGCATGTTCAGAAAAGTATGCTGAACTGATCAAAGATATTTTTGCTGATTCGGAGAAATACCAGCATTTACGCTTATCCTCTCGAAAAGAATTCGAAGAACGGTTAAATTGGAATG
>DENY01000242.1:3396-5117 GCA_002359825.1 Bacteroidales bacterium UBA2632
TTGAATTCTATATTCCAATTTATATTATAAATTTGAAAAATAGAAACGAACGCAAAAAACATATTTTAAATGAATTTAATGGTAGAGAAGAATTTGACGTTACATTCGTTGATGCGTGTGAGCATTCCATTGGTGCTGTAGGACTTTGGAATAGCATAGTGAAAGTAATTAATTTGGCGATTGAGCAAGACGATGATGTAACGATAGTGTGCGAAGATAATCATTATTTTACAGAGGATTACTCCAAAGAATACCTGTTTGAAAACATTCTTAATGCCCACAAACAGGGAGCTGATATTCTTTCTGGTGGGATTGGAGGTTTTGGATATGCTGTCCCCACTGCAAAAAATCGTTATTGGATAGATTGGTTCTGGTGTACACAATTTATTGTAATTTATAAAAGGGTCTTCCAGAAGATTCTTAATGATGATTTTAAAGTTGATGATACGGCAGATGGGGTAATATCACAGTTATCAAACAATATAATGACGCTCTATCCTTTTATATCTAAACAAAAAGAGTTTGGATATTCCGATATCACTCAAGGCAATAAAGATAATCTAAACCTGATATCACAACATTTTCAACGTGCAGATTTTTATTTATCCGCAATACATAATGTATCTAATTTTTACAACTATCCGAATTATTTTGAAAAAATGGATGATTAAATACAAGTCTTTTTTTATGTTGTAGCTCTCTAATAAAAATTTCATTTTTTAATCGATGATTATTGAGGTATAGAATTGATTTTTGAAACTACCTTAAAACACAATATTCTCTTTAAGATATTCAATATGTTTATGTATAAGCGAAATCACTAGTGTCCACTAAAAAAATTAAGTTTTAATTGTGTGTCATTTTGATAGTTTTCGTTTATTTTTGAATGGTTGAAAAGCTTAGTAAGTTCTGTTTTATCCAGCAGCGATATGGTCAATATTCTCAGTACATCATAAGTATCCATTTTTAAACTTAAATCATGTTCAACTATGGTAACGAGGCAATATGCTATAATTGCACAATAAATTTGTATCTTGACTGCATTTTCTGAGGTTCCATAAAACTGCTTTATCCGTAGATGCTGCTTCAACCATTTATAGAATAATTCAACCCTCCATCTGTATTTATAAAGTAGCGCAACATCTTCAGCTGTGATTTGCATGTTGTTTGTGTAGAACACAAATGTTCTGTTAGAGCCCTTATCATAGAATACCACTCTTCTTATAGTTTCAGGATATTGCTCTTTTGTGTCATTTCCTCTAAACAAAATATGTTGATCTGCCATTATCCCCGTTTCAGGATTGTTATACTCACAGTCAGTCTNNGAAAGAAACTCTCCTTTTGATGGATGGAGAAAAGTTGCTCTGTATCCATGTAGGCACGGTCAAAAACATAGTAAGATCCTTGCTCATAAGGTATTTGATTCATAACCTTTGAATCATGAATACTCGCATCGCTTATTATATTGAAAGCAGGTATAACCGTTTTTACATCAAAAAGAGTATGCAGCTTGATGCCTCCTTTATTGTGATGCAATTTTGTCCACCAGAACATACTTAGGCATAAAGAAATTGTTGAAGAATCAAAAGCGTAAACGTTTCCATCCAAAAAGAAATCTTTATCACCAGTACGTTTATCACGTGCCATAGAAATCATAAGATTAGCCATATCTTCAAAAATTTTCAATTCACGAATTTCATTGGCCTTAGAAAGATTACTCC
>DENY01000242.1:5147-5403 GCA_002359825.1 Bacteroidales bacterium UBA2632
CAATCAAATCTCTCATGGTTTCTCTATTTGATAATTGACCGAATAACATAACCAGCAAGTGATTCCAACAAGTGAAAGACTTTATGTATTTGTTACCCTCGTATTTTTTCACATACCAGTCAAATTTAATTTTGGGCAGGAAATCACATAACTGGGTAAATATAAACTGACCTTGATTCATAAACTGACATTTTGATACAAAATGTATCAACCTGAGTTCGATTCTTAAAAAAAGGATAATTGATTAGATTTCACC
>DENY01000242.1:5644-5848 GCA_002359825.1 Bacteroidales bacterium UBA2632
CAAATGAATTCCATCTACAAAAAGGAGCTCGGTCAACTGCTTGCCAATGTAGCCTTTATCTGCAAACAGTTTTCCAAAAACTTGTTTTAAGAATCCTTCATTTTTTAGCGGTTCTCTGTCATCCACATTAGCTTGGGTGACGCAAAAGCTTATGATTTCACCTTTTTCATTGATCACAATGTGCAGTTTGAATCCATAAAACCA
>DENY01000247.1:0-198 GCA_002359825.1 Bacteroidales bacterium UBA2632
CCCTCTATAGTCTTTTTGGGAGATATGCGCTCGAGTAACTTATATTTGCCCAATGTAATACCAATGATGAAAGCAAAGGTATCATTGATCCAGATGAAAACAAAAATAGCTAATACAAATGCATAGTAATAGAGTGTGTTAGCCATTTTATATTCATACGATATCAGTAATAACAAACAAAAAGGCAGTGTGATATAT
>DENY01000247.1:354-4508 GCA_002359825.1 Bacteroidales bacterium UBA2632
AAAAACTCGTCTAAAGCAAATATCAAAATTACACCAAAGACAATCACAAAAGAGTATTGATTGTATAATATTCCAAAAAGAAGAATACATATATATACAACTCCTGCAACTCCTCTTGTTATAATATTTCGCCAATTCAACATAGAATCTGGATTAAATTGTAATAAATGTTTTGTTGACTACAGATTGAATGTTTACATCTGTATTATCAATTTTAATTCTCCTTATTTCTCTATTGTATCCGAATCTTCAGTAGCTTTCACTTCTTCTTCATTTACAACATCTTCAGATTTTTCTTCGTCTTTCGTTTCCTCTTCTTCTTCTGTTTCAAAATCAATGTTGTTTTCAATAAGAAGATTGTACCAATTGATCATTTTCTTTACGTCCGATGCATATACTTTTTCTTTGTCATAGGTAGGAAGAATGGTCTCAAAGTAAGAAAACATTGTATTGTTTGAGCTTTTTATCTCTTCAGATATCTTCTCGCCATTCTCTTTTTCTTTTATTTTCGCAAAAACATCTTTGAGGGGTACTTCATCTTCCGAAGTATAGATAGCAATTTCACCTAGTGAAACAATTTTCTCTTGAGGATAGATAGGTAAACGTTTTTGATCAATCAATGATTCCACTAAAGTAATTGTTTTACTTGTTGATACAAGCTTGAACAATCCGGGTTTGCCGGAGATAGATAATATTTTCTTAAGCATATGTGATTTCGTTATAAATTAAAATTTTAAAACACTGCAAAAATACACAGTCTATAGCACATACGCAACTAAATGTATGTTTTGATTGAAAGTTGCCAGAATAGAAATAAATAATTACTTTAGCACCTTAATATGAAAACAGACCTAACAGAATGATAAAAAAATTAATATACCTACTCTTTATCGCTTTCGTAGTAGTATCATGTACAATGAAGAAAACAGATAAAAAGAACAGCGACCTAGCTAATGACTCAATTGCAAGCCTCGGCGAAATGTATATGCTTGTTGGCACCTACACTTCACAAGAGGGGAGTAAGGGAATTTATATTTATAAGTTTGACACCGATACTGGAAGATCCGACTCTGTAAGTATGGTAGAAGTTGCAAATCCATCTTATGTAGCCATTAGCCCCGATGAAAAGTTTGTTTACTCCGTTGGTGAGAATGGTAAAGACGATAGTTTTGCACACTCTTTCTCTTTCGACAAAAAAAGTGGACAACTCACTTTGCTCAATTCTCAATTCACAAATGGTAGTTCGCCAGCTTATATCACGCTCGATGCTCAAGGACACAATGTTTTCACTGCCAACTACGGGGGAGGGAGTATATCGCAATTCAACATCCACACTGACGGTACACTGAGTGCTTTGACCAATTTATTCGAATTTGAAGGAAAGGGAGAAGATTCAATTCGTCAACAACAACCTCACTTACACAGTGTGAGATACTCACCTGATGGGATGCATATGTTTGCAACTGATTTGGGAACTGACAGAATATATCGATACAAATCTGTCAACTCAGTTTTTGAAGGTCAGCCAGCTTTGCTTAAAAGTGATACTTCAATTATTGCAACTCCTGCTGGCACAGGACCACGTCANNCGACTTTCATCCTAGCGGTTTGTACTTCTATTTGTTGGGCGAATTGTCTGGCGAAGTTATCGTGTATGACTACAATATGGGCGATTTGAAACAAAAGCAACGAATACTTGTTGATACTATAGGAGCAAGAGGTAGCGCAGATATACATGTGTCTCCCAACGGAAGGTTTTTGTATGCTTCAAATAGGCTAAAGGCAGATGGCATTGGAGTGTTTGCAATAGATGCAGAAGATGGCACACTCACCAAAGTTGGTTATCAACTTACGGCAAAGCATCCACGTAATTTTGCAATTACTCCCAACGGGAAGTTTCTATTGGTGGCTGGTCGTGACGATAATGTGATTCAAGTTTATAGTATTGATAGAGAAACTGGATTACTCACAGACACGCATCAAGATATTGCGATAGATAAACCCGTTTGTATTGCATTTACACATCTCAATTAGTATTGTGGTCAAGAACTATGGTTTTGTAGGATATTAAACTAAAGACAACAAGTCAGGGAGCTTGTTCTAGCTGTGATGCCTCTATTCTCATATCTTTTTATTAACTTTGCAAAACTACTACGAAACATTAACAACCTTGTATGCTTTATAAATTATCATTGAAGCAAAACAAGTATATAGGTTGAAACGTTTGTTTTATAGGTCTTATTGTTTTAATATTATCAAAATTGCCTAATTACATATATGTTTATTCCCCAATCATATCTTTTTAAAAATCTTATTCCCGAGCTAGTTTCCAAATATGGAAATAATAATGCTCTTGGGTTTGTTGATGAAGAATTTATCACCTATACCCAGATGGGTAAACGCATTGATGCCGTGATGGCTTATATGGAAGCTTTGGGTATTGAACCCGGCGATCGGGTGATTCTTTACAGTCAGAATATGCCTAATTGGGGCATTGTATATTTCGCAACTCAATGCATGGGAGTAGTGGTTGTGCCTGTTTTACCCGATTTTACACCTTATGAATTGGAAAACATTATACAACACTCGGAAGCCAAAGCTATTTTCATATCTAAGTCTTTGGAATTTAAACTTGCTAAAATAGAAAATCTTAGCACTGGATTAGTTATCAGGCTCGATGATTTTGATTTGCTTTATGGAAAAGATGCATCTCCTCTCTTTGATGAATCCAAACAACCTAAAAGCATTTATCATCCTCGTGAAAATGTCATGTCAGTTCTTTTGTACACTTCTGGTACTACTGGAACGCCAAAAGGAGTAATGCTTTCACAAAAGAATCTGATTACTAATATTTATCAATCTAATAACGTACAAGAAATTTTAGAAACTGATCGGTTCCTTTCTGTTTTACCATTAGCACATACCTATGAAAATACTATCGGATTTTTATTGCCAATAATGAATGGCGCTAGCATCAGTTATTTGCGTAAACCACCTTCGGGCTCTGTTCTGTTGCCTGCTTTGGAAAAAGTGAAACCTACATTGATGCTTACCGTGCCTTTGATTATTGAGAAAATTTACAAAGGAAGTATTCTGAAGAAAATAAATAGCAAAGCTGTCACTCGTTCTTTATACAAATTTAGACCAACTCAGAAATTACTGAATCAAGTGGCAGGTAAGAAGCTTTATGAAACTTTTGGAGGCCAACTTAAGTTTTTTGGTATTGGAGGTGCTAAATTAGATGCTCAAGTAGAACGTTTTCTGATTGATGCAAAATTTCCATTTGCTATTGGATATGGGTTGACAGAAACTTCGCCCTTAGTTGCAGGATGTGCGCCGGGAAAAGGAAAGTTTCAAGCTATTGGTCCTAAAGTGGTCGATTCTGAAGTGGTTATACATAACCCTGCCCCCACAACTGGTGAGGGAGAGATATGGGTGCGTGGTAATCATGTGATGTTGGGCTATTATAAGAATGAAGAAATCACGAAAGAAGTATTGACCGATGATGGTTGGTTCAAGACTGGAGATTTAGGCTCTTTTGATAAAAAAGGAATGTTGACTCATAAGGGGCGTCTTAAAAGTATGATTGTTGGAGCTAGTGGCGAAAACATCTATCCTGAAGAGATAGAGTCTTTAATCAATAATTTTGAATTCGTAGAAGAGTCTATTGTGATTAAGGACAAAGGTGGTTTAGTAGCATTGGTTCATTTCAATATGGAAGAATTGGAACAGAAAGTTAAGGAAATGACATCAGATGCTTCTATAAAGATAGAGGACAAGATGGTGGAATTGAAGTCCGATTTGTTAGAATATATCAACTCTAAAGTAAACAAGTCATCCAAGTTACAAGACATTATAGATTATGTAGAGCCATTCAAGAAAACAGCCACCAATAAGATTAAGCGATATTTGTATAAATCTGAGGATGTGAAGAAATAACCGCGGCTGGCGCAGTTCTCCAGACCTGTGCTTATGTCTATTATATTAAAGGCACAAGTCTGGANNCTAATTCATTAATTTCTGCATACATCATTTCCCAATCGGGAAGGTCTTTCATGGCTTCTAGCAAGCTAAAGTAGTTGCGTAACGCACCCTCTAGTTTGCCCCGAATGGCAGTGGCAGTGGGAATGGAGCGCAATTCGGCATTGGCTTCG
>DENY01000014.1 GCA_002359825.1 Bacteroidales bacterium UBA2632
ATTTATTTTGTAATGATCCTCTCATTTTTTCATTCTTGGGGACTCTCTTTAGCTCGTATCCACTTAAAACTGATTCTATGTATAAGCCTGTACCTCCACACAGAATCGGCTTTTTGTTACGAGATAAAATATCGTGATAAGCAACGTGGAAATCCTGCTGAAAGTTATATAAAGTGTATTTATCGCCAGGCTCCCTAATATCGATTAGATGATATTTTATTTGTTTACTTCCAATAGTATATTCGTTTAAATCTTTTCCAGTACCGATGTTCATCGATCGATATACTTGACGGGAATCGCCACTGATAATTTCACCGTCTATTTTATTTGCAAGTTCTACAGCAAATGGAGTTTTTCCACTTGCCGTTGGTCCTAATATTGTGATTAATCTTGACAATTTGATATGTTATAATGATTGTGTTATAGTGGAACTTACCAGCTACCCCCAGCTCCTCCGCCGCCAAAGCTGCCGCCGCCTCCGCCGCCAAAACTTCCGCCACCGAAACCTCCGCCCCCTCCAAAGCCTCCTCTTCTGCCTCCTCCTATTATGGGAGGGAAGAAAATTGGTCCTCTTCTGCTGCGGTTTGATCCATCGCCCCCGATATCATGGTCGTCTCCTCCTTTTTTTGTGACAGCTATTATAAAGATTATAAAGAAAACTACAAAAAATATGATTGAAGTAAGTGGTAATTTCTCTTCTTGTTTTTGCATATCAGGATCAAACTCTCCCGAAAGGCGTTTTATCATAGTGACAATTGCAGCATTTACTCCACTGAAATAATCTTCTTGTTTAAAGTATGGTATCATTCGGTCGCGGACAATGCGCCCAACATAAGCATCGTTGATACGAGCCTCTAATCCATAGCCAACTGCGATAAAAGCATTACCTCGACTATTGCCTACTTTAGGTTTAATGAGAATGACTGCACCATTGTCTTTGGTCTTTTGACCAATTCCCCACTTTTCACCTAATCTAAAAGCGTAGTCTGATACAGCATACCCTTCTAAATCCTTTACGGTGACTACATAAATTTGAGTAGATGTAGTATCATTGTATGTACGCAGTGTCCCCTCCAATGCTTGTNNAGAAGACATTAGCAAAATCATTTACCAATCTCGGAGGAGACATTGGAGCAGGTATTTTCTGTGCAACTAAACCTTGGGAAATAAATATAAATAAGATAAGCAGTTGACTAATCTTCCAGAATAATTTCATTCTCTAATTCGTTTATATCTCCTTCTTGATAGGGATATTTTAATTTAATTAAATTGCCTACTTTATCCACAGCTTTGCAAATGCCTTCGGTAATTAAATCTTTGGAACAATATGAAATTAATTCACTCAATGTACTATCCCAAAAGTCAGATTCAATTATACTGTTAANNTTAATACCTATGTCTCCAAGTATAGCAGCTTTTCGAGCGTTAGGACACACAAGTATCAGAACTGCATTTCTTAAAGCTGTATTCTGCATTTTTAATTTTTGAAAAACTATTGAAGCTTTTTCCAGTGGATCTTCCTTGCAATGTTTAGCAATGTATACTCTTATTTCGCCAGAAGTCAAAAGTTCTGCTTTACGGATTGCTTCTACAATTTTAGGTTCGTCTATTTTATTCATTTTACGCTTAGATGTTATAACGATCAACGACTGGAAACTTCAATAGCATTTTATTTCATTAAATGATGTAGGTGGATTAAAAATTTACTGAAGGTGCACTTTGTGAGGCATCATCAGCTTCAAAATATCCTTTCTTTTTAAATCCAAACATTCCAGCGTAAATCACATGTGGGAATCTTCGGATGTATTGGTTATAATCTTGCGCAGTTTCGTTGAATCTTTTTCTTTCTACCGATATTCTGTTTTCAGTTCCTGCCAATTCATCTTGTAAAGCAAGAAAGTTTTGATTTGCTTTTAATTCTGGATAATTCTCGCGAATCATTAATAATTTACCCAAAGCAGCGCTAAGTTGGCCTTGAGCTTGTTGATATTGTTGGATACCTTCTTCTGTTAGTTCTTCTGGATTTACATTGACCTGTGTGGCGCGAGCCCTTGCTTCTACTACAGCTGTGAATGTTTCTTGCTCATGCGAAGCATAACCTTTTACAGTAGATACAAGATTAGGTATCAAATCTGCACGTCTTTGATAGGAGTTTTGTACTTGTGCCCACTGAGCTGTAACCGTTTCTTCTTTATTTACCATTGTATTATAGCCACAGCTCGAAAGTGTGAATACACCTATTACAGCAATAAGGATAGTGTACTTTAATTTATTCATTTTTTTTATTTGTTTGAAGGTTGATTTTTGATTCCTTAGTAATAACATTTTAATTGAATGAAAAGTTTTATCTTTTCAATGAGTAAACGGTGGGTCATACTTACTCATGAACATTACTTTCGCTCTTAATAAGGTGAACAGTTCTGCAGTATAAGCGTTCATTAATTGTATATAATTCATTCTTCTTTTGTTGGAATGAAAATTGGACCACTATGTGCAAAAATACGAATTCAAGCTGTACCATGCTAATATTTTGTAGTTTAAATTTGTCATTCTTTCTTTAGCAGATATGGTGCTTTTTTGATTTAAAAATTTATGTTTGAAAGACTATCTGCTTATTATGAGATATTTTTTATAACTTTGTAAACTAATGTATCTCATTTAATTTTGTATTTCAACCAAATATGTGAATATGAAACGATTTCCACAATTTCTTATTTTGATTTTACTTTCTACCAATTTACATTTGTCAGCATCCAACATTAATAGGAATGACACGATAGGTAAATTCAATGAAGTTACAGATATAGAGCTACGTTTAAAAACTTTATTGGATACTACTCAAACATCTAATATACGGGAAATAGAACTGCAAAACACNNACACTATTATAACTTCTATTTCACAGGATTCTTTAGGCGCTTCCATTGATCAAGATTCCACTTTGATTACTATGGAAAAAGACTCGCTTTTGATCCCTACTATATCTGACTCAGTAAAGATTGATAAAACAGTACTTACTCCTAAAAAGGAACAAGGTTTTATTCCAATTACTATAAAAACTTCTTTGGATTCACTTTATACCAGAAAATCCAATGGAACAATTCAACTACCAGAGCAAAAGGGGGTGAATTATGATTCTTATACAAGTATGTTGAACTTCAGCGATACAATGCTGTACAACCCACTCTTTTTACCAGTTATTTTTACAGGACGCATTGAGAATCCAGATTCTGCATTTGTTTATCCTATCGAAGAAGATAAATACAAAGGTTCTCTTCTTTCTCCAGATAATCATTTTGTTCAACTTTCAGAAGATCAGGCTTTTGCAGAGGGGGTGCGAAGAGAATATTATCTTGAAAATCCATCAACAATTAAAATATCCACTTCTATTTTAAGTGGGGTGAAACAGACTGTTGCAGAGACCGATGTACGCGAAAAGTTTAATCCTTTTAAAGAGTTGCTTTCATCAGAGACTAGTTTTTCATTAGAAAAACCGGATGTTGAAGGCGTTGAGATAAAACGGATTTACTGGATTAAAACGGGTGAGCATTCTTTCCAGTTATCTCAAAACTATTTCTCTCCTAATTGGCACAGAGGAGGAACAAGCAATTTAAACATCAACAGCAATCAAATTTTTAATGTCAACTATGAGAAAGATAAAGTTCGATTTAATAATAGAATTGAATGGCGTTTGTCAGTTTTTAATGCTCCCGATGATACTATAAGAAATTATAGAATAGGAGATGATATGCTACGCTATTATGGTGATTTTGGCTTGGATGCTTACAAAAAATCTTGGTCATACTCTACTAACTTGGAGGCGAAAACTCAAATGTTCAAAAGTTATCTTCCCAACAAAGACGAACTGCGGTCTGCTTTTTTAGCTCCTTTGTATGTGAATGCAGGTATAGGTATGAAATACAATTTGGACAAAACTTCAAAATCAGTTCGTCATAGAAGAGTTCGATTAGCTGTTTCAATTTCTCCTCTCTCTGTCAACTACAAATATGTAGGAAATAACGAGGTAAATGAAAAACGATTTGGTATTCCTGAAGGGAAAAAATATATATTTGACAAAGGTTCTACGTTGACTTCNNCTTATGATATTACAAAATATGTAACTTGGACATCGCGTATAAAGTACTTTACAAACTATAGTAAAGTGGAAGCTGAGTTTGAAAATACTTTGAATATGTCATTGAGCCAATACTTTTCAACACGACTTTATCTTCACTTAAGATATGACGACGGTGTTCCTTCGCATTCTGACTTTAAGTATTTGCAAGTAAACGAGGTGGTTAGCTTTGGCTTGAACTTTAAGTGGTAAGTGGCTACTTAAAGTTATCTGTATGTTGAAACTGAAAACCGTTCATGAAATCTTCAGCTTTCATCCGTTTTCTACCCTGAAGTTGAAGTTCTAATATTCGTATGAAACCATCTTCAACAGCAATATATAGCTCCGAGGATGAAGACTGCACGATGGATCCCACAATTAAATCGTGATCTTGTATAATGGGCAACGCCTCAAAAACTTTAATGTTGATAGTTTCATTTTCTCTCACAAGTGTAGTGTGTGCTGCAGGGTAGGGAGATAATCCTCTAATAAATCGATCTATCTCTTTAGCTTTAGAGGACCATTTAATTCTACAGGTTTCTTTGAATATTTTAGGCGCAGGTTTAAGGTTTACTTTATCTATGTTTTGGGATTGCAAAGTGATTGAACCATCAATGATATCATCAACTGTTTTAAGTACCAATTGTGCTCCAGTCTCCATTAATTTATCATGTATTACTCCAGCATTATCTCTA
Source organism: Bacteroidales bacterium UBA2632 (assembly GCA_002359825.1). Lineage (GTDB taxonomy): Bacteria > Bacteroidota > Bacteroidia > Bacteroidales > Dysgonomonadaceae > UBA2632. Next base: position 4,810 of record DENY01000014.1, read on the forward strand.
TCACCTATTTCTATTTTTGATTGATAGGCAATTTTACCTGAATCAATTTCGTGCACCAACTTAAATGTGGTTACTCCTGTCTCGACTTCTCCATTGATAATTGCCCAATTGATGGGGGCTGCCCCTCGATATTGTGGCAAAAGAGAAGCATGCAAATTGTAAGTCCCATGTTTTGGCATATCCCAAACTACTTCGGGTAACATTCTGAAAGCAACGACAAGATTAAGATCTGCTTGTAGAGCTTCTAATTCATTTATAAAATCAGCATCTCGAAGTTTTTCTGGTTGTAAAACTAATAGATTTTGAGAAATAGCGTATTTCTTTACATCAGATTCTTGTAGTTTGTGTCCTCTTCCCGCTGGCTTATCAGGCATGGTCACTACTCCCACTATATTATAATTGTTTTCAACTAAAATTTTGAGAGTTTCAACGGCAAATTCAGGTGTACCCATGAATACAATCTTAAAATCTTTTTTTGTCATGATGTTTTAAATTTATTCTTCAGAGTAGTGTTCAACTAACACATCTCTGTATGCATTGAAAATAGATGATTGTGACATAATACCTTTATATTTACCTTCATTGTCAACCACAGGCAAATTCCAAGCTTTTGTATCTTCAAATAGATTCATAATCTCCTCCATGGGCATATTTATATTTATTTCGGCTGGAGCACCTACCATAAATTTTGACACTTTAAATCGTTCGTACAACTCGGGTCTGAAAATGATATTCCGTATATCGTTTAAAAGAACAAGTCCCATCAGTACACCTTCATCATTTACGACAGGGAAAATATTTCTCTTACATTGTGATATCACTTTCACCATCTCACCCAAATACATATCAGGTTTAACAACCTCTAAATCTGTTTCAAGCAAAGAATCTATTTCAAGAAAAGTAAGTACAGCTTTGTCTTTATGATGAGTTATTAATTCTCCCTTTTTAGCTAAACGCATCGAATAGATATTATGCTTTTCAAAAAGAATTATGGTTGCATAAGAACTAATTGAAACCATCATCAAAGGAAGAAAAAGGTCGTATCCTCCAGTTAACTCTGCAATTAAGAATGTGCCTGTTAAGGGGGCATGCATTACTCCTGCCATTACTCCTGCCATGCCAAAGAGAGAAAAGTTTTCTTGTGGTAATATTCCTGAAAAACCCATTGTATTATGAGAATAAGAATATAAAAAACCAACCACACAACCTAAAAACAGTGTTGGAGCAAAAATACCTCCTGTACCACCTGCACCGTTAGTAGCGCTTGAAGCAAATACTTTTGTAAGAATAATTAGAATTGCAAACACTATGATTCCCCATCCATCTTTTAGAAAATAGAAAAAACTATCGTCCATCAGTCCTTTATATGAATCACCGCCTGCCAACAGAGTTTCTATTGTGTCATATCCTTCACCATATAGAGGAGGAAGAAAGAAAATGAGTAAGCTTAACATCACTCCTCCAAGGAGAAATTTTTTCCAATAAGTGATTTTGCCAAAGATACCTTCAATCCAGTTCATGCTACGCGTGAAATAAAGAGAGACAAATCCACAGGCGATACCCAATAGGATTACGTGAGGAATTCTGTCAAAAGTAAAACCTTCTACTTGTGAGAAAGCAAACATGGCATTTGTTCCCGTTAGCATATAAGCAATTGTGGTGGCTGTAACCGAAGTAACTAATAGGGGAAGAATAGAAGACATAGTGAGGTCCAACAAAAGCACCTCAATAACAAAGACTACCCCTGCAATGGGTGCTTTGAAAATGCCTGCAACTGCACCAGCTGCACCACATCCTACTAAAAGCATGATGTTGCGATGTTCCAATTTAAAGAATCTTCCTAAATTAGAACCGATGGCAGAGCCTGTCAAAACAATTGGAGCCTCAGCTCCAACAGAACCACCAAAGCCAATAGTTAGTGAACTCGCAATAAGTGAAGTGTATGTGTTGTGTAGTTTTAGTCTGCTTTTTCGTTGAGAAATTGCATATAAAACTTTTGTGATACCGTGACTAATATCTTCTTTTACAATATATTTTACGAATAGTCCCGCTAATAGGATTCCAACAATTGGTAGAACAAGATAGTAATAGTTAGCACCAATATTCACAAAGTTGCTCTTTAAGGAGCTTTGAATGAAATGAAGAGCCATCTTTAAAGCATACGCCGCAAGGGCAGATAAAACACCTACCATTAAGCATATTATAAGAAGAAAAACACGCTCGGTGATGTGCTTACTCCTCCAAATTAAAAACTTCTCAAACATATTTGTATTTAATAAAAGGGATCTGGATTATTAAATTTTTATCGGTCGATAAAACACATTGTGCATTTACACGTAGAGCTCTAAATAAAGGATATCCTGTACTTTCTCTTTATAATAAATTCTAACGTTCGCTTGCCAGACAAAACTACAATTTTTTTTGGAGAATCAGTAGTTTTGCCTTTAAATTCTTTGAGAAACTGATCATAGACAGACCAAAGCCAGATGAAATATATGGAATGTAAGATGAAAAATTTCTCTCTAATATTTGTGGTAGACTCTGTTTATGTTTTCCAGTGCACTATTATTTTCGAATAATCTCAATATTTCCATTAGTGGCTAATTTGAGAATAGATGAGGGGGTTTGCTTAATCATTTCATTTTGTCTGTATTCAACCACGTAATCCACCAATTCGATAATTTCATTATCTATTTGATTGAAATTTTGGGGTGATGGTTTTCCCGCAATGTTAGCGGATGTTGAAACAATGGGTTTTCTAAAACGTTTACATAAATCCTTTGAAAAGTCCTCTGATGTTATGCGGACTCCTATTGTTCCATCTTTGTTAATCAAGTTGGTGGCTAAGTTCTTTGCACCCTCAAAAATGATAGTCAATGGTTTGTCGGATAGGTCAATCAAATCCCAAGCAATATCTGGAACTTCTTGAATATAGGTTTGTAGTTTTACTGGATTGTCGAGTAAAATAAGCATTGACTTATCTTTTTCTCTTTGTTTGATAGCATAAAGCTTTTCAACTGCCTGTTCGTTTGTTGCATCGCAACCAATTCCCCATATAGTATCTGTTGGATAGAGAATAATGCCACCTTGTTTCAGAATTTCTATTGCTTTTATTAAATCTTCTTTCATTATTGGTCTGTTTTTAGTTTTTGAACTATTATAGCATTTTCATATCCTTTCTCTGTGAATATCCACTGTTGCAAAACTCCTGATTCTGAAAAGTGTGAATGGTTAAAAAGTTGAATGCTTGCTTTGTTATTCTCAGGAATTATTGCATAGAGTTGGTTGATATTTAAAAAGTTGAAAACGTATTTTTCTAAGAGATTCAAGGCATTTGTTGCATACTCATTCTTGCGATATGCATGATCGATATAAATTCCTACTCCACATCGGCTATTAATGGCATCAAAATCGTATAAATCTATAGTGCCTACACTGATTTGTTCTCGTTTTAAGACAATCATAAAGCGGAGTTGTTTCGACTGGAATATATCCGTTTGAGCATCTATAATATATTGTTTTAAAACATACTTAGAGTAAGGAGAAATAGCCGATCCAAACTTCCAAACTTCAGTGTCGTTTTCCCATTTAAATAGCAATTCAAGATCTTCGGGCTCAGGAGCCCTTAAAGATATTATGTTGTTTTCGAGAAATTTAGACATAACTAAAACATTTATCTTGCATCTAATGCTTCTCCTATACGAAGAAATATATTTTTCTTTCGTTTGTTCTTTTCTTGCTGAGTCTCTTGGGCCGACATAATTGTTTGAAATGCACTTTCGCCACTTTCTGTAGCGTGTATTGCTTTGTATATCACACCCCAGTCTGGTAAACCTCCAAGGTTTCGGTCATCAATAAACATATCAACAGAAAGCTTTCTTGGAGAGGGTATGGTCTCTTCGGGATAATTGGCATTGTTAGCATAAAAAACTAACCCTCGCTCCGCACAATAATCGATAGCTTCTTGTAGCAAATCATTTTCGCGCACTGTCCATAGAATAAGCTTGTGATTTTCTTTTTGCAACTGAAGAAGTGTTTCAATTGCGAATGGAATGGGTCGACCTATTTTCGGATATTTGTGTTCTACAATTGTTCCATCAAAATCTATTGCAATAGTCATTTTTTGTTTTTATTAATAATTTGTTCTAATCGTTATTTATCTTGCTTACTTATTTCCTCATCTGTTAGTTCTTGCTTTTCTTCTGGGCCTCTCAAATAATTTATAGATGGATAAGTGAAAATATAGGCTGTGAAAATAATCAGAGTACAAAGCATATAATTCTGATTGAGCGATACGGCGTATAATACTATATTAATTGATGCAATCAACAATAGAATGCCGAATCGTGCTATAAATGCTTTAATATAGAGAGAGGTTGTCACAATCTCATCATTCGGATGTTCATTTTTCTTCATTATTATTGAGAAGAGTTTCAAAGCACCTGGAATACTAATTAAGGTCACCAAGAGAGCATATCGTTCAACAACAACAGATGTGAGGGGAATTTCGGGTAATATATCTATTACCCTAAATGCAACAGCGATTAAAAGAACTCCTTGAATCCCGATTGCTATATAAAATAAACGTTTTAAGTTGTTGATAATTGATTCTGATTTCATTTATTGTTATAATTTATACGATTCATCAAAAGGTGTTCTGTTTAGTATAGAACGACCAAGTGTGACCTCATCGGTATATTCAATTTCGTTTCCTATCGAAACACCTCGTGCTATGATACTAACTTTTGTGTGTAACGGTTCTAATTTGCGATAGATGTAGAAGTTGGTAGTGTCGCCTTCCATAGTTGCGTTCAAGGCCAAAACTACCTCTTTTACATTTTTAGTTTTCACTCTATCTATTAAACTTGAAATTTCCACATCCGAAGGCCCAATACCATCTATGGGAGATATTATACCTCCTAAAACATGATACTGACCTTTATATTGGGACGTATTTTCAATTGCCATCACATCCTTAATGTTTTCAACAACACAAACAACTGAAGGATCGCGTGATAAATCGGAGCAAATGTTGCAAATTTCACTATCCGAAATATTATGACAAGAAGAGCAGTATTTTATTTCTTTTTTCAGAGTCAATATTGCATTAGTAAAACTTTCGACATGAGAATCATCTTGACGCAATAGATGCAATACAAAGCGTAAAGCTGTTTTTCTGCCAATTCCAGGAAGCTTCGCAAATTCGTTTACGGCACTTTCTAAAAGGGATGATGGATAGGGTTGATTCATTTGCTGTTCTTTATATCGTGTACAAAGATAACACGAATGCTTTTACTGAACAAATGTAAGAAAATAAGATGTGTCAAATTGCTTCGAGAAATAAACCGAATAGAAATCATGAAAAAACATGAGCATTTGATTGTGTATATTCAATTATTTTATAGCTTTGTTTACTAATCGAGAATCTTATCATTAGCTCTTTAGTTTATGACATTGAAAGTAAATCGAAAATATATTCATCTAAATTAATTCACAATTTATGAAAAAGTACAATTTTAATGCAGGTCCTTGTGTTTTACCTCGGACAGCTGTAGAGGCTTCTATTGAAGCTATACGTAATTTTGATAACACAGGAATTGGAATCTTAGAGATTTCGCATAGAACTCCTGGATGGGAAAAAATTATGAAAGAATGTGTCGATTTATGGCGCGAATTATTACATATACCAGATAATTACAAAGTGCTTTTTTTGGGTGGAGGTGCAAGCACACAGTTTTTTACTGTTCCTGCAAATCTAATGACAAAAAAAGCTGCCTACCTACAAACAGGTGTATGGGCCAAAAAAGCAATGAAAGAAGCTAAGTTTTATGGTGATATAGAAGTAGTAGCTTCTTCAGAAGATAAAGGATACTCTTATATACCCAAAGAATATACTATTCCAACTGATGCAGATTATTTCCATATCACAACCAACAACACAATTTATGGTACTGAAATCCATGAGGATATAGATAGTCCCATTACTTTGGTCGCTGATATGTCATCCGATATTATGAGCCGTCCTCTAGATATTTCAAAATATGGGTTAATATATGGTGGAGCACAAAAAAATGTTGGTCCTGCAGGTGTTGCTTTTGTTATTGTGCGTGAAGATTTACTGGGGAAAGTGG
>DENY01000277.1:0-2337 GCA_002359825.1 Bacteroidales bacterium UBA2632
TACAACGAAGTTAGTCAAACTTCAATTCTAATATTTGGTCTGCATGCGCTTTAGTATTTACTGCCCTACCGGATATCTTGTGAATTATTTCGCCTTTTTCGTCAATCACAAATGTGGTGCGCACTGTACCCATGTACTTACGCCCCATCATTGTTTTTTCTTGCCAAACACCAAATTCTTCAACCAGTTTTTTATCAGTATCAGCAATCAAAGGAAAAGGTAAATTAAATTTTTTGATGAACTTCTGATGCGAAGTCTCACTATCAACACTCACACCCAAAATTTGGTATCCTTCTTTCATCAATTCCGCATTGCCATCTTTCAAGCTACAAGCTTGCGCTGTACAACCATGAGTGTTGTCTTTAGGATAGAAATATAAAATCAATTTCTTTCCGACATAATCACTTGCTTTTATTTCTTTTCCGTCTTGGTCAGTCCCTAGTAATTCGGGTATTTTATCACCTATCTCTAATGCCATAATTTATTTATTCGTTTGTTTCACTTTTGGAGATTCAAAGATAGTAAAAAATTGATTAATGACGAGAGTATATAGATGGGTGATAAAAATTAACTATGGATTTTGAAAATTTTGTATCTATAAGAAGATGTTTTGATTATACTTATGACGTACGGTTCCATTTTTAATCGCATGATAATGGCGTAAGCACTACTTTACGAAATAATCTGTCCCCTCCGATTGAATCTTTAAATATCATTCCATTGTATTTAGTCTTGTATTTCTACTTCGGTCCTAGCGTTCTACCTTGATTGTATTGTTGTACATTTTCCACTTCGTATTTCCCAATGCCTTTATTCATTAGATCTTTCAACTCTTCAAGATGTTTTTGATAAATACCACGCGGATTAGTCTTATGTTTTGTAGCAATACTAGCAGCCATTCCTATCACTTCTCCCATCATACCTGTAGTCCTCATCAAACGAGTTGTTCCTAAAACAACATGGGTTACACTAATATTTCTTCCTGCCATAAACAAGTTATCTACATTTCTAGAGTAGAAACAGCGATATGGTATAGGATATGGATGTATTTTCTTGTGTACTGCAATTGATTTAAACTCCATGTCTGGAAAATTCTCTGTGTTTTTAGGATCTGGATAATGTAAATCGATTGTCCAGGTCGTTGGTGCAGATGCATCTGGATAAATTGTATAATCGGTAAGATCTTGTTCTTTCAATATTATATCCCCCAGTAATCTGCGTGATTCACGTTTACCAGCAATATAAGCAACCCAATCCAATCTGCGGTTTCTGTACTTTTCTTTAACTGAGCTTAGATTTTTAAGATATGACCAATTGGAATAAACTACCAACAAGCCATAATCGCGAATCCGCTCAAATTCTGTAATCTGATTAAAATTCATGCCTGTTTCCCAAGTCCATTCACCCATCGTAACTTTCTCCATGTTCTTCTCGTTAAACTCAACACCATATTGGAAAACAGGAAAGTTAATTGGGTTATCTTCTTTTGCAGAATACCATTGTACAGAAGCACCCATAGTCATATCATCTGCTTTTTCGGGAGCAGTAGGTTCTCCATACTCAGCTTTACTTTCACGTCCCATTCTGTAATCAGCTCCAGCTAAAACGCCAATAGTACCATCACCAGTGCAATCTGCAAATAACGGTGCAGAAAAGGAAAGCTCTTTTGAGTTTTCAATGTGTTTGGCATGTACTTCAGTAATGCGCGCCCCCTTTGTTTTGACAGCATAAGCTCGGAAATTAGTGAAGAGTGAAATGTTTTCTTCGGCCATTACCATTTCCATTTTCTTTTCATCTTCATAATAATCTTCAGGTTTAGCGTTTCCTCCACGTGAAGGACCTATTTCTTTCACCACATCACCCAATGCTGGGAAAGGATCTACTTTAATCCTACCTCCAAGGTGAACACGAACTTCAGAACTATTATTACCTCCTAAAACAGGACGATCCTGTATTAATGCTACTTTTAAACCCAGACGGGCTGCAGAGATAGCTGCTGTAGTTCCAGCAACACCACCACCCACTACTACAAAATCGAATTTACCAGCCTTCTCAGGTTTTAAAGAAATGCTGAGTTCCTTTTTTCTGAATTTGCCTAAAGAGGATAAATCATTAGGTGGTGGAGTATTTCCTTTTGTAAAATAAATGGCATCCACTCGACCGTTAAAACCTGTAAGGTCATGTAATCCTATACTAACAGTAGTATTTGCGATATTTATTTTACCTGCACGTTGCCAGGTCCATTCTGACCCGATTGCACCTAAAACATCACCAACTTTTTCTCCGTTTAGTTTCAATTGAAACTTTCCAGGTCCTTCACCATCATACCATGGTGAA
>DENY01000277.1:2414-2815 GCA_002359825.1 Bacteroidales bacterium UBA2632
CATAAATTGTTGGTCAACTACCCATCCTCCTTTATTCTCGAAGTTTTCAGCTTCGATAAATAGGTTGCTTGCCATGGATTGTAATATCCATGCCATTAATATCAGTGTTGTTATAATGACCTTTTTCATAAGAATATTTTATTTATGAGCACTTTAATGTTATTATTTATACCAAATATTTCCAACTCCTTTTTGCATTAAAACCTTCAATTCATCCAAATGATTTTTATATACTCCACGAGGTGTTGTTTTATACTTTGTTGCAATAGATGCTGCCATACCAACTACTTCTCCCATCATACCGGTAGTTCGCATTACACGAGTAGTACCCAAAGCAACATGTGTGACACTAATATTTCTGCCTGCCATAAAAAGATTGTCAATGTTGCGCGAATAAAGTG
>DENY01000226.1:0-334 GCA_002359825.1 Bacteroidales bacterium UBA2632
ATATTTGGTATGGGAAGAGTGATGTAAGTATTTATAATGTTTCAACCACTAGTCTTAATTGACTCGATTAACCTAAGAATACTTTTTATTTGAAAATGAATATTCTTCTCATTGTGTCTGCAAAAATAGCAGCCATGCGTTGTTGAATATATTTATCCTTTCCTCTTTCAGGATGCCAACCGTAAATCTCCCCGTTGATTTCCTGGATGTCAGCTGTTAAGAGTCTGCTCATTTGTTCACCAGTAACTGGATGTTTTACGTTTTTAGAAAAACCTATATACTTATCAAACTCCACTACTGGAAATCCCCATTTATCAGCTAATTTACGGATAGA
>DENY01000226.1:363-20873 GCA_002359825.1 Bacteroidales bacterium UBA2632
TCATAATATTTTGAATTCTCATCGAATTTAAGATTGTAACATTCAGCTAAATATCGTTTTATTACATAGTCAAATACTACTGCATAATTATCATTATTAAAAGGTGTTTCATAATCTTTGTAGTCAACTTTTAATTGTGACTCATCAAATACGTCTTTTTCATGTACCTGCATTATCACAAAAGCATCAATATCTTCAAATTCTGCTTGGTTGAATAAAGTGCCATTAATCATTCTGTTTGCAGTTGCTGCAATAGACTCTCCTCCAATTGCTCTATTAACAGGTGTTGCTCCTAATGTTTCACACCCTAGCTCGAACCAGCTATTGACTGAGGTTGCAAAAGAGGCTCCACTTAAAAGAAAAGTTGGTTTTTGATTTACTTCAGAGAGTTGAGCAAAGGATGTAGTAACGATAATTGAAAAGATAACAATAAATTGGATACGTTTCATAATACAAGTTTCTTTACAAATTTAAATGACCCAAAGGTAAGAAAAATTAATTCAATAATCACTTAACAACTTAAACATCCATATCATCATCTAAAAGTATTAACCGCAATGAACTATTCTTGGTAATATAATTCCATGCCCAATTGATGAAAATAACCAATTTGTTGCGAACACTCAGTATCAGCATTAAGTGAAGAAACATCCAGATAAGCCATGCAAATCGTCCTTTAAATTTGGCAAAAGGTAAATCGACGAGTGCCTTATTACGTCCAACGGTTGCCATTGTTCCTAAATTACGGTATTCGTAGGACTTCAATTTTGGGTTGTTTTCTTTCATTATTCTATTTATGTTTTTGGCTAAGTTCTTTGCTTGCCCTATAGCCACATTTGCCAATTGTGGATGACCTTTTGGATATTTTTCAGTTTCCATGTAAGCAACATCACCAATCGCAAACACACTATCCAAGGGTTCAACTCTATTTATTCGATTAACTTTAATTCTTCCTGAGGGTAGTAATAAGTCTTTTGGAACACCCCCAATAGGATTCCCTATTACTCCGGCAGACCAAATTACATTTTTCGAAGTAATAGTCTCTCCATTGCTTAAAACAACATTCTCACCATCATATTTCTTAACAAAAACACCCGTCTTCACAATTACACCCATTTTATTCAAATACTTTTCAGAGTACTTTTGAGCAAAAGGACTCATGGCAGATAATGTATGGTTACTACCTTCAAGCAGATAGACATTGACGTTATGAGCAAGAATATTTGGATAGTCTTTGGGTAAAACCTCTTTCTTCATTTCAGCAAATGCACCGGCCAATTCTACACCNNAGCAAATGCACCTGCCAATTCAACCCCAGTTGCTCCGCCACCAACAATTACAATGTTATATAGACCAGACTTGTCTTCTTTATACAATATTCTCTCAAAATTCATGAGGGTTTTATTGCGGATAGTCATTGCTTTAAAAGTTGACTTTAAGCTCAAGGAGTTGTTTTCTATTTCTTCATTTCCAAAATAATTGGTCTTTGCACCTGAAGCAATTATCAAATAATTATATGAAAACTCTCCAATAGATGTAGATATTGTCTTTTCATTGTCATTTAATGACTCAACAGTTGCCAATCTAATACGTATATCTTTTCGGTTTTGAAAAATTTTACGCAAAGGAAAAGCTATAGTAGCAGGTTCAATTTGAGAGGCTGCTACTTGATAAAATAAGGGCTGAAATTGGTGATAGTTTACTTTATCTATGATCAAAATATCATAGACATCTTTCTTTAAGTTCTTTACAAACTGAAGACCAGCAAAACCACATCCTATCACTATTATTTTTTTCTTCTTCATGTTGATTCCTTTTTTGATAGGGTTTGTAAATAATTAAACGTTTTAGTCTCATCATTGTTCCATATCAATTGTATATGCATAAAAAAACGCCACAAATAAAATTTGCGACGTTTTTTAGAAAATACGACTATACAGATGTTTAGTCTTTATTCCTTATCATTTTTGGGCTCATCCTTTGAACCTTGTTCTTTGATAGCTTTTGTTTCTTCTACTTTTGGAGTTTCAACATTTTCCTTTGAAGTTTTCACAGTTTCAGTTGAATTTGCAACAGTATCTACTGTATCAGTAGTTGATCTTCTGCGTGAACGACGAGTTCTTGTCTTCTTAGCGGTAGAACTATCCTTAAGCATGTTCTCGTTGTAATCAACTAATTCAATAAAGCACATAGAAGCATTATCTCCTAAGCGATGACCAGTCCTGATAATACGAGTATAACCTCCAGGACGATCACCCACCTTTTGAGATACATTTTGAAACAATTCCGTTAAAGCTTCTTTGCTTTGCAAGGTTTTGAAAACAAGTCTCCTTGAATGAGTGGTATCTTCTTTAGACTTAGTGATAATTGGCTCTACTACTTTCTTTAATGCTTTTGCTTTAGGTACTGTAGTGAATATGCGTTTGTGCATAATCAATGACACTGCCATATTAGAAAGCATAGCTCCACGATGAGACGCTGTGCGCCCTAAGTGATTTATCTTTTTATTATGTCTCATTTCTTATTTAATCTTTATCTAATTTATATTTGGAAATATCCATAGCGAAGGTTAGATTCAATCCTTCTAGTAGCTCTTCAAGTTCGGCTAGAGATTTCTTTCCAAAATTCCTGAATTTCAACAAGTCATTCTTGTTGTGTTCTACTAATTCGCCTAACGTTTCTACGTTAGCTGCTTTTAAACAGTTAAGAGCTCTAACTGAAAGGTTGAGATCAGATAATTTTCGCTTAAGTAGTTGACGCATATGAAGCAACTCTTCATCGAACTCCTCTAAATTATCAGCATCGATAGTTTCAAGCATGATTTTATCGTCAGAGAAAAGCATGAAATGATGAATCAATATTTTTGCAGCCTCTTTCAGTGCTTCTTTAGGATGAATAGAACCATCTGTAACAATTTCGAAATTAAGTTTTTCATAATCTGTCTTTTGTTCTATACGATAGTTTTCAACATCATATTTCACATTCCTAATAGGTGTAAAAATGGAGTCAATTGTAATAAGCTGAACATCTTCATCAAGAATTATCTCTCTGTTTTCTTCAATTGATACATAACCTCTACCTTTGTTAATAGTGAGTTCCATTCGGATTTCTGCTTTTTTCTCTAAATGGCATATTACCAAATCAGGATTCAGCACTTCAAATCCGGTCATTAAACGTCCTATATCTCCAGCTTTAAACTCTTGCGATCCCGAGAATTTAATACTTACTTTTTCGTTATCTATTTCGTCTACAATTTGCTGAAATCTTACTTGCTTTAAATTGAGGATAATATTCGATACATCTTCGATAACTCCTGGAAGAGTTGCGAACTCATGATCTACTCCTTCAATCTTGAGAGAAGTGATTGCAAATCCTTCTAACGAAGAAAGCAAAATGCGACGCAATGCATTGCCTATGGTCACACCATAGCCAGGCTCCAACGGACGAAATTCGAATTTTCCGTAGAAGGCATCATCCTGCAACATTATTACTTTATCGGGTTTTTGAAATGCTAAAATTGCCATGAAATCTTTATTTAGAATATAATTCTACTATTAATTGTTCTTTGATATTTTCAGGAATATCTGATCTTTCGGGCCAGTGTAATAACTTACCACTAAGAGAAGATTTATCCCATTCCAACCAAGGATATTTACTACGATTGAAGCCTTCAAGCGCATTGCTTATAACTTCCAAAGATTTAGATTTTTCCCTCACGCCAATTACTTGACCAGCTTTCACACTATATGAAGGTATATCCAACAGTTTTCCATCAACAATGATGTGACGGTGTGTTACTAATTGACGTGCAGCTGAACGCGTTGGAGCAAGTCCTAATCTATATACAACATTATCAAGTCTAGACTCTAATAATTGAAGTAATACTTCACCTGTAATTCCTTTGCTACGCGCTGCTTTATCAAATGTAATACGGAATTGTTTTTCTAATACACCATATGTGTATTTTGCACGTTGTTTTTCGAGCAGCTGAATACCATATTCAGAGGTTTTTCTTCTGCGTGAATTTCAATGTTGTCCTGGGGGATAGTTCTTTTTAGAAAGAACTTTGTCAGGACCGAAAATAGCTTCGCCAAATCTGCGGGCGATTTTTGATTTTGGACCAATATATCTTGCCATTATTTACTAATTAATCTTTTTGTGAACCCCAAACTGTGCAGCCGCGATTACCGAGAAGTTGTCAATGTAATCAATCACAGTTCAAGTTTCAATTTTTAAATGAAACTTAAATTACTGATTATACTCTTCTTTTCTTAGGAGGACGACAACCATTATGTGGTAATGGTGTAACATCTACAATTTCCATTACTTCAATACCGGCTGCGTGAATAGTTCTTATTGCTGATTCACGACCATTTCCTGGGCCTTTTACGTAAACTTTTACTTTACGTAATCCTAAATCAAATGCAGTTTTCGCACAATCCGATGCTACCATTTGAGCTGCATAAGGTGTGTTTTTCTTAGAACTTCTAAAACCCATTTTACCTGCAGATGACCAACTAATAACTTGACCATCTTCGTTAGTCAACGAAACGATGATATTGTTAAATGATGAATGTACATGTGCTTGTCCCATGGGACTAACCTTTACATTTCTTTTTTTTGCTGCGACAGTTCTTTTTGCCATATTAATTAATCACTTATTTATTTGGTAGCTTTTTTCTTATTTGCGACTGTTTTCTTTCTTCCTTTACGTGTGCGTGCATTATTTTTTGTACTTTGTCCACGAACAGGTAAACCAATACGATGTCTAATGCCTCGGTAGCAACCGATGTCCATTAATCGTTTTATATTAAGTTGTACCTCTGATCGTAAATCACCATCAACTTTGTATTGCTCTGAAATAATTTCACGAATACGTGCTGCTTGATCATCAGTCCAATCTTTAACTTTGATATCTCTATCAACTTCTGCTTGCTCTAAAATTTTATTGGATGCGCTGCGTCCGATTCCGAATATATAAGTCAAGGCAACTTCGCCTCTCTTATTTTGTGGTAAATCGACACCTACAATTCTTATAGCCATATATTTATTTGTTTGTTGTTTACAAAAATAATAATATTATCCTTGGCGTTGTTTAAACTTAGGATTTTTCTTGTTTATAATGTACAAACGACCTTTTCTTCTTACAATTTTACAGTCAGCTGTACGCTTTTTTAAGGATGCTCTTACTTTCATATCTATTTTTTATTTGTATCTGAATGATATTCTTCCTTTTGAGAGGTCATAGGGAGACATTTCTACTCTCACTCTATCTCCTGGTAATATACGAATATAATGCATGCGCATTTTTCCAGAAATATGAGCCGTTATCTCATGTCCATTTTCTAACTCTACTCGGAACATAGCGTTTGATAACGCTTCTATAATTACTCCGTCTTGTTCTATTGATGCTTGTTTAGCCATTATTATTTACGATATTTAAAGATTATCTACTATAAATTCAAAAGTTGATAGAATGTCTGCCTCTCCATTTCGAACAGCAATAGTGTGTTCAAAATGTGCTGAAGGTTTTCGGTCTTTAGTTCTCACTGTCCAACCGTCTTTTTCAAAGACTACATTTTTACTACCCATGTTAATCATTGGCTCTATTGCAATACACATTCCGTTTTTAATTAACGAACCTGTACCCCGACGTCCATAATTCGGTACCTCAGGAGCTTCGTGCATTTCACGACCAATTCCATGTCCTACCAACTCTCTTACTACTGAATATCCATGTTTTTCGCAGTAAGACTGTACTGTATTGCTGATATCTCCAATTCTGTTACCTTCTTTAGCTTGTTCAATTCCTAAATAAAGTGATTTACGAGTTACTCTTAGCAACTCTTTTACTTCTTCAGCAACTTCTCCTACACAAAATGTATATGCTGAATCACCGCTAAAACCATTTTTACTTGTACCACAATCAATCGAAACTACATCTCCATTTTGTAATGGATTGTTATTTGGAATTCCATGAACAACATTTTCATTCACAGATGTACAAATTGAATTAGGAAAACCACCGTAGCCTAAAAATGAAGGAACTGCTCCATGATCTCTTATAAATTCATCCGCTATTTTATNNTCCTGGTTGAATGTGCTTTGAGATTCCTCCAAGCGTCATACCAACTAAGCGATTACTTTCACGCATCAACTCAATTTCATCGTCTGTTTTTAAATAGATCATTTTACTACTACTCATCGTTTTATAAATATAGACTTAATATGCTGCAATGGAACCCGTTCTACCTTTTATTTTACCTGACTTCAAGAGTCCATCGTAATGACGCATTAGCAAGTGGCTTTCTATCTGCTGCAATGTATCTAATACAACACCCACGAGAATCAATAAGGATGTACCTCCAAAGAATTGAGCAAACTGACCGCTTACACCGAAAAAACTAGCGAAAGCCGGTAAGATAGCTACAATAGCGAGGAATATAGAACCTGGCAAGGTAATACGTGACATTATTGTGTCAATATATTCAGCCGTTCTCTTACCTGGTTTAATTCCTGGAATGAAGCCATTATTTCGTTTCAAATCTTCAGCCATCTGTGTTGGATTAATAGTTATAGCTGTATAAAAATAAGTGAATGCAATAATCATCAATGCAAACAACAAATTATACCACACACTGGTGTGATCCATCAATGCTGATAAAAAACCACCTCCTTCTTTTGCTGTAAAGTTAGCAACTGTAATTGGAATGAACATAATTGCTTGTGCAAAAATAATGGGCATAACATTCGCAGCATTAACTTTCAGAGGGATATACTGACGTACACCACCATATTGCTTATTACCTACTACACGCTTTGCATATTGAACAGGTACTTTTCTTGCACCTTGCACTAACATAATTGCAGCAGCAATAATAAATAATAAAAATACTATTTCTAGCATGAAAACTATTAAACCACCTCCAGAATCCTTTAAACGTGAAACAAATTCACCTATCAAAGCTAATGGAAGTCGAGCTATAATACCAATTAAGATAATAAATGAAATACCATTTCCAATACCTTTATCAGTTATTCTCTCACCTAACCATAAGACGAACATACTGCCCGAAGCTAAAATAATGGTTGTAGGCAATACCCAATCCCAAAATCCTCCAGGAACTGCATTTCCAAGTGCTCCATATATATAAGCAGGACCTTGAACCAATAAAATAATTACTGTTAAGTAACGAGTATATTGATTCATTTTTGTACGTCCACTTTCCCCTTCTCTCTGAAGTTTCTGAAAGTAAGGTAATGCTACACCCAATAACTGAATCACAATAGATGCAGAGATATAAGGCATTATTCCTAATGCGAAAATTGAAGCATTAGCGAAAGCTCCACCTGAGAACATATCTAACAAACCTAAAAGTCCAGAGCTAGCGTTCGATTGTAATGCTGCTAATTGTACAGGGTCAACACCCGGTAAAACAACAAATGAACCAAAACGATAGATAGCAATAAAGAAAAGAGTTGTTATTAATCTTTTTCTCAGATCTTCTATTTTCCAAATATTCTCAATTGTTTTAACAAATCTCATTTTATTGGATCTTTATAGCTGTTCCACCTGCGTTTTTAATTGCCTCCTCCGCTGTTTTAGAAAAAGCATGAGCTTTAACTTCTAACTTAGCTGTAAGTGAACCCTTTCCAAGCACTTTTAATAAATTCTTGGGAGCCATTACACCAGCTTTTATCAGAATCTCTGTATCTATAACAGACAGGTTATTAGCATCAGCAATTTCTTGTAGCTTGTCAAGATTAATAACTTTATATTCAGTTCTTTTCAAGGGTGTAAATCCAAACTTCGGTAAGCGACGTTGAATGGGCATTTGTCCACCTTCAAATCCAATCTTTCTTGAATATCCAGATCTTGATTGAGCTCCTTTGTGTCCTCTGGTTGAAGTTCCGCCTAAACCTGATCCTTGGCCTCGACCAATTCTTTTGCGGGTTTTTGTTGACCCCGCTGCGGGTCTTAAATTCGATAAATTCATTTTCTAATGTATTATTATCTTTATTTCTTATTCTACTATCGTTACTAAATGCTGAACTTTAGTAATCATTCCTTTAATTGTTGGAGTATCATCGTGTTCAACAACTTTATTCATTTTTCTTAGACCCAAAGCATCGAGTGTTCTTTTTTGATCTTTAGGAGATCCAATTCTGCTTTTAGTCTGTTTAATCTTAATTTTAGCCATATTGATATCTTCCTTTATTTTATCCATTAAAAACTTTATCTAATCCAATTCCTCTAATTTGAGCAATTGCAATAGGATCTCTAAGCTCCATAAGTGCTGCAATCGTTGCTTTCACAAGGTTGTGAGGATTTGAAGATCCTTTGGACTTTGCCAAAACATCGGTAATTCCAACACTCTCAAGTACTGCACGCATCGCACCCCCAGCCTTAACACCAGTACCTGTTACTGCAGGTTTGATGAAAACTTCAGCTCCACTAAAACGTGTTATTTGTTCGTGTGGAATAGTTCCTTTATAAACCGGTATTGTCACTAGATTCTTTTTTGCAGCTTCTACTCCTTTTGCTATCGCTGTAGCAACTTCACCTGCTTTTCCTAAACCCCAGCCAACTACACCATCTTCATTTCCAACAACCACCATGGCTGCAAATGTAAATGTGCGTCCACCTTTAGTTACTTTAGTAGTTCTATTGATTGCTACTAACCTGTCCTTCAACTCTACGTCGTTGGTAGTTTTAACTCTATTATTTACTCTTGCCATGATTTTTAAAATTTAAGTCCTGCTTTACGTGCAGCATTTGCCAACTCTTTAACACGTCCGTGATAAAGAAAACCATTCCTATCAAAAGCTACATTTTCAATGCCTGCCTCCTTCGCACTTTGTGCTATAAGCTCACCTACTTTTGCTGCAATTTCTTTCTTTGGTAGTTTATCTTCGATTTTCAAAGAAGAAGCAGATGCCAATGTTTGACCTGCAATGTCATCAATTATCTGGGCATATATTTGTTTGTTGCTACGATAAACCGATAATCTAGGACACTCTTTTGTTCCTTCAATTTTACCGCGAACACGTTTTTTTATCTTTAATCTTTTCTCTAACTTTGTTAACATAGTAATTTCAGTTTACGTAAATTATTTACTTGCGGCTGTTTTACCCGACTTGCGGCGAACATGTTCTCCAACAAAACGAACACCTTTTCCTTTATATGGCTCTGGTGCTCTAAACGAGCGTATTTTGGCACATACTTGACCAAGCAATTGCTTATCGCAAGATTCTAGAATAATAAGAGGACTTTTGTTTCTCTCCATCTTTGTTTCAACTTTAATTTCTGGTGATAATTCCAAGAAAATTGAATGTGTGAAACCTAAAGATAATTCTAACAGTTGACCAGTATTTGATACTCTATAGCCAACACCAACTAATTCTAATTCTTTACGGTAACCTTCTGAAACTCCTATAATCATATTATTTATCAACGATCTATATAAACCGTGTAATGACTTATGATCTTTTGACTCTGAGGGTCTTTCTATTGACAAAACACCATCATCAAGAGTTAATTTCATCTCAGGATGGACTTGTTGANNGACCTTTTACTGTAACTAAATTATTATCATTAATATCTAGTGTGACGGAAGAAGGTAATGTTATTGGTAATTTTCCTATTCTTGACATATCTATTCTATTTTAATAAATGTAACATAAAACTTCACCGCCAACTTTTTGAGTTCTGGCTTCTTTATCTGTAATTACACCATGAGAAGTAGATACGATTGCTATACCTAAGCCGTTTAAAACGCGAGGCATATCTTTGTAACCAACATATTGACGTAAACCAGGTGATGATATACGCGTCAACTTCTTAATTGCATTTACTTTAGTTACTGGGTCGTATTTCAAGGCTATTTTGATAATGCCTTGTGGACCTTCATCTACAAACTTATAATTAAGGATGTATCCTTTGTCGAAAAGTATTTTAGTAATATCTTTCTTTAGATTTGATGCAGGAATATCAACAACACGATGATGTGCTTGAATTCCATTTCTTAATCGCGTCAAATAATCTGCTATTGGATCTGTCATGTTTATTTTAATTTAAATTGATCTCGTAAATTCGAGACAATATTTAATATTTTTGTTGTTGGAGCATAATGCTTACCAACTTGCTTTTTTAACTCCAGGTATTAAGCCTTGCGAAGCCATTTCTCTAAATTGAATTCGAGAAACTCCAAACTGACGTATATATCCTTTAGGACGACCAGTTATTTTGCAACGATTGTGAGCACGCACTGGAGAAGCATTTTTAGGCAATGCTTGAAGTGCATCATAATCACCATCAGCTTTTAGTTGAGCTCTTTTTTCAGCATAACGGGCAATTAATTTTGCTCTTTTTACCTCGCGTGCTTTCAATGATTCTTTAGCCATTTATTTAGTGTTTTTATCTGTTTTGAATGGTAAACCAAACTCTCTTAATAGTGCGTATCCTTCTTCATCTGTATTTGCAGATGTAACAAGAGTAATATTCATTCCTAAAATCTTATTGATTTTATCAATATTTATTTCTGGGAATATAATTTGCTCTTGAATTCCAAGAGTATAATTTCCTCTTCCATCAAGCTTAGCTTCTATTCCTCTAAAATCTCGTGTACGTGGTAATGCAACTCGCACTAATCTTTCAAGAAACTCGTACATTTTATCATGACGCAGTGTAACTCGTGCGCCAATAGCCATTTTCTTTCTTAGCTTAAAGTTCGAAATATCCTTCTTTGAATAAGTAGCAACTGCTCTTTGTCCTGTAATAGCAGTTAATTCTTCAATTGCTGTTTCGATAACCTTCTTATCTGCAATAGCTATTCCGAGTCCCTGATTTATTACAATTTTGATAAGTTTTGGAGCTTGCATTACTGATGAATATGAAAACTCTTTAACCAGAGTAGGAACAATCCTATTATTGTAATCTTCTTTTAAATTTACTATTGTACTCATTTAATTTCCTCCCCTGATTTTTTTGCATATCTCACCAATTTACCTTTACCATCTTCTTTTCTTCCTACACGTGTTGGTTTACCTGTTTTAGGATCAACTAAGTTTAGATTAGAAAGATGTACAGAAGCTTCCTTTTTCTCTATTCCTCCTTGCGGATTTTGTGCGTTAGGCTTTGAATGTTTAGATATCATGTTAATACCTTCCACAATTGCTCTATTTTTATTTACAAGAACTTGCAAAACCCTTCCTGTTTTACCTTTGTCTTCGCCGGTATTTACGTAAACAGTATCGCCTTTCTTTATATGTAATTTACTCATTATCTTTAGTTCCTTTTTAAATGATTAAAGCACTTCTGGCGCCAGTGAAACAATTTTCATATTTGTAGAACGTAACTCTCTGGCAACAGGACCAAATATACGGCTTCCACGTAACTCTCCAGCGGCATTAAGTAGAACACATGCATTATCATCGAAACGAATATAAGAACCATCTGGACGACGAATTTCTTTCTTTGTACGAACAATTATTGCTTTAGATACTGCGCCTTTTTTTACTTCACTTGAGGCTATAACATGTTTAATGGCCACCACTATTACGTCACCTACAGAGGCATAACGTCTTCTAGTTCCGCCCAATACACGAATGCATAATGCTTCTTTTGCTCCGCTGTTGTCTGTTACAGCTAATCTTGATTCTTGTTGTATCATGTTATTTAGCTCTTTCTAATATTTCTACCAATCTCCATCTCTTTGTTTTACTCAAAGGACGTGTTTCCATTATTCTAACTGTATCACCAATGTTACAGTCATCTTTTTCATCGTGAGCGTGAAATTTCTTCGTTTTATTTACGAATTTCCCATATATAGGGTGTTTCTCTTTCCATTTTACAGCAACTGTGATGGTTTTATCCATCTTATTACTGAAAACGACCCCCACTCTTTCTTTTCTTAAATTTCTCGTTTCCATTATTGGTTTATGCTTTGTTAATTTCTCTTGCACGAATTTCAGTATTAATACGTGCAATGCCTTTTCTTTTCTCTTTTAACATGCTCGGATTATCAAGTGGAGTAATGCTGTGACTAATAGCCAGTTGATTTAACGACAGTTTTTCCGCGTCTAACGTCTCTTTTAAATCTTTGTCAGACAATTCCTTTATTTCTTGTAACTTCATTTTATATTAATGATTATAAGTTTTCGCTATAGTCTCTTCTAACTATAAATTGGGTAGTAACAGGCAATTTTTGCGCAGCTAAACGCAATGCTTCTTTAGCTACCTCAAAAGACACACCTTCAATTTCGAATAATATTCTTCCGGGAGTAACTGGGGCTACAAATCCTTCTGGAGCTCCTTTACCCTTACCCATACGAACTTCAGCAGGTTTCTTTGTTATTGGTTTATCTGGAAAGATACGCACCCAAACTTGACCCTGACGTTGCATATATCGAGTAACAGCAATACGAGCTGCTTCTATTTGACGTCCAGTAATCCATTTAGATTGCAAGGATTTTATTCCAAATGACCCAAAAGCCAACTCGGTGCCTCGTTGGGCATTCCCTTTCATACGACCTTTTTGCTGTCTTCTGAATTTTGTTTTCTTCGGTTGTAACATTTTATTTTATCTAAAGCTTTAATTTTATTTTCTTCTGCCTCTACCTCGTTGATCTCTGCCACCTTCAGAACGTTGTCCGCCTCTTCTTGCGCGACTATCCTTCTGTGTTGCAAAAGAAGGAGCCAAATCTGCTTTACCGTAAATTTCTCCACGACAAATCCAAACTTTCACTCCAATGAGTCCAACTTTTGTAAGAGCTTCTGCTAATGCGTAATCTATATCAGCACGAAATGTATGCAAAGGTGTTCTTCCTTCTTTATACATTTCTGAACGAGCCATTTCAGCTCCATTTAAACGACCAGATACTTGTATTTTGATACCTTCAGCACCCATACGCATAGTTGACGCTATAGCCATTTTCACAGCACGGCGATAAGCTATATTACCTTCAATTTGACGTGCCACGTTATTGGCTACAATTACAGCATCAAGTTCAGGTTTCTTTATTTCAAAAATATTGATTTGAACTTCTTTATCAGTAATCTTCTTAAGCTCTTCTTTTAGCTTATCAACTTCTGAACCGCCTTTGCCGATAATAATCCCTGGACGTGCAGTGCAAATTGTGATAGTAACTAATTTCAAAGTCCTTTCAATAATGATTCGTGATACGCTTGCCTTTGCTAGACGAGCATTCAAGTACTTGCGCAATTTGTTGTCTTCGAGCAACATTTCTCCATAGTCATTGCCACCATACCAATTGGAATCCCAACCTCTTATGATGCCTAAACGATTTGATATCGGATTTACTTTTTGTCCCATTGGCTTATTTGTTTATTTCTGAATTTAGTATATCTACCACCAATGTAACGTGATTTGAGCGTTTGCGTATTCTGCTACCACGTCCTTGTGCTCTCGGGCGAAGTCTCTTTAACATAGATCCTCCATCCACCGATATATTTTTTATGTATAATTCCCCTGATTCGGCTTTACGCTCATTTTTTTGCTCCCAATTTGAAATAGCAGACAATAATAATTTTTCGATTTTTTCTGCTGCTGCTTTATTGGAAAACTTTAATACTCCTAATGCTTTAAACACTTCCATGCCACGCACCATGTCAACAACATAGCGCATTTTACGAGGTGATGTAGGAACATTTTTTAAAATAGCCAAAGATACCTCTTTACGAGCTTCTTTTCTTTTGTCGGCTGATATTCTTTTTCTAGCACTCATGTCTTTAAATTTCTTTATATTTTAATTTGTGCTCCGTATTTATCTTTTTCTCGCTCCACCGTGTCCACGGTAAGTACGAGTAATAGCAAATTCGCCAAGTTTATGTCCTACCATATTTTCTGTAATATAAACAGGAATAAACTTATTCCCATTATGAACAGCTATGGTGTGACCTACAAAATCCGGAGAAATCATAGAAGCTCTTGCCCATGTTTTCATAACGGTTTTTTTACCGCTGTCATTCATATCAGAAATCTTCTTATCCAATTTAACGTCGATATACGGACCTTTTTTTAATGATCTACTCATAATATTTATAATTAATCAGATTATTTCTTTTTTCTTCTTTCAAGAATGTATTTAGAAGAATGTTTTTTAGGCGCTCTTGTTTTCAAGCCCTTCGAATATAAGCCCTTTGGTGATCTTGGATGACCTCCAGAAGCACGTCCTTCTCCTCCACCCATTGGATGATCCACTGGGTTTTTAGTTACCCCGCGATTGTGAGGACGACGTCCGAGCCATCTTGAACGACCGGCTTTACCTGATCTCTCTAACTTATGGTCCGAGTTACCTACGCTGCCAATAGTGGCTTTACATGTTGCAAGTATTTTACGAATTTCTCCCGAAGGCATTTTTATGATGGCATAATCACCTTCACGCGATGTTAATTGAGCAAAAGTACCTGCAGAACGCACCATTTTCGCTCCCTGTCCAGGACGTAATTCAATATTATGAACTACTGTACCGATAGGTATCTTAGACAAAGGCAAAGCATTTCCTACTTCAGGAGCAGCATCTGCACCCGACATCACAGTGGTTCCCACTTCCAAACCATTTGGTGCCAAAATATATGTTTTAACACCATCAGCATAGAAGAGCAATGCAATTCTAGCTGAACGGTTAGGATCATATTCTATTGTTTTTACAACAGCAGGAATCCCATCTTTTGTTCTCTTGAAATCGATAATTCTATATCGTCTTTTATGTCCGCCACCAATGTACTGAACAGTCATTTTTCCTTGACTGTTACGTCCACCCGATGCGCCTTTACCTACAACAAGAGATTTCTCCGGTACGTTTGTAGTGATATTTTCAAACGAACCGATAATTTTATGTCTCTGCCCCGGCGTTGTGGGCTTAAATTTACGTATTGCCATTATATATTATATATTACTGTATAAATCAATTGACTCCCCTTCTCTAAGGGTTACAATAGCTTTTTTGAAAGACGGTGTTTTTCCTTTCACCACACCAGATTTGGTGTATCTGCTTTTCAATTTACCGTCATACTTCATTGTATTAACACGTTCCACATGAACACTGTATAGCTCTTCTATTGCATTTTTAATATCTACTTTATTAGCAGTAGGAACAACAATAAACCCGTAACGATTCTCGAACTTGTCGGTCATTTCGGTTTGTTTCTCCGTGAAAATTGGTTTGATAATAATTCCCATTATTCTTCTCCTTTTACTTTGAATGATTTATCGATAGCGGCAATAGAAGATTCTGTAAGTATTAAACTCACACAATCTAATATTTTATATGTATTTATATCAGAAGCTGTTACGATATTTACATTGGGTAAATTTCGGGCTGACAAATATACGTTTTTATTCTGGTTGGATAAAACCAAAAGCAACTTTTTATTTGTAAGATTCAAATTATTAGCCATTTCCACCATGCTTTTTGTTTTAGGAGTTTCTAAATCGAAATCTTCTATTACAATAATTGCATTGTTTTTTGCCTTTAAAGAAAGAGCTGATTTACGAGCCAAAACTTTTTCTTTTTTATTTAATCTAAACCCATAATCTCTTGGTTTCGGACCGAATGCACGTCCACCACCTACTAATAAAGGAGATTTAATATCACCTCTACGTGCACCTCCACTACCCTTCTGACGGATAATCTTACGTGTACTACCTTTTACTTCGTTACGCTGTTTGGCTTTGTGAGTACCTTGACGTTGATTAGCTCTGTATTGTTTTACATCTAACCAAATAACATGCTCATTAGGTTCTATTCCGAAAATGGAATCATTTAGCGTAACCTTCTTATCTGTTACCTCGCCTTTTATGTTATGTATATTTAATTCCATTTTATTTCTCTATATATAATATTGAACCTTTTCCTCCAGGTACAGAACCTTTCAGTAATAAAAGATTATGTTCCGGAATTACTTTTATAACTTGTAAATTTTGAACGGTCACACGTTCATTACCCATTTGTCCACCCATGCGCGTTCCTTTGAACACCTTTGCTGGATAAGACGCTGCTCCAATAGAACCTGAAGATCTCTTTACATGCTGTTCTCCGTGAGTTGAATGCGCACCACCAAAGCCGTGACGTTTTACAACGCCTTGAAAGCCTTTTCCTTTAGAGATTCCCGCTACGTCTACAAACAATACATCACTAAAGATGTCAACTGTAATTTGCTCTCCTATTTTAAATCTGTCTCCAAAATCCTTGAACTCAGCCAAGTGTCTCATAGGTGCTACTCCAGCTTTCTTAAAATGACCGATTTCGGGTTGAGATGCACTTTTTTCACGCTTTTCCTCAAAACCCAACTGAATAGAATTGTAACCATCAGTCTCGGTAGTTTTAACCTGAGTAACAACACAAGGACCCACTTCAATAACAGTGCATGGAACATTTTTCCCATCGGCACTGAAAACGGATGTCATTCCGATTTTCTTTCCAATTAATCCTGGCATTTCTCTGTTTTTTGATTTACCTCTAAATATTTTTAGAGATAATGTTGTTAATAATTAATATTGATCTTTTACTCTAAAGATTATTGCTAATCTCATTATTGCGCATAGCAATAAAAGTGAGTTAAACTTTAATTTCTACTTCTACTCCACTTGGTAATTCAAGTTTCATAAGCGCATCAACAGTTTTAGCTGTTGAGCTGTAGATATCTATTAGACGCTTGAAAGACGATAGTTCGAATTGTTCACGCGACTTTTTGTTTACAAATGTTGAACGGTTGACTGTAAATATTCTTTTGTGTGTAGGAAGTGGTATTGGACCACTAACAACTGCTCCAGTAGCTTTTACAGTTTTCACGATTTTCTCTGCTGATTTGTCAACCAAGCTATAATCGTAGGATTTCAGTTTAATTCTGATTTTTTGGCTCATAAAATTATTATATTATTTAATCAAATCTACACGTCCAGAAACCTCTGCAAGAACTTCTTTTGCTATTGATGCAGAAACAACTTCAAAGTGAGAAAAAGTCATAGTTGAAGTTGCACGGCCAGAAGTAATTGTACGTAGTGTTGTAACATATCCAAACATTTCTGCTAGTGGAACTATTGCTTTTACAATACGAGCACCTGAGCGGTTTGATTCCATACCTTCAATTTGTCCACGACGTTTATTTAAATCGGAGATCACATCACCCATACTCTCTTCAGGAGTAACTACTTCAACGTTCATTATCGGTTCCATTAAAACAGGAGATGCTTTTTCGGAAGCATGTCTAAATGCTTGAATAGCGCAAACCTCAAAAGATAATTGATCAGAGTCAACAGCATGGTAAGAACCATCTATTAAAGTAACTTTCAATTTATCTAATGCATAACCTGCCAAAACACCTGTCTTCATGGCACGTTCAAAACCTTTCTGTACAGATGGAATATACTCTCTAGGAATATTACCACCTTTCACTTGGTCTATAAACTGCAATGTTCCTTCGAAATCGGCATCGGCAGGCTCTATACGAACAATCATATCTGCAAACTTACCACGTCCACCAGATTGCTTCTTATAAGTTTCACGCAACTCAACTGGTTTCGATATAGCTTCTTTATAAGTAACTTGTGGTTTACCTTGATTTGCTTCTACTTTAAACTCACGTTTTAATCTGTCAATAATTACCTCTAAGTGAAGTTCACCCATACCAGAAATTACTGTTTGACCTGTATCTTCGTCAGTTTTAACTGTAAAGGTTGGATCTTCTTCAGCCAATTTAGCTAAACCATTTGATAGTTTATCCAAATCTTTTTGAGTCTTAGGTTCTACAGCAATTCCAATTACTGGATCTGGAAAATCCATAGACTCAAGCGTGATAGGGAATTTCTCATCACACAAAGTATCACCTGTACGAATATCTTTAAATCCAACTCCAGCACCTATATCACCACAAGCAATAAAATCTTTTGGATTTTGCTTATTTGAATGCATTTGGAAAATACGTGATATTCTTTCTTTTTTTCTTGATCTTGTATTAAATACATATGATCCTGCATTTAAAACACCGGAATACACTCTGAAAAAACATAAGCGACCAACAAAGGGATCGGTTGCAATTTTAAATGCAAGTGCTGACATCGGATCTTTAGGATCAGGCTTACGTACTATAACTTTAGTCGAATCGTCAGGATCAGTTCCTTCGATAGCTCCTGCATCTAAAGGGCTTGGAAGATAAGCACAAACAGCATCCAATAAAACCTGAACACCTTTGTTCTTAAATGATGAACCACATAACATTGGATTAATCTGCATTGCAATAGTTCCTTTACGAATTTTAGCTTTTATTTCATCCTCAGTAATTGACTCTGGAGCATCAAAAAACTTTTCCATCAATGAATCATCACATTCAGCGATAGATTCTAGCATTTTTTCACGCCATTCTTTAGCCTCGTCAAGTAAGTCTGCGGGTATCTCTTCTACATGATAATCTGCACCCATGGTTTCGTCGTGCCATATAAGTGCTTTCATTGTAATAAGATCGACAACTCCTTTGAAGCCTTCTTCTGCACCAATTGGTATTTGAATTGGAACTGCATTTGCGCGTAAAACATTCTTTATTTGACTAACAACCTCCAGAAAGTTGGCGCCAGAACGGTCCATCTTGTTAACGTATCCAACGCGAGGCACATTATACTTGTCAGCTTGGCGCCAAACCGTTTCCGATTGAGGCTCAACCCCGCCAACAGCACAAAATGCAGCAATAGCTCCATCAAGTACACGCAATGAACGTTCCACCTCAACCGTAAAGTCAACGTGTCCCGGAGTGTCAATTAAATTTATTTTGTATTGATCTTCATTATACTTCCAGCTCGTAGTAGTCGCAGCTGAGGTAATAGTTATACCTCTTTCTTGTTCTTGCGCCATCCAGTCCATGGTGGCTGCACCATCATGAACTTCACCAATCTTATGAGTAAGACCGGTATAAAATAAGATTCGCTCAGATGTGGTAGTTTTACCAGCATCAATGTGAGCCATAACCCCAATGTTCCGTGTATAAATTAATGTATTTTTTAAACCTTTTTCCATCTTTCTTTCTTACCTATCTTTAAAATCTGAAATGTGCAAAAGCACGATTTGCCTCAGCCATTCTATGCATATCTTCTTTTCGTCTATATGAACCTCCTTGGCTGTTGTAAGCATCAACGATTTCTCCGGCTAATTTGTCAGCCATTGATTTACCTCCTCTTTTACGAGCGTAAAGGATAAGATTTTTCATCGAAACTGACTCTTTTCTATCGTGGCGTATTTCAGTTGGAACTTGAAAAGTGGCTCCACCTACACGACGCGATTTAACTTCAACTTGGGGTGTAATATTATCTAAAGCCGCTTTCCAAATCTCGAGAGCTGACTTTTCATCATTAGGCAATTTTGCCTTTACTGTATCCAATGCAGAGTAAAAAATATCATAAGAGATACTTTTTTTGCCATCATACATAAGGTGGTTAACAAATCTAGTTACCCTTACGTCTCCAAAAACAGGATCTGGTAGCACCTGTCTTTTTTTAGGTTTAGCTTTTCTCATTTTAAAAAAATGTTTTATGTTGGTTTGGTTGCCGATTAATTGTCTTCAACGATTCCACCGAATCATTTACTCAACCCAGAAAGTAGCTTATACCAAAAATCTCAACACTGATTGTTTTTAATTGTTATTTATTGATTTATCTAATGCACATTTGAGTGCACAATAAGTGCTCTATTATTTACCAGCACTTGGCTTTGGACGCTTTGTTCCATATTTTGAGCGTCGTTGCGTACGACCACTAACACCAGCCGTATCCAATGTGCCACGCACAATGTGATAACGTACACCAGGCAAGTCCTTAACACGTCCACCGCGCACGAGAACTATAGAGTGCTCTTGCAGGTTGTGACCTTCTCCAGGAATATAAGCATTCACTTCTTTTGAGTTAGTCAAACGTACACGTGCAACTTTTCGCATTGCCGAATTTGGTTTCTTAGGGGTTGTAGTATAAACCCTTGTACATACTCCACGTCTTTGTGGAGAGGAATCCAACGCTGGCGATTTGCTTTTTTCTTTCAGCACACTACGTCCTTTTCTTACTAATTGTTGAATTGTAGGCATTTTCTACTTTATTTTATCTATTAATCATTTTAATCTCAATGAATTTATCCCAATAATTGAAATAAATATCACTCTTTAATTTTCGTATAATGAGACTATTATACCCGATAGCCTACATTTCTGAGGCTAAAAACGGCACAAAATTACAAAGAATCAACTACATATGCAAAGAATCTCACCTTTATTTGTAATATTTTTTTCTTCTATTTATTTGGGACTCATATTAAAAGGTTGAAACCTCTTTTTATTTGTAGTGATAAAGCTAAAGAATAAGCGATAATCACAGTATAAGATTTTAAAGAGAAAAGTATTACATCGCCTCATATATGATAATGAATTATTCATCTTCCAACTCAACAATAGAGATTAAAAAACAATCTCTGATATAGGATTCACTTTTTTATCTGTTGATTTTTCAATTTTA
>DENY01000027.1 GCA_002359825.1 Bacteroidales bacterium UBA2632
TTGGATCCGATGGATAACATCAAACTGCTATTTTACAATAAGAATCAGCTGCAAATGAGATTTATTAAATATTTATCGTATCTTTGGTTTGAAAGTAAATGCTTTCTTAAGAATTCATCTTAAATTATTAAGTTTGAGATTCACAACGTAGTCAGCTACATTGTGAATCTTTTTTTTATTGCTACCCTTCGAACACCATTCGAACGCCTTTCGAACGCTATTTTTTTATTCTTTATCTGTAATACACTAAAAACAAATGCTTTCCGTGTTGTATGGGTAAATAATTTATTAACAAACTTTCTACCTTGTTTCTACCCAATGAAATAAAAACATTATAAGTATTTGATATATAGATATATAGATATGTTAAGTTTGAGTTCCGTCCATACCGCCAAGAAAGTTTTAAGTGCTCTGAGAAGAGTCATATAAAACGCAAAGGCGAACAGATAAGTGTCGTAATTCTAAGGAGTTACGACACTTTTTCTTTTTACAGCACTAATTGCTTAGAGTAGCAATAGAGCATTTATAATATCCCAAAATACTCACAATAGGCTACAATATGGCTACAACAAAAAACACAAAAAAATAATTGTAGCCAAGAGCACTTTGAGAGTGCGTATAGATGACTATCAAATTACTGTTATTCAAATAATTATATCAAACTTTGCATCGGCAAGTTTAGGAGTAAAAGTATGAAAAAGATGTTTTTTAAAAGAGTAGTACGGCTACAAAAAAACAACTGATTTATCTTTTTTATCTAACACTTCTGTAGCAATAATAAAAAAACAGTAATATGAAAGCAATTTTTAGAACAGTCTTCTATTTAAGAAGCAACTACAAAAACAAAGACGGATTGTCACCCGTTATGATCCGCATCTACCTAAACAATGAACGACTTTCTATCGGCTCAGCCGGAGTCGCAATCGATCCTAAGCTTTGGGATAACGACAAAAATCGCTTGAAAGGGCGTACGACCGAAGCACTTCAGTTAAATCAACAATTAGATAATATTCAATCGGGACTTCATTCAATTTTTCGCAAATGGGAATTATCCGAGGATATAAGCCTTGAATTGATAAAATCCGAGTATTTGGGTAAAAAAGAGCAGCTTGACACTATTTTATCCCTGTTTGAAAAACACAATAATGACGTGCGTAGCCTAGTAGGTATTAACAAGTCACCTGCTACTCTTCAAAAATACGAGAACTGTAAACGTCATTTTACCAACTTTCTCAAATTGAAATATCAACGCACCGATTTGAAATTTTCAGAATTAACTCCGATTATCGTTCATGATTTTCAGATTTATTTATTATCAGTCGCTAAATGTATGCCGAGCACGGCAACTAAAAATTTGAAATTATTCAAAACCATTATACTGTTTGGTCGTAAAATTGGTATCATTTCGCACGATCCGTTTCGAGAAATCCGTTTCCATACGACACCAGTTGATCGTGGATTTTTGACCGACAATGAAATCACGGCAATAATCCAAAAAAAGATGATTTTCCCTCGTTTAGATTTGGTTCGCGATATTTTTATTTTTTCATGCTTTACAGGACTCGCATATATTGATGTAGCGAACCTTAAAGAAGATAATATTATTGAGTTAGAAGGTAAAAAATGGATTATGACTAAACGTCTANNTTCAAAAAACGGGCATAGCTACCAATATTATTCTGTTAGAAATACCTCAAAAAATTATAGATAAATATGCTTCTGTCAGAAAAAACGGCAAGCTCCTTCCCATTTTATCCAACCAAAAAATGAATGCCTACCTGAAAGAAATAGCGGATATATGTCAGATTAAAAAGAATTTAACTTACCATTTGGCGCGGCATACTTTTGCGACTTTGAGTCTTAGCAAAGGCGTTCCCATAGAAACTGTTTCAAAAATGCTGGGACATAACAAAATACAAACTACTCAGATTTACGCAAGGATAACCAATAAAAAATTAGAAGCTGATATGCTTGCATTATCTTCTCAATTGAATAAATTCTCCGAATCATTGAATATTAATTAACCACTAAAAAAACAACATTATGAAAACAAAAGAATTTTCATATTACCGGCTAAGATTGGAAACTNNACATCCACACCGCTTGGCAGACGAAGCGTTTATTGCAGGGCGTTGCGATGTTGCGGCAAAAACTTACGAAGAGAGCTTTCTTGCAGGCGCAACTCCCGATGAAGCCGATGAGATGGCGTTGGAAGTGCTGTTTCAGGGATTGCATTTTTCGGAATACTTTTTTATTGAACAAATTATCGATAACGAATTTTCCAAAGAAGTTCCTGCCGAACTCTCGACACAATTGAGCACTTTATTGTTGAAAAACAAAAGTATCAAAGCCACAATTACCAAATATAAGCCCGATGATACGTTCGATGAAAAACCGGAATACGATTTGCTTTACACCGAACTCACGGGTTTGATACAGCTTGTTAGTGATAACAACAGCCTTCTGAAAAGTCTTAAAGCATAGCTTTTATTATATTTCCAATATCTGAAAAGGGATAGTTTCTGCAAAAGAGATTATCCTTTTTTTTGTTTCCTGTTTTCGATTATATCCGACTGACTCATTTTTGTTCTTCCCATTTTTTCCAAAAAAACAGAGTAATTGTTTCGTTCGATGGGCAAAGGTAAGTAGTGTTTCGTCAAAAGACAAGGTCAAGCCCTTTGGGTTTTTGAAAAAATCTCCACACCTTCGGGTAGTATTTCCCCAAAAAACCTTGCATTTGCCTAAAGCACTACCTTTTGAAAGCCCACGAAACGAAACAGGCATACTCCGATCTTTGGACGCAAAAAAAAATGTCAGAAATTATGAAACAATCAGAAATATATACAGAAAAGGATTTCGGGAAACGAAGCGGCTCCTTCTCTCATTACCGCATAAATTGTAGAACAAATCCTGTGCATGTGGGAGAAATCGCTAAACAATGTATTGAACAACTAAAAAAAAACGTTATGAGTACTAATAATTTTGCATTTGAGAACCGATGTGTTGTAGTAGAGGACGATGATTATGTATTTGGTAATATTCCTGAACATGGGGAAGATGTAAAAGGCAGTAACCGTAACTATGCGAGTTATTTTTTAGATGAATACCGCAACCGCTTTAATATGCTTGATATAGTGATTACTTCAGCCTATTATTCGGGTGGGTGCATTGATTACACAGAAGATGACAGCTACCTTGATACACTCTCTTTCTATAGCGGAAATATCGATGATGCTCTGCAGGAGATTATGTCCGATTTTAAAACGTTTAATGTAGACCGTAAGAAAGTGGAGCGACTGGCAGAAGGGATAACTAACGCCAAGTTGAATGATTATACGGCATACGACCAACTAAGAGTCTATCTGTTTTCGCTTGAAAAACCCGAAGCCGATAAAATCCTTGATCAAATAAAAGCGGAGTATGGTTACACGGAAGTTTGCAAAATAGGCAACTTCTGTAATGGAGAAGCTTTATATGAAGAACTTAAACCCCAAGCCATATGAACGGTATAAAAGTAGC
>DENY01000128.1:0-892 GCA_002359825.1 Bacteroidales bacterium UBA2632
ATGTGAGATAAAGTACTATCTAATAAGGAAAAAAAACGTCCATCATCAGCTAATACAATTGACACATAGTGAGTCTCATCTAGTTTTATGAAATGACGATCAGGTGGAACGATTTCTCCTTTTCTCAAATTATAAGGAGCTTTTAAGCGAGTTTGTTCATCGATTGATATATTGCCATTGCTGTTTGTTAACTGCATAATAGCCAATTCTTGTTTGTTCAATTCGTTGAGCCCAAAAGTATTGTCATGAGAATATGTCAATAAAGGTTGTATGAACTCACCTGGTCCATTACCCTTGCGTCCAAAGCTATAAACCTCCTTCATATTGTTGGGTATGGAATATACCTTACCGAAAGATTCTTGCTCACTCGATATAACTATCAAAAAGATATTTATTACAGCTATTCGCCCTCTTGAAATAAGTAGTTCTGTATCGTAGGCTTTATGCTCTAAGTTGTAACTTTTTTTGAAGGTAACGCCAACATCCTTCTTATCCGTAGAGGTGCAAGATGCAAGTAATATAAGTAACAATAATGCAAGCGTATTTTTATAAGAATTGGTCATAGCTCGTAATCCTAAATGGCACATCAGTAAATTGAAGTGGCTAAAGATAGTAATGCGTGTAAGTTTCTTTTTTATCATTCTGCTGTTATTCGTTGTTTGTAGTAGGCTGGTAATCCTTGTCATAATTTATATTCCAAAAGAACTCCTTCAGTATTATATCCTATACCATAAATCGATTTGTTTTGATTTTCATAGCGCATTGAAGACATAGGGATTTCTAATTTATAATGCTTTATAGGACTGCCACTCCAATCATAAACTAAAAGGTGCTCACAATGGTGATTTAGCAATCCATGAGTCTCAAAACTTCTTCCAGAATACAAAACATA
>DENY01000128.1:945-1269 GCA_002359825.1 Bacteroidales bacterium UBA2632
GTTGAACTGAGGAGGATAATATTTTATTTGTTTGTACTCATTAATAATGTTATCATTACTCATTTCACAGAACGATAATACTCCACATTTCATTGTGGCTGCTACAAATTTGTTTTTGTGAGGATGCACTGTTGTTAGGGTATTAATAAAAATAACTGATTTTTGTATATCCATCAAATGATCGGTTTCTTCAAATACTGGAAAAGATATACTCGATTTCAATGCCTCAGAATGTATATCAAAGTAACCAATCCAGAAATCTTTAAACATTCCACTCCCAATAAATCCATTATTGATGTAATTTATCATTGACGATCTGTTTCG
>DENY01000128.1:1327-2135 GCA_002359825.1 Bacteroidales bacterium UBA2632
ATTTTCTTTGTATTGTTCTACTGATGTGATAAAATTCACCTCATTAGGGCCATTTCCTTTATCTATACCTCTTGTAATTGTGTTTCTTTGAAAATTGATTTTTGTAAACAAATTATATGCTTTATCATCTCTTATCAAATAATCTTCGTTAACTTTTAGCACATCTATAGGCTTCAAAACGTCGTAGTCTTCAAGAGAGACAACTCTACTTGGAATTGCTTTTATTTCATCTTTGAAAACTGTTAAAACCTTGTCTTTATCATTACTACAAGAGACA
This sequence comes from Bacteroidales bacterium UBA2632, assembly GCA_002359825.1. GTDB lineage: Bacteria > Bacteroidota > Bacteroidia > Bacteroidales > Dysgonomonadaceae > UBA2632. The sequence goes on from DENY01000128.1 coordinate 1,605, forward strand.
ACTGAAATATAAAGAATAAATAGAATTTTTATACGATTCATTTTTATTGATTTTGAATATTAACAATCTGACAATTTTCTTACAATTTGAATCAAAGAAAAAAGAGAGGGCAAATCAAGCCAAGTTTATGCCCTCATCTTTCCTTGATTGCTAGCTATAGACTTCTCCAACTAATTCTAAATAATCGTCAGGATCTGGTCCTAAGTAAATACATAAATAACGGTTAGTATTCATACACGGAACCCCAATGTATATTTCTCCATTAGCAAACGCTTCCACATTGCTCAATGCCAAATCATTAAGATTAGCATCATTACTCATACTCTTGTTCACTCCCCAACCTGCGGTTGCAAGAAGTGCCAGGGCGAATACGCCCGAAAAAACTCTTTTTCTCATAATTATTTATTATTAAATTAAACATAATCTCTCCTCGTGAGAGATCTTTTATTTTTATTCTCTCTTATATCTATACTATAAGAGGACAGTATTTTTGAAATTGATTTTTTTATAGCTGAAATTGATTTTTTTAAA
>DENY01000128.1:2188-3948 GCA_002359825.1 Bacteroidales bacterium UBA2632
AACATAATGGTCAAAGGTGATTGTTCCGTATTGCCATAAATATAAACTACCCTGTAAAATTCACCCATATCTTCTGCAATTTGAGTTATCTCAAGTTCTAACGCTTTATTTGGAGAAACAACTCCTTGCTTGTATTCAACAGTGGTACATTCGCACGAAACTTCCAAGTTATGTATTTTAAAAGGAACATCGCCGGTATTGTATATCACGGCTTTTATTATTGCCGCTTCTCCCTGTTTCATTGTTCCAAGATCGAAATCTGTTTGTTCTATCCTTACAGTTGTGTTTTCTGACAAAGGAGTTGCTATTTCAACTCCTGATGCAATCTCTGATAAATACATCTCTTTGATGCGTGTGTTATGAACAGGATTGCCANNAACGCTTTATTTGGAGAAACAGCTCCTTGACTGTATTCAACAGTGGTGCATTCGCAGGAGGCCTCCAATTTATGTATTTTAAAAGGTGCATCACCCGTATTGTGTATCTTAGTTTTTACAATTGCTGCCTCTCCCTGCTTCATCGTTCCAAGATCGAAATCTGTTTGTTCTAACCTTACAGTTGTGTTTTCTGANNACACTTTGTTATCTTTATCCAGCAGAAAGCATTGAAAGCTCTGGTTCGTAGGAAAATTATTTATACTGTTGAAGTGATCTTTTTCATCAATGCAAACCGGAATGATTATATCGTCTCGTTTGAGAAGGTATGCAATTTCGCGCGTGTCTTTTGGATGAAAGAAAAATAGTACAGGAACAGTTCCGCCGGAAAGTGAATCAACTTGTTCTATTAATTCTTTCCATTTGTGTAGTTGCAATATGCAACTGGTACATCCCACTGAATCAACATACAACACTATCTTGTATTCAGATTCGGGTATTTGATACGGTATGGTATCATTTCCGAATTGTGTAAAAATTGGATTGTCGGGAAAAACAATTTCTTTTCCTTGCCACTCTTTTATTATTTGTGTGATTTCCTGCTTTGTTTTATCCTGACAAGCAGATAAAACAGACAAAAGTGTGATAATTAAAATAGAAATGTGTTTCATAAGTGTTCTATTTTGTATTTTATGATGGGATTGTTTGAGTTAACATCCACTGCATAAATGGATTTTGTTTCTTCATTTACATCAATACCATATATATGGTGGTCTAACGTGTATTGATACATCGGTTCTCCTGTTATGGAGAAAACGTAAATAAATTTTCCGCCATCCATTGCATTAGGCGATTGTTTAGCAATTTCTTTAAAGCTCCTACCATGGAAAACTGCATATATATACTTATCAGTAACCTGAATATCACTAAATCCCATTATACCTGATGGTATGGCCATTTCATTTCCTGTTTTAAATTCAGGCTCACCATGAGGTCCAATTTTAACTGTATGGGTGTTATCTTTTAGGTTATAAATTTCCAAAACTTCACCAAGTTGCGTTACCATTGCAAGAATTTGGTTATTTGGATTATAATCTATAAAGCTTCTCCATGCTTGTGCCAGTGCTATATTTCCATTTTTATGTTTTGATGATGGAATTTTGCCATAACTGTTCTTGATTTTTCCGTTAGAATCTACGAAATGAAATCGATATTTACCGGAATAATCGGGAATGATAAAGCAAGAGTCGTTATAAACAACAAAATCCAATGCACGTATAATATCTTTGTCTAATGCAATTTCTTTATTTAATACTGTTTCGCTATAATTTTCGAATGAAACACTGGTCAACAAATGCTTGTTGGCATCTAATCCATACATACCCT
>DENY01000128.1:4185-5295 GCA_002359825.1 Bacteroidales bacterium UBA2632
AAAAATAGGACAGACACTATATATAATACGCAGAGTCTCATAAATCTCCTAATTTAGTTACTATATATTTTACTTTTAAATTATTATGCGGGCAATCTAGTGATCCTAAAAAATAACAATCAGTATAATCACCATTTTCATTTTGAGCCAATGCTTCAATGTTTAAAAGCATATAATTTCCTATCTTTGTATCGTAATTTATTTTTGCGCTTTTTAAAAAACATATCAATATACTTATCAAAAATATTAAGCCTAAAATGTGTTTTTTTGATTTCATGATTTTTTATTTTAAAAATACATATTATTCCTAATCTTTGACTGATTTCAATCTCATTTATATCTCAAATCTTTTATACTCCTGACAAACAGTGCATTAATTATGATGAAAATGGAGAAACATTTTATTAAAAACAGACTTTATTCTACAATACAAGGAATTCTAAGAGTTCTTTTTATTAGTATTGTAAGTTTTGGGATTGTTTTTATTCTAATTAAGTACAATCAAATGAGAATAAAAATGGAAAAAGATATAATTCACCTTTTCGTAAAATCAATTGAAGAAGAATTAAATATGAAAATGGGTAAAGTACATTCATCTATTCATTTAATGAATAACCCAACCACAAATGGTGATATTTTGGAAAGATCAATTATTTCAGCCGATACTATTATTACAAAGAAAGAGTCTGCTAGAAGTCATAAGGAGGATATGTTTAATTCTTTTCTAACGATCCTACGATTAGAAAATATGTTACATACAGACACACTCAATCTAATCTTTCAGAAAAACTTGAAGGATAATGACATACATGTAACTTCATTTGTATTACTTAAATATGATGATAAAACAGAAATTAGTGGGGATACTACTAATTATGTAATTTCTTTTAGAACTCCGGTAAATCAAAGAGGGTTTATGGACGAAATTACTTTTCAGGGATTAATACATTACACTCCTTTGTCAATTATAAAAATGATTCCACAATATTTATTTTTTATCTTTATCTCTGTTGTTTGTTTAATTTTACTCTCCTTGTTCTATCTTTCAAAAAAGATTAATGCCATACAACCCGACAAAATAATAAAACTTAGAAATGGAGATTATTATAT
>DENY01000128.1:5353-6112 GCA_002359825.1 Bacteroidales bacterium UBA2632
GTATTTGAGTTCTTTTTAGATAGTGACGATTATACTGCCAATAAAGAAGAGCTTCAAAATAAGTTTTGGCAAACATCAACTTCTTATAACAGTATGACAAGTGCGGTAAACAAATTAAGAACTTTTTTGAATGAAGTGGATTCAACATTTAGTATAACTACGGCAAAGGGAAGTGATTTTTATAAATTGGAGTATGATGAAGAAGAAAAATAAATATATGGCCCCGCCATTATACGACTACTAACGACAATCCACGACAACCACTGCTAATTATGGTTTACATGTAGATATCTCTCTCTATATTTGTGATATACTCACCATTAAAATATAGAATTATGGAACCAAATCAAAACAACATCGAAAGTGTTCTTGTTTGAGAAGACAAGAACAAAACAAAATTGGGCATAGTATCGTCCATCGACAGACAGGGTAATGTGCAAACCGTTGCACCCAAAGAGAGTAACCAAAATCAATTCTTGAAAATTACCGACAGCGGAATGCTCAAAAACTTTATGAGCAACTTTCTGCGTCAATACAATGATCCTTCGCATTTTGGTTTATACAAACTTGTAAATAACCAAGTAGAAGCATCTGTAGAAGTGCTGAAAAGCATTCTAAAGCGTCCTGATGTTCCGGAAAACGAAGAAACCATTGAAGGTTATTCGGTTAAATTTGATGAGTTTTCTGTTTCTAAGGGATTTACTCCACTCGATGAAAGTCGCATCAATTGGAATGAGTTTGAAGCTATAGGAGTAACCC
>DENY01000128.1:6117-7617 GCA_002359825.1 Bacteroidales bacterium UBA2632
GATTTACAAGAGATGTTGGAGTGGCGAAAATCGCCGAATTTAATCCCTATTACCATTGAATTGGGAGAGACAACCGTACGAACTGAAGCTCGTTTAGGACTCAGGGAAAATGAAAAAGGTAAAATCAATCTTTCTATTTATGCCATTCGTCATGAGCCCGAATTAGACCGACCCTATATGAATGTGCGTTTTACGGACGAAGACAAAGAAAACCTTAGAAACACCGGTAATTTGGGCAGACAAGTGGAACTTTCTCCAACACCTGATAATAAGTTTAATGCATTTGTATCGATTGACAAGCTCACCAACGAATTAATTGCCGTCCGTGCAGATCGCATACGCATTCCAGATAAATTGCTGGGAGTAGAACTTTCCGAAAAACAACAAAGTGATCTTGCTGAAGGAAAAGCTGTACGATTAGAAGGAATGACATCCAAAAACGGTAAAGAATTTTCAGCTACACTACAGGTAAACGCAGATAAAAAAGGGCTAGATTTTATGTTTGATAATACACTCAACTTCTCCGAACGACAAATGCAAACTTTAAATCAAAACGGACAGCCAAACGGTGAGAAAAATATCCCCAAAACGTTGTGTGGATTAGAACTTTCCGAAAAACAACAGAATGCATTAAATGATGGACGTACTTTGTACCTGAAAAATATGACAGATAAAAAAGGACAACCTTTTAACGCCTATGTAAAATACAGTGAAGAAGAACAACGTCCGCGATTTTATAAATGGAATCCGGATAAAGAAAAGACAGTTGCTGTAGCGGAAGAGAGTAAAACCCAAGTAGAAGTTAATAACGAGGGGAAAACTAATGAAGCAACTAAAAACATAAAAGAGCCTCTTAAGAAAAACCAAGTGAAACCTACTGAGAAGCAGAATTCGATTCAGGACAAGAAGGAAGAAAGACCAAAACAATCGAAACCTAAGAAAAGGGGAGTGAAAATATAAGCTTTTGAGTAAAAAGTCTAATGAACTTCATTTTTTTTTAACGAGTAGACACAACTGTTTACTCGTTTTTTTAACTGTAAAATGATTTCACAAATCTTTCTTTTTAAAACACAATGGAAAGCCAGGCACATTCTCACTACATCGGCTATGATGCTTTCAGGAGCCAACCGCTTTGCCGGTCAGCAATCCTTCATCACTTCGCCTCTTTCGTTTCGAATAAGCCTTTTGTTTCACCGCAAAGAGCGTAAGTCTTATTTTGTTTGTCCTTATCTTCCTGTGGAAACAGTCCGCACAAACTAAGACACACGCTTATTCTTTACGATATTTGTATAATTTCAATTTTTACAATCAGACTTAAAGAAATGATTTTATCATAGAATATCACTTTCATATTTATCTGTTTTCATAACACAATGGAAAGTCAGACACATTCTTACTTCATCGGCTACGATGCTTTCAGGAGCCGACCGCTTCGCCGATCAGCAATCCTTCATCACTTCGCCTCTTCCGTTTCGAATAAGCCTTTTGTTTCACCGCAAA
>DENY01000128.1:7698-10662 GCA_002359825.1 Bacteroidales bacterium UBA2632
TTATTAGTTCCTTTAAAACATTCTCTATATTTTAAAAATATAAGATGATAACGATGTGTTGGCAAGATTTTGCAAAAGAGTGATTTTCTCACTTACACATCAAAGTAAATTGGTACATTTGTGTTATCGACAAATTTAATGGAAAGCTATAAGGATATAGAACCTGAATTATCTATGGAAGCAGAGGATGATGAAACGTATCAAATAAAAGAAAAGGAATGAGAACAAAAGCAGATATACAGAACATTTTACTGAATCTTCGTTCTATTGGTTACGAGAACGAAGTTGTGGAATTTAAGGAAGCCAAAAAACAATACGATGTTGATAAAATCGGCAAATATTTTTCAGCACTTTGCAACGAGGCTAACCTTAAAGGTGAACGCTCGGCATGGTTGATTTTTGGCATTAAGGATAGCGATAAAAGTATTGTGGGTTCGCAATTCCGAAACAAACGTGCGGATATGGATAGTTTAAAGGCTGAGATTGCCAATCATACAACGGGTAGGTTGACCTTTATTGAGATTTATGAAGTCAACACACCGGATGGCAGAGTAGTTTTATTTGAAATTCCTACAGCTCCAAAAGGTATTCCAATCAGTTGGAAAGGACATTATTATGGTCGGGATGGAGAAGAACTCAATGCCTTGAACTTGGAAGAGGTAGAACGTATACGCGAGCAGGCTCGAAGTGAAGACTGGAGTGCCGTAATTATTGAAGCTGCAACAGTTGACGACCTTTCACCGGAAGCTATCTTAAAAGCTCGTGAATCTTTTAAACGAAAGAACTCACATTTGACAGAAGAAATAAACGATTGGAACGATATCACTTTTTTGAACAAAGCCAAGGTTTGTATTAAAGGAAAAATTACCCGCACTGCTGTTTTATTATTGGGGAAATCCGAAGCTGAACACTTCATCAATCCGTCTACGGCTAAAATATCATGGATACTTCGTGACAGGGATAATATAGAAAAGGATTACCAGCACTTTACGTGTCCCTTGCTTATAAATACTGAAGAGGTATATAAGAAAATCAGGAATCTAAAATATCGTTATATTTCCGACGAAACATTATNNTATAAGAGAAGGATTAAATAATTGTATTGCCCATCAGGACTATACTTTAGGCGGAAAAATAAACGTGGTGGAACATGAGGACGGAAAACTGGTATTTCTCAATTCGGGTAGTTTTATCCCTTCCAGTGTTGAGGAAGTAGTATTTGCTGATGCTCCGGAATCTACCTACCGTAATCCATTTCTGGTTGAAGCTATGATAAACTTGAATATGATAGATGCCATCGGTAGCGGCATCAAGCGAATGTTTACGATTCAGCGAAAAAAATACTTCCCAATGCCTGAGTATGAGTTTGGTGGTAACAAAGTAAAACTTACTATTACCGGGAAAGTAGTTGATATCAACTATGCTCGAAAAGTAGCTTCTATGCCAGATTTAAGCCTGACAGATATTATTTCTTTAGATAAAGTATCTAAAAGAAAGAATCTGAGCGAAAACGAAATCAAGAATTTGAAAGCCAAAAGCTTGATAGAGGGAAGAAAGCCCAATTTTCATATCTCGGCGACTGTAGCCAAAGTTACCGGTAAGAAAGTAGATTACATCAGACAACGTGGAATTGATGACGACTACTGCCAGAAGATTATTCTGGACTATCTGAATGAATTTAGTGAAGGTAAAAGGGAAGATTTTGAAAAAATACTTTTAGATAAGTTGCCGGATGTTTTAAACCATAACCAGAAACAAAATAAAATCAAAAATATACTTCAAAAAATGAAACGAGAACGCAAAATCAAAGTGGGAGATAAAAGACAATGGATTTTAGACGAGATTTAGACGGGGTTTAGACGAGATTTAGACGAGATTTGGGCGGAGATGTGTTGTATCCATCTGGTTGTCATCACGCTAAGAGCTTTGGTTTAGACGAAATATAGACGAGGTTTAGACATTTACACAAAGAAGAATGCACAAGAATGTACGCTTTTTGTCCCACGTTATTTTATATGGATAAGAAATCTTGATATTTTTATCCGATTGAGTATCGATATGTACATAAAAAGCTTGTTTTTAATATATTATCATTCTTTCGACATTAAAATAATCCATTTTGAAGATTGTTTTTTTTCTTATCGCTTGCAATATACAACAATAGACTCTTTGCTCTTAACGTACGGAATTTTCTGCTTTACGCTGCTATAAGAGGATAACACAGATTATGTATTAATAATAGCGTCTGTTTTTCTTGAATAAAAAGATATCTCATAAATTCATTTCTCATAATCCACATCTTTTATAAACCGAAGAACCTCACTATTGAGAAACATCCTATTACCAAAAATCTTTTTAGATTTCAATTTCCCAGCTTTCACATACCGTTGTACAGACCGAGGTGTAATGCGTAATACATCTGCCACATCCTGCGTGTCTAACAACGCATCACCGTCCAAACAAGTGCGTACATGGTACATCTTGTCCAGTTTCTTTTTCACCTCCTCTATTTGCTCTGAAATGTGTTCTAAACGCACTTCTAATTCTTCTCTGTACATACGCTGTTTAAATTTTATGGAATAATAAAATGGTCGTTACTATGAGGATTTTTCACAATGATATTGTGTTCTCTCATAAACTTGATATAGCTTTTTGCTGTGCGCTCGCTGATGTCCATATATTCGACAATTCTCTGGACTAAATCATTGTAGGTTATCTGTTTTGTTACACTGAAAATATCCTTAGCCATAGCCAGAAGTTCATTTTCTTTGCGTTTGTTTTTTTCTTTTGGAGTCTTTTCTCCCAAATAGACATGCATTGCTTTCTGTTTATCCCAGGCAAACTGCATAATGGGTACATCCAGTGGACTTCCGTCACGTACTTTCAGTGCTTTTACAACCGAAATTGCAGGATTGGTGTCTGTTTCAATTGCAAGTATGGCTGCCGATTTTCGTTGTAACCAAA
>DENY01000128.1:10770-11189 GCA_002359825.1 Bacteroidales bacterium UBA2632
ACGATACAGTTCTTCTACAATGGCAATACTCTCAATCTCATCGTTGGCACTACGTATCAAATCTGCAATACCATCAATTACCACAATATGAATGCCATTGAAAAGATGATAGTAATAATCCATACTGTTTTGGATGGATAACAAGCGTTCTTTTCGACTCATTGCGGTTAACTAAAACGCTTTAAACGAATCGGGCTTTTCCTTCACATTAGCACGTCTTAAAATTGAACCTACATTTTTATAAAGTTGATTTTCGGATTGTTCGGTGTCATACAAAAGAACCGCTTTATTCAACTTATTGGGCTTTATGTTCAATCCAAGGGTATCAGGTATATAATCTTCCACAGATAAAGTACCTGCCAGAATTGCACCTGCATAATTGCTTTTGCCTGTACCTTCACCTCCTGTAACACACAGAG
>DENY01000128.1:11217-12462 GCA_002359825.1 Bacteroidales bacterium UBA2632
TATTAGTGGCGGATTTGAAAAATCCACTTCGCAAGAGTTAAGCATAACAAGTGAGTTTTGGTAAATTGATTGTAGAAGAATCAAAATCAGTTTTTTAAAATCGTCAGCACCATTTCCAAGTTTAAAATAATCGGAAATGTCTTTCTCGGATTTACTTCCCGAAAGCGGTAACTCCAAGCGTTTCAAAGAATATTTAGCAAGCATTTCCTGATGTTTGAGTGATGCTCCGATACCTGTTTTATCTACATCGTACAACAAAATAATGTGCTTAAAACGTAGAGAAAGTGTTTCAATAATTTCGGGTGGTATCAAAGATGTTTCACTGTTAAAACAGATAGCATAAAAACCACGTGCTGTAAGACTCATCACATCTTTTTCTCCACCTGTAAGAAACAAAATATCGCCTCTGTTAGGCAACTGTTTCATACCGAAACAGTAATTGTCGGGTAACTGGCCGCCATACATAAAACGTATTTTTGAATTAGGTCGATACAATTTTATATAACCGTTTCTCTGATATCCAAACATTGATTCTTGTGGAGTTGATGTGATAGAGAAGGCTTTATTTTCGTTGTTTTGAGAATTATATTGATACAGAGACTTCACCTCAAACTTTTTTAAAAGCTTTTCTGCAATGCCATATTGCTTCCAATAAAGTAACTCCCCTTCTGAAAATGGCTTTTCTTTTATAGTGAATTGTTTTTGTTCTTTGGGAGGAGAATAAGTGTTTGAGGTGAGAATGGTATCCATTGATTTGTGTTTGGAAGAAATTGTTTTTTTTGGTTTGATTGCATCGGCGGTGTAAATCTTCTTTTTTTCCTTTTCCAGATGCAGTGATAAATCACGATTAATTATCTGAAGCACCTGAAGAAAATTAAGTTTCACATCCAAATCATTTAGCTTCGCCACAAAAGCAAAACAATCGCCGGAAAAATCAGTGTTTCCAAAATCTTTTATTTTGAAACAACTGTTATGTCGATCGAAATAAACATTACACGATGCAACAGTATCCTCGTAAAATGGGTTTTTAAAATTCTTTCCAAGACGAAACTCAAAGGGAATGTAATACTTAAAAACATCCAATCCATTGCTCGTTGCTTGAAGAATATCTTCTTTGTTAATCATTTTCATCCAACGATTCTAAAAAACTATTTCTGACAAAATCATCTTTAAACTCAGCCAGTTTAATCAGTAAATCCTTTTTGTTTGTGCTATGCAAAGATATTCTGCTGCATTTAATGGCAA
>DENY01000140.1:0-1488 GCA_002359825.1 Bacteroidales bacterium UBA2632
TTTCTGTGCTTGTTTGACAAAATTATCATTCAAATAGCATAATACTTTTATTGCCATTCTCAGATACAGATATTATTTGTCTTGACTTTTTATGAATAAACTTTCGATATTTTCTAAAATAACCTTCTCTGATTCTTTGGTTACTGGGCTTGATTCGATTTCGTAGCCCCCTTCTTTATATGCTTCTTCAGTTCCAATATAAAACGGTACGTAGTCACCATAGGCAGCCATAGCTACAAAGTTATTCGGGGACAATTTTTTTGCTACCAACTGATATTCTACAAAAAGCTCACCTGGCATGAATAACAATCTTGCATTACCAATACTTATACATGCTGTTTCTATACTTTTCCCTTCCATCCTACGCATGTACCACCCCAACCGTCCCATATTATTGGCCAACTGTCTATTATTCATTTCATGCATAGTTTTCTCTATTTCTGCAACTTTTGGATTAATTGGCAGTAGCAATGGCTCAGTATCCCATTTCACGTTTGTTGTTGATACGCTCTGTTTTTGAGTTTTATTCCATGCACGCTCCATTCCATCAGCCATCCTTTGTGCTAAGAGTAATCTATTTTCATGACTTCCATCATTATATTTCCCAGCGGCGATATTACCTCCTGCTCCATTAAAATGTACGTGCAGTGCATCTGGCACTGCTAATTGACGAAAATAGCGAGCAATTCCCGGAAAATCAGGATTTGCAACTTTAGTAAGATAGTAACTTTGAGGATGTGTAGCATAAAAGCACAAAACAGCTATAGGAGTCTCTTGATTCCAAAAACTTATCAATGATATCTCGGGGTCTATTAAACCCTCGGGCATTTNNTTGGTAAATCTCCGAACTACCCAAGCCAATTTCGGAAACCAGCTGGCTGTTCTGTAAAGAGTTGCGAATAGAATTATGAAGATCTTTAATTAATTCTCTAGCAAAAGAGCCATCAAAAGGTCCTACTGGAATATTATTCTCTTTCAATATCTTCTCAGCAGTAAAATCGCAAATCGGAACATCGTGCTGATGAAGTGTATGAACCACTACCCTATTTGGTGTTGTTCCGGCTGCTTTCGCTAATGATTCTTTAAATACATCTTGAGATTCATTCGATATTCCAATCCAATCTATTGCGCATAACACAATTGGTAAATCACTACCAAGCAATACTATTCCTCGTGCTCTAAGGGATAAATCGTCCGAATTAATCATCCGATCGTATGTTAGTTTACTTCCAACAGGTGGAGTAGCATTTACATCAAATACAGCAATCCTTAATGCTCCATTATCAATATCTTTTTGATTGTAAGCAACTACAATGGTAATTTGATTAAACATCAATAAAGAAAGAATAATCAGAACTCTATTTTTCATTACATTTTTGTTTTTTGAACCACTCTGAAAAAAATTTAATTTCCGATAATAACTTTCTGGTGCAATCAAATCAAACGAAGTTCGTTTTTATTAGCATGAACTTTCATTATAGCATTTAT
>DENY01000140.1:1522-1969 GCA_002359825.1 Bacteroidales bacterium UBA2632
CATTATCAAATCTTCTTTGAATTGCCTCAAGCGATCTGCAGTATACATCATTTTGTATTCCCTCCGATTGATGATATTATCAGTCCAAGGCTCTTTATGCAATCCATTCTTAATATACGGACTAAGAGAAATTCCTTCGGCAGCCATTGCTTTTAAAAAGACGTCTCTAGGAGCATCATTCCAATGTTCTGGATGATAGGCCATCGTGTACAAATAAAAGGAGGTTTTCCCTGTTCCTTTATATAATTTTTGAGGTACGAGTCCCTTGAAACCCTTTAGTTTCGATGTCAAATATACTGCATTACGATTGCGGATCTCAAATTGTTCTTTTGCTCGCGATAATTGCTCTACTAAAATTGCAGCTTCAAATTCGTTCATACGATATTTTGGACCAATCGTAACTGTTTTTCCTTGCTTGTTTGTGCCATGGTTCATCACAGAATAACA
>DENY01000140.1:2105-4217 GCA_002359825.1 Bacteroidales bacterium UBA2632
TGATAGCTACAGTGTTTTTATTCACTTTTTTGGCAACTTCTTTAGGATCCAATTGAAAAGATTCTCTATCTAAGTCAACCATAACAGGAAGAGCACGTGCACTAATAATAGATGAAATAGTTCCGGGATCTGTATATGGTGAGGTGATAATTTCGTCACCAGGACCAAACCCCATGGCTTCAACAACTGTATGCAGTGCCTGAGTTCCTGATCCAGTTCCAACGCATCCCTTTACTCCCAACAACTTAGCATATTCTTTCTCAAAGGTTGTAACTGTGCCCGTAACTCTATTATCTATTCTATTCCAATTACCACTTCTTACAGTGTTGGCCATACGTTCAACCATTTTCTCATCCACATAAGGCCATTTGGGCCATACTTTACCTTTTACAACTGGATCACCACCCAAAGCTGCTAGTTTACCATTTTTTGGCAAGTGAACATTCGCAAAACCTTGCATTGGCTTCACTACATTGGTAGCTGCAACTGCAACTGTCCCAGCGGATAGAGTAGTTAAAAATGACCTGCGGTTTATTTTCTTAGATTTCACAACTATTTAATTTTAAAATTAATTGATTCAACTTTAGTTATAATTAATTATATTATTCATTATTTTTATTTTCGCTATATCTTATGATTACATCAAAAATTGAGAAACAAACAAAAACACATATTATTTTTTATGAAAGCTGTCTGATGATACTGAATACTTTATACAAGAAGTCTGAATTTTCATTGAACTTTAATCAACTCTTAGATTAATTTTATAGGTTGCTTAAAATATGAATATCGCAAATATCTGAATAAAAAACTTATATGAAGTTTAAAATCCCGCATACTTGTCCTCTAATACCGCAAAAGAAGAATTTGAATTGTTTGTATGCTCTATTCAGATGAATTGTCTCGCATCTATCAATTGAATTATAGCTGATTATGGTCTGTTATTAGGAGCAAAAGCTCTCGTCGTAAAATGCAATATTGAAAACTAAGGAAAGTAATACATCTGTACACATTATCCTTATCTAATTTTAATTGTGTCTGATATTGACCTTCACAACCCGTATTAATCACACTACACCTATTCACCCCCACCATTACCACTAATAATCTATCCACACTATCTATTCAGCGATGCCTTACCTCCACATATTTTCTACTACTATCTATGCATCATTGAATTGAGGATAAGAATTTCAACCAACTGTTTTGGCAACCCTACATTACAAGCAATATTTTTGTGGCACTACTTGAAACGTGCTACATTATCTCTAGGAAGTCTTTCACTACTGTTTGTGCATCGTGACAATCTCACTGCTATATTGTCTCCACTCTGCATGTCACGTGACAATCGGACTGCTAGATTATTATTACTCCATTTGTCATACAACAAACAGACCGCTCGTTTTCTAGCACCGATTTTGTCATCTGACAAAACAACTGCTGTAAAACGAGCAATGAAAAATACATCTGACAAAACAACTGCTAGCTTTCCAGCAACGAAATTATTATATGGCAATATCACCTCTATAAAACGAGCACCGGAAATGATAGGTGACAATTTCACTGCTAGGAAATGAGCAGTCAAATTGTCACTTTGAACAAACAGTGATTAATCATTTCACAATAAAAGGGATGCGTGCACCAATAGTGATTAAATAGTACAGCTAGCAAGGCATCGCTATGCATGGAGTGATTTGATATTCTTACTCTCCGTTATACAATATTTGACATTATTTCCACGTTTCACTCCTTACTTATAAGGAAGTTGCAAAATCTAAATTAATATCGATTAAATATTTATTTTAAAATTAATTCTCTCGGATTGATTATTTTTTTAACTTTGTAGAACTATAGCAGTAACTATTCAGCCTAAATATTTATATGTTTAGCATCTATCAAAACTCATTCTCATATGAGGTGTAATATTCTTTTCTGATACTTTTCTATACCTTTCAATCATTTGATTATTAATAAAATAACTCTAAAATAATCATCTGATTCCTTTGTCATACCATTTATTTTTCGTATCTTTACACCTATGAATGAGCAAGTTGTAGACATATCAGAGACTCTTAAACATCTATCAAATGAATTGAATTCGATGCGTCAAAC
>DENY01000137.1:0-1575 GCA_002359825.1 Bacteroidales bacterium UBA2632
ACAAGTAATTTTAATATGGCTTCGGTTTATATATAGACACTTGCACCTTTCTCCTAATGTAATAGATTTATAGATTTAAACTTGAAGAATATATATATGATTTTATTCTCCATGCCAATCAATTATTTCGATATTGCATTTTATTGCTAACTTTTATAATGTGAATTTCGAAATAGAATATTATTGCGTATATCATTCAAGTTTAAATGTATATACGAATGTTTAAAAGAAAAGTTACGTAAATAAGACGTTATACCGCATTAATAAAAATAGCTATACCATAGATACTAATGACTGAAATCAATCGCGAAGCAGGGGACAAGACAAAAGGGTTTACTCTTCAGAAGCAAAGAGCGATAGCTTTATTTTTTGATGAAGTAAAATCTAATCCAAATGCACATATTAATGTAGCGATTGAGTATAAGGGAGACGTTTATCTTCAAAATGATCAATCTGGATATGTTGAAGAACAGAAGAACTATAATGAAGAAAAAGCTTTTTCATTCAACTCTAACCAAATTCTAAATACCCTTGCTTATTTTCTTGAAATATGGCTGGAGGAAGATAAGAGCCAAAATATAAAATTTGGGTTCTATTCAACAAGTAAGATAGCCAAGGAAAGCAATATTGATAAGGTGAAAAATCTAGGAATTATATTACCTAATGAAGGAGTGTTAAAATTGGTTGTAGAAGGGAAGTTATCAGAAGATAATTTACTTGATTCGGTTAAAAAGTACTTGATCGCGGAATATAATGATCAATACAATAAAGATATATTCAGTGAATTAGATGATACTTCATTAACGACTTTCCTCAATTCAATTTCATGGTACTTTGAGCAGGATAACGAAAAAGAGTATGAACAGAAAATTATTGACAAAATAACAAATTCCGAATTTGCAGGTCTGCTTCCAAATACTCGTACATCCAAATTAGTGCCTGGTTATCCAGATTTAGTGCTCGCTGATTTAATGTATGCACTGGAAAAAAAGCAAGATGAGTCGGACAGTACATTAAAATTATTAAGTAAAGAACGAGTTGAGTTAAGTTTTCGGAGACTTGCTGATGGACAGCAACTTGATATCAATGCGTATAAACACCTTAGTATTGACCTCTCTGATATTAGAAATAAAATTCAGGTTTGGCTAAAAACATTTCTTGAGAATAAATATTTCTCGAATGTCAAGGATAAATCTTTTCCCGAACTGATTGAAAGGAAAGTAGCGAAACACAACAAAGAAATTAAGATTCTGAGGGAAAACTTGGAACAAACAGATCCAGAAAAAGCCCAGCATCTAGATGTTATCGTAAAGAGTTTGGGGGATTTAATAAATGATTCAAGACCAACATTTTTATTTGGAGAGATTGGTAGCGGGAAAAGCACATTGTTAGCTCATCATTTTCTGAATGAATTGGATGGAGAAATCTTACCAATTTTTATTCCGTCAACTTATCTTAAAGGTAAAGTTCCAGCTGATCTAAAGACTTTAAAATCTATCATTAATGAGTTTGTTAATGATGAATTAAACATAGAGAGCAAGGGATTCGACTTAGATGGTTTTCTTTTGACAAAGG
>DENY01000137.1:1615-2511 GCA_002359825.1 Bacteroidales bacterium UBA2632
AGGCTATTGACTCATTTAGTTAACTTATCAAATGGAATCGTAAACATTAGGGTAATTGCTTCCGGAAGACCTATCGAATTACAGGAGCTCGTAAGCTTTAATCAATGGAACTGCCTTACTACTCTTGATTTAACCGAAAATGAGATAAAGGTTTTATTGAAAAATGAAGCCATTGCAGCAGGATTAGATGAGCCTGCCGCTGAAAAGGATGCCTTGGTACGATGGGAGATTTTAAAATCTAAACAAGAGCTATTAGCAAATGCTACAACCCCCTTAACTGTATGTTTAATAAGAGACTTCCTAGATGAAAGTTTAAGTTCTAAAACTTTAGGCGATATTCTTTATGAAGTATTGAAGCGTAGGTTGGATTGGACTAAGGCTGACCAAAAAAACAACTTTGCTAATTTTTTTACGAAATATCCTCATACACTACAACGAGAAAAATTTATAGCTCCGGTTGCTNNCAAATGGAAAAATTAATGAAGATGCGCTTTTTCAAATTTTAGACTCAAGTAATTTAATTCCGAAAGACCTGTCTGATAGGGGTGTTATAGTATCTGAAATTATTGACTTTGTTAAGAGCAATTTTCTTCAAAAGATAGGTGATGATTATGCTTTTCAGTCTCATCAATTACATCAACTTGCTGTAGGCTTGCATTTGTATTTCTGTATTTCGAATAAGATAGAGTTCCAATATAAAGATGATAAAATCAATACATGGCGGGAAATATCCTATGCTGCATCTATTGCAAGAACTAAAGATGATAGTAATAGTATTGAGCAGTACTTGCCAGAAGTGATTGATGAACTACTTTTCACAAATGATAACACGCCTGCTGCTGCGGTATTATTAGCAGAAGCTCAAATCTCAAATCTGAACTCACAATTTTTAGAAT
>DENY01000137.1:2525-4836 GCA_002359825.1 Bacteroidales bacterium UBA2632
CCTTTAAAATTTTGGGGACAGTCAGATTCTTTAGTTCCACACGCTTATGCCTATATAATAAAGGATTTAAGTGAGGTTGGCTTTGATTGGTTTTTTGATAATTATTTAAATCCAAAACATCCATCACGTACTGGCCATGATGAAATTGCTGTATTAATCCTACAGTATTTTCTTATTCACTCTCAATTCAATCTTAATGAAAATGAGAAGAATAAACTTGAATCAATAATTCAATTTCATATAACAGCCAAAACATATTCATGTAACACTCTACTTCCAACTGTTTCACTGGCAATTCCAGATAATTTTGAAATTAATAACCGTTGTATTCTTCTTACAGATGCATTAAGAAAAAACATAGTAAAAAATAGAGCAGGAGAGTTGCTCCGAATAGAACTTGAGAATGGCGAAAAAGAAGCTGTTATAAATGCATTGGAGATTGCTTGTAGAAATAAAAACTATCAACCACAAANNTTATTGGAAGGGGAAATGACGAACTTTTCACAGTATTAAAAGATAGGGTTGGGGAAGATAACCTATTAACTTATTGCCGATACAGTATATTAAATCATATCTCCATATCGGATGCAGCGGCAATAATATTATTTAAGTACTTTGGAGAAAAAAATCCTATGATGGTTGGTGAACCCATTTTAAAAAAGTCATCATGGTTTGACTACAAAAATGTCGAAAGGGAAAAAATATTAAATGAAGTTGTTTATCAAGATGAAAAAGGTGAGGAATACATCATTAGGAATCTACCAAGTTTTGATAAAAGGAATGGAGTTCCTGAGTTATACTTGAAGTATTTTCTAACAACTCTAGTAGAATCTGAAAATCTTTATGTTAACGACTTCTTGCAGGTAACAAAACATTTAAGTAAGTTTTCCTTACCGAGATATCCCGAAATTCGAGATGCATTCACCAAAGTTCTTGCTATAAAGGAATACTATGATGCACTAAAAAAATCACTCAAACACCTTGATGGATTTCTAAGATATAATGCAGCTTCAATTTTAGTGGTTTGTAATCCTGAAAATGAGAAAGAAGCATTGGAGATAATAATAAGGTCGGCTTCAAAAAGACTCAATGATAATCAAGAGTTACTTAGACTCTGCATGAAGTTGAATTTCAGTAATTCAGTACTTGATTTCATATATGGGTTATTAGATGACTTGACTGACATTTCAAGGGCTTTTGCAATCAAATTGCTATATCATAACAACGAATACAAACTTACAGGAGAATTACTTAACGAGTTGATTTTAAGCCTGGTTGGTAATGCAAGCTTTCTAGATTGGAGTGGAAACTTACAAGATGATGGAATTGAAAGAGTAATAGGAAAAGAACGGTTTTATGA
Source organism: Bacteroidales bacterium UBA2632 (assembly GCA_002359825.1). Lineage (GTDB taxonomy): Bacteria > Bacteroidota > Bacteroidia > Bacteroidales > Dysgonomonadaceae > UBA2632. The sequence goes on from DENY01000137.1 coordinate 3,886, forward strand.
TCAGATAAAAGCAAGTTTGGACTCAGATCAATTGAAAATCAAAGAATCTGCTTCTAGCAGTTTGCTGTCTTATTACACTAGCAAACTTAGTAATAAGGAAAAAGCTCTATGTTGGTTGTTATATATTCAGTTTTATGAACATGCTTTAGTCGACTTTCATAACAGGTTTCAGAATTTGTTTGAAGACGCTGAATTTGTACAAGAGCTAAAAGAGAAGACCAAAGAAATTGAAGAAAAACACGAATTAAAAGACCTTCTTTTTTTTAAGTATTATGAAGCCATTAAGGAGGGCGGAGATTGGAAAAACTTTTTTCTGGCATTATTGAAAAGTGGGAGACACCTTGACTCACACAAACTTGAACATTTATATGGTTTCATCCTTCAAATAGGAAATTCAGTCCAAGAAACCAAAGAAAAAATGGGTAAAGCTATTAAACAACTAATGGCTTATCCGACATATTCTCAAGATCGTCAGTACAACTTTTTGCTTCCTCAATTGGCTGTCTTTGCTCATGAATTTGGAGAATTAAATGATGAAGAAGTTACCAATATATTAACTGAATATAGAATTTCACAGGAAGAAGTTACCTGTGCTTTGCTCTACCGGTTAGGATCAATACCTGACGGTTACCAATCGGAGAGAGGTAATATAGAACATATATCAATTTTTGCCACTAACCGAGTTGCTCCATTTAACTATTTTGATGTTAGCCAACTTGATGTAATTCTTGAGGATGGAGAAGATATCCCGAACAATTTACCAAATCTAATAGAGTCAGTATTGCTAAAAGGCGATTTATCCAATGAACAATTGGTTACCCTATCGACAAAAAGTAATTTGGGAATGTATTTTTCCATTGTAGTTGGATTTTCAAGAAATCCTTCTCTGGAGCTACAAGACTTTGTAAAAGCTGAAGATATAGGTAGCTCAAAGTACTTCGCAAGAGCAAA
>DENY01000168.1:0-3268 GCA_002359825.1 Bacteroidales bacterium UBA2632
CCATGTTTCTTTTCTATTAATTTCTCTGTATTTCGAAGTGGAGTTGATTGTTTTGTCATTATCAACAATAATCTCCGTCTTATTGTAGTCACGCTCACGAGGCAACAATACATTAGCACCTGCATTTTCCAACATTGGGAGAATAAAGGGTACTACATAACTTTGTGTATAGATATCTTCCACCGTCTGGAATATACGTGCCCGTTGCCACTCCCATCTACTTAGTTTTTGCTCATAGTACCAACCGTGGCTTTGCCACATAGCAATATGGTTATTGCCCAATCCTTTAGATAATGTGGATAGGGGAGAGGAGATGTTCTTTGTGAGCGGAGCTGAAACTTTGTGCGAGATAGCTCTGCTTATGTCTTTTGCATTCGTTTTTCGGTGATAATTAGGGATGAGGTTGGTAATCTCTTGTTGGTCGGTGAAAACATTTAAAGCATAATCTTTTTCTTGTTGAGGAAGATAATAGCGAATGCTGTCATATATACTAATTACAGTTTCTTCCCGCATAGGCATGTACGAAAGAGGTAGTCCCGCATATATTTCCATCGTTTTCATTCCATCATCAATGGCAATACTGTCAATCTTTATTCTTGCAGATTGCTTCATACTCTGCAAGTAGATAGAAGCAAGAGGCTGTGGCAGCTGCTCTTTCAATTGAGGGATTATATCTTGCCCCATTGCGGACAATACAATTAGAAANNGTCTGAAATGTATAATCGTAAGCATGTTTGTCATCCGCTGTATGCTTCTCTTCGTCCATCAAAGTCCAATTCTCGAAATCTATTTCTGGAAAGAAGGTATCGGCACCTTCAAAAGCGTGGTGTACCCGCGTGATGTGTAGTTTATCTATATCATTAAATACGGCATTATATATCTGACCACCTCCAATAAAGAATATCTCTTTTTCGTCCTTGCAATATTCCCACACTTCGGGCAATGAGTGAAGCATCACGCAGTTTTCAATATGCAAATCTTTGTTGGTTGTTAGCACAATATTTTCTCGCTTTGGCAAAGCTGCCCCATTGGGCATTGCTTCAAGCGTTCGGCGACCCATTATAATGGTGTTGTGCAATGTAATGTTTTTGAAATGTTTTAGGTCATTGGGCAGGTGACACAACAAACCATTGTCTTTGCCAATTGCATTGTTCTCGTCCACTACCACCACAATGGATGCAATGGGTCTTTGCGTTTCTGTTTTGTCTTTCATTTTCATGCCTATTTATATGGCCACTTCACCTTTGATATGTGGGTGAGGGTTATAGTTGGTGAGTTCAAAGTCTTCAAACTTAAATCCGAAGATATCTTTCACATCAGGATTTATCTTGATGGTTGGCAGGGAGCGTAGTTCACGCGAAAGTTGCAACTTCACCTGCTCCAAGTGGTTAGAGTATATGTGTGCATCGCCAAAAGTATGCACAAAGTCGCCCTCTTCCAAATTGGTTACCTGTGCCATCATCTTTAAAAGCAGTGCATACGATGCAATGTTGAAAGGCACGCCCAAGAATATATCGGCACTTCGCTGATAGAGTTGCAAACTCAACTTTCCATCTGCTACATATAGTTGAAAGAAAGCGTGACACGGAGCCAGCTTCATTTGTGGAAGTTGCGCCACATTCCAAGAGCTTACAATGATGCGACGAGAATCAGGGTTGGTTTTGATTGTCTTAATCACTTCAGATATCTGATCAATTTGTCCACCATTATAGTCTGGCCACGAACGCCACTGATGTCCATATATTGGACCGAGATCGCCATTTTCATCTGCCCACTCATTCCAGATTCTAACACCATTTTCTTGCAAATAGTTCACGTTGGTATCACCATTCAAGAACCAAAGTAATTCGTATATAATTGATTTCAGGTGAAGTTTTTTAGTGGTAAGCATGGGGAAACCTTCAGCAAGATTATAGCGGCTTTGATGTCCAAATAGGCTAATTGTTCCTGTCCCGGTTCTATCTTCTTTTTCTACTCCTTCGTCCAACACACGTTGAAGCAGCTCTTTATATTGTTTCATTCTTTATATTTCATTTAGGAGTGAAGGTAAGTTTATAATTACCTATTCATTAGTATCACAAAAATAATGAATCTTTTGTTATAAGCAACGTTAAATGAGTTAACACACCATTCATAATGGGTAAATTAGTACATTTGCAATCTGTTTTTTTGAAAACAAGATAAAATTAGAACTTTTATAGTCGCTTATTCGTTTAGAATAAAACAACAAACACAAAAAACGACGTTTTACCAGATAATTATAAACAAACAAAGATATATGAAAACAAAAATGCTAAAAACGGCAAAGTATGCCACACTTCTATTATTGACAATGATAATCGGATATTCATGCTCGGATGATCCAGTAGTGCAACAAGTTGATTTTGATGAGACACAATGGGAAATTGTAAACGTGAGTATAAAGAATGGAGACTGGGTATGGGATAATGAAGTAGGCAGATATGAAGCTATAGTGGATCTTCCAGAGTTAACTAAAGTTTGTGTACGAAAAGGGAGCTCAATTTGGATATGTTTTCATTGGAAAGCAAGGGGTGAATGAAGTGCAAAAAATTCTTCCTTATGTACACACCTATTGGGAATTGGAGCAGGGTGAAGAGGGCGAAGACGACGTTGAAGTTTTATATACTGAAACCATAAGCTGTGATTTCATGTATGGTACACCCAGCACAGTCGCTTTTTATATTCAAGCTTCAGACTTAGGAAGAGATGACTCCATATTGTCAGATTATAACTTTAGGGTTGTTTTAATTTGGTAGAGCCAGGACAATCTTACTCTTTGTTTTTTTGAGTTAAAGNNCAATAAAAGAACTACCGCCAATGAAGATGAAATCATTTTCGTTGGCGTTTTCTTTTGCTGCCTCCAGTGCCAACTTTACTGAGTTGTATTTGTCTCCTTGCAGTCCATATTTTGAAGCATTCTCAGCCAATATACTCACATCAAGTGCTCTCTCAATAGATGCTTGCGTGAAATAATAGACAGCATCTTTAGGCATCATCGAAAGTATGGTGCTTGTATCTTTGTCATTGGCCATGCCGAATACAATGCGTAGCGTGTCGTAATTTTGCATGGTCAATTGTTTCACAATATATCGAATGCCATGTTCGTTGTGTCCAGTGTCACACACCACTTTAGGCTTCTCCTGCAATGTTTGCCAGCGTCCCATCAATCCAGTTAACGCAACCACATTGGCAAAGCCACTGTAAACTGCCTGATTGGGAATCTTGAAGTCCAATTTCATCAATTCGT
>DENY01000168.1:3379-6421 GCA_002359825.1 Bacteroidales bacterium UBA2632
TTTCAATCTCGCCAATCACAACAGGCGTATCGGGTTTAATAATTCCCGCTTTCTCTGCTGCAATCTTCGGTAAAGTGTTGCCAAGATATTGTATGTGGTCGAAGCCGATGTTAGTGATAATGCTGAGGTTGGGCAAAATGATATTTGTGCTGTCCAGTCGTCCTCCCAATCCTGTTTCAATAATTGCAAGATCCACTTCCATAAATTGGAAATAGACAAAAGCCATCTCCATGGTCAGTTCGAAAAACGAAGGCATGATGGGTTCAAATGCTTCCCGATGATTTTTCACAAAATCAACCACAAATTGCTGGTCAATCATTTCACCATTTACACGAATGCGCTCACGAAAATCAATGAGGTGGGGCGAAGTGTACAATCCCACTTTATAACCAGCCTCACTAAGTACTGCAGCCAATAGATGCGATGTCGAACCCTTGCCATTTGTGCCAGCCACATGTATGGTGCGATAGTGACGATGAGGATATCCAAAATGAGCATCCAGTGCCAGGCTGTTTTCCAATCCTTCTTTGTATGCTGACTGCCCTACACGCTGATAGGCGGGCATTTGTTTGTATAGATACGCAACAGTTTCTTCGTAATTCATGATGTGTGAAGTTTAAATTTATTTCTTTTTCAAGGAGTGTCTTATGGCTGCCCAGTTTTTCACAAAATAGAGGCGAGGAAGCAAGCGGAGCCTGTCTTGCCAATTGTCAATTTCTTTTATTACGGCAATGTTCTCGCCCAGTCCTCGTGCTCGTTGACTATTAGACAGTCCCGTTCTGTCATAAATGGTGATGGGTAGGGGCAATCTTCTGAAAGTAGCGTTCTCACTATTGAGCTGTTTATACAATTTGAAATCGGCAGACATCTTGTACTTTTCATCAAAAGGGAACGACCTTAAAAGAGAAGTTCGTGTGAACACAGCTTGATGACAAAATGGCATTCTGTGCATACTTTTTATTTCCGAAGGAGCTTCTTTTAGCACCAACTCTGTGTTTCTCGATGTTAATATGTCACCATATAGCACATCAATTGTTGCGGAAAGCGAATAGCTTACTTTTTCCAATACTGCGTTATCCACAAACACATCACCCGCATTCATAAAAATAATCCACTCTCCCTTTGCTACACCCACAGCTTTGTTCATAGCATGATAGATTCCGTTATCGGGTTCGGACATAAAGAAATCAATAGAATCGATATATCGTTCCACAATTTTCTTTGTCCTATCTGTCGATGCACCATCTATCACCACATACTCCTTGTTGGAGTAACTCTGTTCTATTACACTTTTGAGTGTTTTCTCAATCATGTCCACCGAGTTGTAACAAACAGTGACAACTGTGATAAGTGGATTTGGTTTCGTTTTCAAATTAGCCAAGCAGTTCTTTCTTTAGCATACCAACTTTGTAAATAAGGGGGCATTGTAAAACATATTTGAAACAAAAAAAGTTGCCTGTTAAGACAACTTTTTTGTTTGAATTAGTTGTTGTTCGGAAGTGCCGAGTATCTACTTGAATAACGCAAATGTTGATCCACATAACTTTCGTCGTACGATACTGTAACATCCGTTATTTCACCTTGATCGTTCTTCACCAATTTGTACACAGGGTTTACAAATCCACGATAAGGTGACAAGTTCAAGGTTTCGTAGCGTTTCAATACTTCTTTGTGAATGGGTTGATTCACCTTCACTGCATACGTTTCTATAAGATTCTTAGCTCCATCAAAGTCACCAGTCGATTTTATGCGTTGTATCTCCGCGAGCAATTGTCCAAACAATTCACGGACTTTCTCATAGTCATTGATCACTACGAAGGTTTTACCATCACGTTGTTTCAATTCAGCCGCACTGGATTCAGCAGCGTGTTCCAACACCCATGTTGCAATCAGTTGACGGTTGCGCATGTGTGCTTGCTCAATGTCTTTGCCGGGTTGCACACGTGTGAGTTGCGTCATTGCTCCATTCATTAAGTAACTGTAGTATTGTGCTTTGTAGGCATCTTCATTGGGAAGCAGTCCTAACTCTACCAGTTTTGGATCGCCCAAATAGTACAAGCCAAACAAATCGGCACGGGTCTCTTCAATGGGGCTGCCATAAGCTTTCAGAGCATCGGCATCTACTCCTGGAAGCAGTTTGCCTGAACCATGTCCCAAACATTCGTGCAGATCGGTGTGCAAGTTGCCCGTGAGTGAACCATGCTCTTTAGCCCGTTCTATTTCTTCATTGCTCCACATAAATTCCTCAGCAAATCCGTTTCCAAGCGAAGCTTTGTTGTAAGCATCGGTTATGTTTTCAATGGTCACCGATTTCGATCCATAGTCGCGGCGAATCCAGTTGGCATTGGGTAGATTGATACCAATAGGAGTGGAGGGATAGCAATCGCCACCCAATATGGCAACATTAATCACCTTTGCCGACACTCCTTTCACTTCTTCTTTCTTGAACTGCTTGTCAGTTGGAGAGTTGTCTTCAAACCATTGCGCATTGTTGCTGATTATTTCTGTTCGTTTTGTAGCTTCAATATCCTTAAAGTTTACAATCGACTCCCAAGTTCCTTTCATTCCCAATGGGTCTGTATATACTTCGGTGAATCCGTTGATGAAGTCAATGCGCGAGTCAAGGTCTTGCACCCAAAGCACCGAATAGTCATCATATTTCTTCAAATCTCCCGTCTGATAGTAATCGATAAGAGAAAGAATTACTTGTTTCTGTTGGTCATTTTCTGCCACATTCGCTGCTTTTTCCAACCAGCTTACAATTCGCTCAATAGCGGGAGAGTACATGCCGCCCACTTTATACACATGTTCCGTTACCACGCCATTCTCTTTCACCACTTTACTGTTGAGTCCATAAGAGATGGGTGTATTGTCATTCGGATCTTTCATCTTGTTGTAAAATGCCTCTACCTCATCTTGCGAAACTCCTTCGTAGAAGTTGACAGCCGATGTTTTCACCAAATCAACTCCTGCCGCTTGATTGATGCGTTTGGGCATAATGTTGGGGTCGAACATAATGGGGATAAGTGTTTCGGCAAGTTT
>DENY01000168.1:6471-7312 GCA_002359825.1 Bacteroidales bacterium UBA2632
TGAGGCAATATTTTGTCTTCCGAGTAATGGTGGTGTATTCCGTTTGCCATCCAAACTTGTTTGAGGTATGTTTCAAAGTTCTTGAAATCTTCCGTAGTCTTGTCACCAAAGTAGTTTTCGTAGATTCCTTCCAGTGTGCGACGGATGGTCAGGTTATACTTGTTGTGCTGATCATACAATATGTCTCTTCCTTCCAACGCAGCTTCAGAAAGATAGTATATCAGTTCTTTTTGTTGTAGAGACAGGTCATCAAATCCGTGCACTTGATAGCGCAGTATCTCTATATCTGCAAATTTATCTGCAGTGTACTCAAAAGTATCCTCTTGTGGCGACACATCACTGGTGTCTGCTTTTTTGCCATTGGTGCAACCTGCAAGCAAAAAGAGTGTTGATAGCATAAAAATAAGTTTTTTCATTGTTGTATAAGTTGTTGTTTGGTTGCAAAGATAATAAAAATGTGAATAGATGAATAGGGTATCATCATGGATAAGTAGTAAAATTATCTGTTTTACTTAGACTTTGCGTGTTAACTGAAGGAATAACAGGTCGCAACTATTCTCGAAGTGTACGGTTCAATGGCACAGGTCGGGACCTGCGCCAGCGTGAAATTTGTGCTCCGCTCGCATGCATTTGTAATGCGTGTGTCGCTTTAGCGAAAGTGTTTATAAGAATATTTTTGCTTCGCAACACACGANNTCGTATTGCTTTAGCGGAATGTATTAACAAAGGCACAGGTCTGGAGATCTGCGCCAGCCGACCTGCGCCAGTGTTAATAAAAATAGCACCTCTCATTTTCTGAAAGGTGCTATCAATGTTAGTTAAGTGCTAATCCGAAAAACTC
>DENY01000168.1:7399-7953 GCA_002359825.1 Bacteroidales bacterium UBA2632
ACGGAACTCTTCACGACGAGCGTCACGATTTTGTGTTCCGGTACCGCGTTCACTTCTTTGTTCTTTCACTTGTTCCAAGCGTTTTGCGTCTTGCTTTTCGATCAGTGCTTCCACTTTTGCAGCTTGATCTGCGGTCAAGTCAAGTTCCTTCGCCATTAAATCGGCTCTTTGTTTGGGAGTCATTTTCATCATTCGCTCAGAGCGTCTGTTGTCCATGTTACCTCTTCTATTATCAAGATTTCTTCTATTGTTCTGAGCCGAAACAGTCATGCTCATTGTTAGCAAAATTGTTGCTACTAAAAATAAATACTTTTTCATATTCAAATAATTTAAATGGTTAATACTGGTATATTGATACCCAAATGTAGTGAAAGGTTTACTGCTATGCAAGTATTTTGCGGTCTGTTATAGCCTAATAGTCAGTAATATGTAAGTTTTGATAGATACGTTTGAGGTGTTGATGGAATGGGGTTGAGGTTTCGTCTATGAAAAGGGGGTGTCTGTATATTTGGGGGTTTTTGGGGTATGAGGTTTGTGGTATGTGGTATGTGGTA
>DENY01000168.1:7992-9030 GCA_002359825.1 Bacteroidales bacterium UBA2632
TGGTTGTGTTATGAGTTAGGGCTGAAGGCCCGATATAATTCAGCCCAACCAGTAAGGGTTGGGTGTAAATTGAAGGGTCATGTTGAGGGCTGAAAGCCTGGCATAGAATAAGTGTGGTAGCAATTAGGTACACTTGTGTGATTTGTCGCTTTAACGAAATTAGTTGTTTAATTACTGTTTGCTTCGCAACTCACCGAAGGTCACTGAGCCTGTCGAAGTGTTGTAAATCGGCACGAGCGGAGCCCGTTATAATTCAGCCCAACCAGTAAGAGGTGGGTGTAAATTGAAGGATTCATTAATTGAGGAGAGTTATTTAAAAGATAATTTTGGTAAGTGAAAACTTATCCCTATTTTTGTTATACAGAATATAACAAGTGCATAACATATATTACAATGAGTAAAGAGACAATAGAAAGAAAACAAACAGGTTTTCGGCTTAGAACAGATCTGTTGGAAAAATTAAAAAAAGAGGCTGCTAAAGAAAACAGAAGTATAAATAACTATGTCGAAACTTTGCTGCTCGATGCTGTTTATAGAGAGCCAAATGAGGATACTTTAGAAGCAATACAAGAGGTGGTGTCTGGTAAATCCGGTGGAACATTAGATGTTTCTGATTTCGATTCATTTAAGAAATCTGTAAACGAGATAGAATGAAAAGAATTCACTATAGTACAAAATCAAAAAAGGACTTAAAAAGATACCGACAAAATCCTCGAAAGATGGAAGCCCTTTTTAAAGTTTTGAATATGCTTGCTCAGGGTATTGAAATACCCGAGTTTTACAAACCGCATAAACTTGTAGGACAATACAAAGGATGTATGGAATGTCATATCGAGGGGGATTTTTTACTTATATGGATAGACGAAAATAGCGATGATATAAAAATTATCAGAATAGGTAGTCATTCTGAATTGTTTAAATAGCATAGTTGATCTTATTTCTTCTCTCCTATTGTGCGCAAGAAAGAATTTTTCTCTTGCAAAGCCGCAAAGGAGGCTCAGCTCAATAGGAATAGTGTGGTTGTGTTATGAGTTAGGG
>DENY01000189.1:0-1359 GCA_002359825.1 Bacteroidales bacterium UBA2632
TGATGGCAAGAACAGCAAAATCATTAGTGAAGATTTTTTCGAACTCTTAGATGGTATTGATGAAAAGACCACAAAAGAGAGAAAGCAGTTGGCGATAGAAAGGGCTGGCAGAAATTTCAACCGTAACAATCATGACACGCCAGCCAAAGCCGAGTCTTCAACAACTGTGTTTAGGTTGGTTGAAGAGATTGTGAAGTATATCTAAAAGCTTACAGTTTGATACAGCTTGCTTCTTCACTAACTATTCTGATACTTTCGCATTGTAAAAAACCACTGCCGAATTTGGAACTTGGTGGCGGTTTTTTGCTTTTATTTCAACTCTGTTGAGCGAATGTAATACATAAATAAACTTGTAAAGTTTTATGATGATTGCATTATACTACTGATAGTTGCCTCCTCCTTTATTATTGATTCTTTCAAACTGCTTTCTCTTTCTGCCATAAGGGAGCAAAACTTATTGAAGTTATCTGCATTTTGAGGAATTGGCATAGATCATTTTTTGACTAATCCTCCATAACCATTTAACTTCCTAATATACTCTCACTCTAATTTATCTGTGTTTAGGCTAGTTAAAAGGGCATCTTATATGGACTCAATCCCTTACTTATAAGTTCTCTTTATTTTGACACCCATCTATTCAAATGATTGTTAGGAGACTTCACTACAAACTTGTATAAAGCCGAAGAGGGTAGTGCGCTTAAATCAACCTTATATTCTTTTTGCTCGCTACTAACTGTAGCTATTTTCGACCACTCATCCGTTTTTCCTTCCTTATAATTGTTAGTGGTAGCGACATAAATTTCTACTGGAATTTCATTTGTATAAGCATCCCAAGAAAGCAGAACTGAATTATCCCCTGAAATGGGTTGAGAGCTGAGATTGTAAATATCGATCTGCCCGATAAATGGTATTCCGTCTTGTTCCCACTTCACAGCATCTGGAATTGAAAAATTCATATGCCTGTATATGCTTGGAGAAATGTCTGTTATGGCAAGATGATCAGAGTTAAAATGGGCGTTCACTTTGACATTTGTAGAAATCCATATTGTGCGCTCTCTTAATGAATGGGCTCCATGACTTTTCCCATCTGTAGTACGTCCGTGGTCTGTTGTAATAACTATCATCCACTCTTCATCAAATCTTTCCTCCCTATATTTAACTGCTTCCCATATACGAGCAACTTGGTGATCTACTTTTACAACATACTCATCAAAGATGTCACTATTGCCGTATCTATGACTCACATCATCTGTGTACCATAGATATACCCAACTCATGTCGGGTGCATCTTTTCTGATAACATGGGCTGCTTCTCTTGAAACTAATTCATCGATTTCAAAAATATGCATATTGTTGCTT
>DENY01000189.1:1379-3072 GCA_002359825.1 Bacteroidales bacterium UBA2632
TATCATATCCATCTCTAACATAGTCGATTTTAAGATTGTTAGTCTCGTTTTTCCCCTCTCCCACCAATACGGTTCTATTGTCTGTCCAACTTGAAAACAGACCAGTTTTATAATCCCTTTCCTGTTCCTTTGCTATCCTAAATAGGCTCCAATAGTTATAATTAGGTCTCAAATTTGAGTTGCCTCTTACATTGTGCTTATTTGCCCAAGTAGCAGTTAAGAGATTGGTGTATCCTGGAGCAGAAACAGTTGGAGTTTGTGTATAACCTCCCACTTCGCCCCCTGTATAGGCTCGTGCATAAGCTCCTTTGGAAGCTATTTCAGAAATTGACGGAGTATTCAATCGTTCAATTACATCAGCAGGTATACCATCAACAATTATAAAAACTGCTTTACGTGTTTTAGAAATTCCAGGGTCTCCTGGTTCGGGCTCTTCGGGCTCTTCGGGTATATCTGTTGAATCTTCAGGTGGGTCTATTTCAATAGGAGTTTCTTATCCGCAAGAAAATATTATGAAAAACATGAAAGCTAGGAGTATAGAAAAACGGATAAATTTACTCATGGTTTTAATTGTCTTTAATTTAGTAGTTTAAAATAATTATTTTCTGTACTCACTCGATTCGGAATTAGAGATTTCACGTGCCTGCATTATTAATCATCCTCATCCCCCTCCTTCTCCCACTTATCTGGTTTTTTCAAAATATGCAACAGCCCATTTATTGGTTTGTCTTTTCCCTTTTTCTTCTTTGCAGTAGTCGCAGGTTTATCGCTCTGTTTTTCTTTTACATCCTCAGTTGAGGATGGTGCTTGAGTGCTATTATCCATTTCAGACTGCCCTTTCTCAATCCTATCCATTCTAAGTTTTTCTTCCAACGCAGTTTGCTCATTCTCTATGGCCTTCTTTTTCTTGTTCTTGCGCTGAGTATCACGTGTTTTTATCAACTTAGTGTAAACAGCAATTGTATGATTGAGTGCTGTAATCAGTTTAGAGTAATCAATATCTTTATACACATGCTGATTATAATCAACCTGCTCAAACAAGACGCTCAAAATATTTTGCAACTCCCGCTGCACAGGCAGCGTGCTGCCTTTGGGCCTTCGTGATAACTGCTTCCTTCTTTTAACATAAGTTTTTTCGTGCCCAATATTTGCAGCTTCCAATTCATCCAAATAGGTTTTAAATCCTAATTGGTACAGAGCATTTTTCACTTCTGGTTGGAGCCTCAATTCATAGAAAAAACCACTTATATGCGACACAATAGTGTCTTTATCTTTCTGCCTCAAGTAATTTAAATAGCGATAAACGATGGGTTTTGTCAATTTCACCATTTCGCGCTCGTTTGGAATATCTGCTTTCTCCAAAGTTCTCATCTGATTGGTTATGGTGGCAGCAAACTTAAGTCGTTGCTCATGTAACTCATCCAATTCGGGGGTAAGATAGTGTGGCCCACAGTCTCTATCTGTAAGTCTAAGTAGCTGTGTCTTTGGTTGCATAGCCAATAAAACGCTACAAGTATCACCAAAATGCATTGCTTTTGCGTCATATTCTTTAATGACAGTTACCACCTCATTATAAAAGGTGTAAACCTCTAGCTTTCGCAGTTTAGTAAAAGCTATTTTCCTTATCTCGATGATGTTTATTTTGGCCATATTTGCTAAATATTACAAATTGTGTAGCTACCTCTACAATATC
>DENY01000189.1:3172-4179 GCA_002359825.1 Bacteroidales bacterium UBA2632
ATATCTAACAACATCTGAAAGCATTTCTAGCAAACAATTTATACCTTAAAACAAAGAGAAACATGCATCATACAAACAATTCATACCATGGACAATCGCCGAAGGCAGTTCCCATTGGCATTTAATATACTTAGCAATGTCCGAATAGAGATCGAGTGCATTTTTTATACTGCAGACAAGTTGAATCTGACCTCAACTTACTATTGTATTACAATTCAACTGTTGAATCTATGTTCACTTAACTAATGACCCAAAATCCTACAATTGATTCTGCTATCAATTAACTAATGAGTAATGATTCAACAATCAAATCATACTTCAATTAACTAATGACCTACGATTCGACTGTAAATTTAGTCCTAAATAGTGAATGAACTGTTAATTCTACCGTTGAATCATATATCAATACAGTATTTATCCGTAAAACAATTTGATGCTAGTATTAAAAATGAATTTAATGAGGTTCTGTACGTTGACAAAGGTATCTTTAATTAGAAAAATGGGGTCTAGGAGATATCCGAAGGTATCAATTTTTTCATGGAAGAGGTCTTGTAGTGGCACGGAGGTATTAAATGTGAAGTTGATGACATTTCTGACACTCCCGAAAGTATGAAAAATGAAATGTAAGGGGCATTGTACNNGTATATGCACAAATAGACGAATCACCTCCTGCTGTTACTTTCAGCATGTGGCAATTATAATTTTATATACTGGACACTATATTTAAGAAGAACTCTACACTAAAAATTATCTATTTATCTATAAGACATTAGAATATTTTATTCATTCCTGAAATCTATTACTCGATGAAATGTAAGGAAGTTTGCATTGTGATAAGTGTGTGCGCCTCCCTTATCGTCATCATAAGCAGTGCGAGACACATAAATAATATCATTGCCATCAAATACCCAATCAATATATTGAAAACCATGCTTTAGAGGATCGGGATGATGCAACATGGTTTTACGTATTGACCAGTTTTGCAGGTCGTCTGACGAAACAAGGCT
>DENY01000161.1:0-672 GCA_002359825.1 Bacteroidales bacterium UBA2632
CCCATTACTGCAGATCGGGTAGTATTAGAAAGTACTCTTTCATTCGCTATGACCATTAACAACTTGTTGGTGCAAAACGATGAATTCAATCTGAAAGGATTACACCTGTTTTGGAATCAAGTTGATAAAAGAGAAAGGACTGATTTATATGAAGTGTATGAAAAAACTATTAGTGATTTGGAATTAAATTTGATGACGACTTATATTCCCGATACCAAACGCTATAAAAAAGAATTGTTTGGTGATAAACCTTCCATTTTCCGTTCTACATTATTTCCAGCAGATAAACGATTGATGAGAGGTAGTAACTTGGAAGATTTGATAACTGAAATTGGATTCATAATAAATCTGTAACGATATGGCTAAAAAAGGAAACAACACAATAGATGAAAACTTCATGAAAGAAATTATTTCTCAAGGGTTGCCCATAAAGCAAGAAGATGTATCAGTAAAGGAAAGAACTATTCCAGCTATAAAAGTTGAACAATCAAGTTCATCTATTGTCAAGAACAATTCAATGCCAACTCTTGATTTGCAAAGCAACATAGCAAATTATGAAGAAACCTTCTTTCATAAAATGGAGCTTCCTGATAGACGTTCTGTTTATGTGAGTAATTCAACTCATGAAAAACTAACACGAATTGCAACTATATTGGGCATGGGTAAAGCAAC
>DENY01000161.1:711-909 GCA_002359825.1 Bacteroidales bacterium UBA2632
AGAACCTATTATGATACTCAAATTGATTATTATCCTTGTCCTACTCTATTACTTGCTTTTATTACTTTGGTTTAGAAAAAACCAAAAGGATGTAAAACCAATAAATAAGATCATTCCCAAAAGAGCCATATCCATTATAGGGAAAAGCACCTACATTGTTACTATTCCATTAGAAGCAGATCAAACAACTCCCGAAAA
>DENY01000161.1:1197-8505 GCA_002359825.1 Bacteroidales bacterium UBA2632
GAGTGCATCAGCAAATGAGTTGGAGGAATTTGATTTGGATAGTTATTTGTAACATAGAAAGTTAGATTACAGTAAAATTCTATTAAAAACTTTTTTGCTTATTAGGAAAGTCTTATATTTGTAGGAAAATAAATTGCAACATGACAACTTGCGCCAATAGGAAATGAGTATATTTTACCTTGAGGCTGATACAAGACTGATAACAAGCCATATACATGTTATTCACTGAGTGGAATGAAAAAATGGTTTACGAAAGTTACATAGTGAGGATTGGCGAAAGTGAGGGAGGAGTTGCGTAAATAAGACGTTGTGTGCAAGTGTAAAAAGACAAAACTCGATGCTTTGAAATAAAAGATTAATTAATAGAAAGAAAAATTTATTGATTTGGTGCTTCGTAAAAAGGTCAGTGCATATTGAGGGTAATTTATTTTGTTTTTTCTCTCCCCCCCGCAAAGACAAAAGAAACCCAACCGCACAAAACAACACATTTGCAAACCGCTGCAAGCCAGCCCTGCAATCCAAAGTTTGCAAAAGAGTTGTTTTTTTGCCTGCGCTACATTAGCTTAATCATTGTACATTGTACATTTATGAAAGGTAAAACAGATAAAAAATTAGAACAAAAGAATATCAAACCAACCGCTATGCGCCAATTGGTTTACGAGATTTTAGAAAAACAAAAGAAAGCATTAAGCCTTTATGAAATAGAACAGCAGTTTGACAATGTTGAAAGGTCAACTATATTTCGTACGCTCAAGACGTTTCAGGACAACTACCTTATTCACAGCATTGACGATGGTACGGGAGCGGTAAAATATGCCTTGTGCGATGATGATTGTACCTGCAAACCCGATGACCTTCATATTCATTTTTTATGCAATAAATGCGGTCAAACTCACTGTATGAAAGACATGCCAGTTCCAAAGATGGATTTAGCAGAAGGCTTCTCGTTTGAAAATGCCAATTTTGTGGTAAAAGGAATTTGCCCTAATTGCCGATAAAACTTTGCAATACTGTTGCACGTACTCATTCAGTAGTTTTGTTACATAATTTTTAAAAGTTATGCTATGAAACAAACATTCACTATTCTATTACTTCTTTTTTCAACAGGTTTATTATTCGCACAAAACAAAATAACTTTTGAGGTAAAAGAAGAATCTGGCGAATCCTTAATTGGAGCAAGTGTAATTATTGAAGGAACGACGACAGGTACAATTACAAATAATGAGGGTTTTGCAAGATTGGAGAATTTACCCAATGGCGAAATAGAGTTTGTAATTTCTTTTGTCGGCTTTGAAGAAAAGGAAATTACTTTATCTTTTCCAGATGACAACAACAAAACGATTGAAGTTGAGCTGGAAGAAGGAGAAGAACTTGAAGAAGTTGTAATTGCAGCAACAAGGTCTTCCCGAACAATTCAGGATATTCCAACAAGAATTGAAGCAATTACAGGCGAAGAATTAGGCGAAAAAGCAGCTATGAACTCAACAAATATTGGCATGCTTTTAAGAGAAACCACAGGTGTGCATATGCAGCAAACCTCACTTAGTTCTGGAAATATGAGTATTCGCATTCAGGGTTTGGATGGTCGATACACACAAATATTAAAAGATGGAATGCCACTTTATGGTGGTTTCGCCGGTGGGTTATCTATTATGCAAATACCACCGCTTGACTTAAAGCAAGTTGAGCTAATTAAAGGGAGTAATTCTACTTTGTACGGTGGTGGAGCAATTGCAGGTTTGGTAAACCTTGTAACCATACGACCAGAAGAGGAAGCAAAGCTTGATGTTATGCTAAATCAAACAAGTGCTTTGGGTACAACTGGCAATTTGTTTTATGCGCAGAAATACGGAAAAGTTGGTCTTTCAGTTTATGGCTCAGCTAATAATCAAATCGCATTCGACCCCGACGAAGATGGTTTTTCAAATATGGCCAAAGCGCAAACTTTTAGTCTAAATCCAAAATTCTACTACTACTTCAATCCTAACACTGAATTAAGTTTAGGGTTAAACACTACCATCGATAATAGAACGGGTGGAGACATGGAAGTGATAAAGGGAAACACAAGTACTGAACATATTTTTTCCGAAGAAAATAAATCGGAACGTTATGCTACGCAATTAAGTTTTCGGAATACAACCGATGACAGAACATTCTCTTTTAAAAATAGTGTTTCCTATTTTGACAGAAAACTAAGTATTCCAGACTACCGATTCAGTGGAAATCAATTATCCAGTTTTACCGAAGCCATATACAATTTGCATAAAAACGATAATACAGAATGGCAATTGGGATTAAACCATTATCTCGAACAGTTTACAGAGACAGACGCTGACTCATATTCTGCAAGAGATTATACACATAACACCTTTGGTGGCTTTATTCAAAACACTACCGATTTTAGTAAAAAACTTGGGTTAGAAACTGGCTTACGAACCGACTACAATGCTGACTATGGGACATTTGTGCTGCCACGTTTTTCATTGTTATTTAAACCTAACAATAAATTAAGTTCACGACTTGGCGGTGCTATGGGTTACAAGCTTCCTACAATTTTCACCGAAGATGCTGAGAGAATTTATTATCGGGATATTCAACCATTATCAAAAGACCTGGTAGATGCAGAAACTTCAATAGGAGGAAATTTCGATATAAATTACAAAACCGCATTGGGCGATGAAATGACTTTCTCAATCAACCAACTCTTCTTTTTGACTCAGCTAAAAAATGCATTGGTTTTACGGGAAGACGAAACAATGGGCATGGCTTATTTTGAAAGCGCTGATGGTAACATTTTAAGTTCAGGCTTTGAAACCAATATAAAACTAACATACGACGATTTTAAACTCTATTTAAACTACGCCTTTGTTAATACCGAATTACAATACGATAATATCAATAACCAGAAACCACTTACACCAAAGCACAATGCGGGTGCAGTATTATTCTATGAAATTGAAGAAAAATGGTCTGCTGGATATGAGGTTTATTACACTGGGAAACAGTTCGATAATTTATACAATCAAAAAACAGATTATTGGACAATGGGAATAATGATTATGCGACATTGGGAACGTTTATCTTTATTCGTGAATTTCGAGAACTTTACAAACGTTATGCAATCTGATTTTGAACCTTTGGTTTTGCCGCCAACAAATAATCCTACTTTCCCTGATATTTGGGCACCGGCTGATGGATTTGTATTTAATGGAGGAATAAAACTTAGATTATCAGGCGACAATGATTAAATCAGAATACCACATATCGAAAATGGATTGTCCATCCGAAGAAAACATGATTCGTATGAAGTTGGATGGAATAGAGGTTATCAGGAAATTGGAATTCGATATTGAAAATCGCAATCTTACTGTTTTTCATTCTCGGGAAGATGAAGAAATATTATCGCGTCTGGAATCATTAAACTTTGGAGCAAAACATACATATTCAAGTTCTATTGATGAAAAGGAAGTAACAATAGAAAGTTCCGATGTACAATCAAAACTGTTATGGACGATACTCATAATTAATTTTGGATTTTTCATAATTGAAATGACTACCGGACTTATTTCAAAGTCAATGGGTTTGGTGGCAGATTCTTTAGACATGTTAGCTGATTCTTTTGTATATGGATTAAGTCTTTGGGCAGTTGGTTCAACAGTTCTGAGAAAAAAGAAAGTTGCACGTTGGAGTGGTTATTTTCAATTATCCTTAGCCTTTTTAGGTATTATAGAAGTGGTAAGACGATTTATAGGTTCTGAAGAAATGCCAGACTACAGAATTATGATTGGAGTTTCAGTTTTAGCATTAACTGCCAATGCCATCTGTTTGTACCTACTCCAGAAATCGAAAAGTAAAGAAGCACACATGAAAGCCAGTATGATTTTTACTTCCAACGATGTAATAATAAATTCAGGAGTTATTTTAGCTGGTGTATTGGTGTTGCTGACCCAATCAAAATATCCTGATTTGATTGTTGGTTCTATTGTTTTTTTGATTGTATCTCAGGGTGCATTTAGAATATTGAAACTTGGGAAATGATAGCCATCCCTTTTTGTAAGCACATTGTCAAGTCGCACGAGCCACTCTAAACCTAAACTTGCCAAAGAGCTTCCCAATGTTGGACAATTCGTACCCCCTAATGGCTTTTTTGCTTTGGGGGTACGAATTGGGAAATGCAAAGAGGCTTTATTTGTCTATTCCTTGTCATTCTCCCCAGCCACAAACACACAAAAAACCGTCCAAATCTCTCAATTTGAACGGTTTGTCTAAACTTTGTCGCCCTTTGTCTTGGGCTCTCAGCGGAGAGAGAGGGNNCCTAAACTTGCCAAAGAGCTTACAAAGCCAACCCTAATTACCGCCTTTAAGGGCGGTTTGGGGATTTACCCACCCACAAAAACAAAATAAATTTGTACTCCGAATCAACGTCTGTGCAGATTGATAAGAAAACTGTTAAATTTGTTAAAACTTGAGACGGATTGACTTTGAAGGATAAACACCAGCATACAACAAAGTGTATAAATCATTTGGCGGATAGTGCTAAATTCAAGGGTGTTACATTTAATAAAATTTGTGTTAGTTTGAAAGGTTCGTGCTTCCAATCGCCAAACGNNGCTCTCAGCGGAGAGAGAGGGTCAATATCTGTGATAGCTCTATTAATCCTTCAATTGTATCTCCATTTACTGAAGAATCCCAATATTTGAACTATTTTTGTAGTTACAAAAAATCAACAACCATCGCAATTTACTTGTTGTATCTATAAAGTGAATATGAATTGAAAATATTTGTAACATAAAGAAATGGATCCACATACGATAATCGATAAATACTATACCAAAGGAACAAAGCTATATGATATCTACATATCACATGTTACTGATGTAACCAATAAGGCCCTTAAGATAGCCCGTAAGCATCCCGAATTGGCTGTCGATGTACAGTTTTTGGAAGAGGCGAGTTTGCTTCACGATAGTGGTATATTCTTGACCAAAGCTCCTCATATAAAATGTAAGGGAGAGCATCCCTACATTCGTCACGGATACTTGGGGAGAGAACTACTCACTGCCGAAGGGCTACCAAAACATGGCCTTGTTTGCGAACGACATACCGGAACGGGGTTGAGTTTAGAAACTATATTGAAACGAAAACTGCCCATTCCGCATAGGGATATGAGACCGCAATCGATGGAAGAAAAAATAATCTGTTTTGCCGATAAGTTTTT
Source organism: Bacteroidales bacterium UBA2632 (assembly GCA_002359825.1). Taxonomy (GTDB): domain Bacteria; phylum Bacteroidota; class Bacteroidia; order Bacteroidales; family Dysgonomonadaceae; genus UBA2632. Next base: position 6,416 of record DENY01000161.1, read on the forward strand.
TTCAAAATCGAAACTGGGAAAAGAAAAATCAATCAAGAAAATCAGAAAAAACCTCGGAAAACATGGCAAACATCAGGTTGAGCAGTTTGATGAATGGTGTGAAATGTTTTTGTAGAGGTGCTCTTTTATGGTCACAACACTGTGAATAGTGGAGGATAGTTTTTCATGATAAACAATTATTATGTTGTTTTTTGGCAGACTGACAGTCTTTGGCAAAGAATTTGCTATTAACTAATGAGGTTATTAATGAGGAGCGTCAAATTATAGCAATTTGACTAACTTTTTTCTATAAACATATCTATGCAATGCATTTGCATGGCTTAAATAAACAAGTATGAAACAGAAAGATAAGAATAAATACTTTTCGGAAGACCTTCACGAGGAGGACAATCTGAATCAAGAACAAGACATTTTGGACAAGGACGGAAATATTAGCGACAATTTGTCAGACCAAGACGAACTTTCGACCGAAGAGGAGCACGAAGAAGAAACACTTCAAGAAAAATATGACGATCTGAATAATAGTTATTTGCGTCTTCATGCCGAATTCGACAATTATCGCAAGCGCACACTCAAAGAAAAGATGGATATCATCAAAGCAGGTGGCGATAAAGTATTGACAGAAATGATTCCGCTTGTAGATGATTTTGAGCGTGCTTTAGAAACTGTGCAAAATGCAGATGACAAAGAGGCAATTGTGGAAGGAATGGAATTGATATATTCAAAATTTATTAGTTTCCTCAATCAACATGGTGTAAAAGAAATAGAGGCAATCGGAGAACCTTTTGATGCAGATAGATTTGAAGCGGTGACAACTATACCTGTTCAAGACAAATCACAAAAAGATGTGGTGGTCGATTGCATTCAAAAAGGATATATCTTGAACGAAAAAATACTTCGTTTCCCAAAAGTAATTGTAGGTAAATAGTATGTCAAAGAAAAGAGATTATTACGAGGTTTTAGGTGTAGCTAAAAATGCATCGGCAGAAGAGATTAAGAAAGCGTACAGAAAGAAAGCTATTCAATTTCATCCAGACAGAAATCCAGACGATGTAACGGCAGAAGACAAGTTTAAGGAAGCAGCCGAGGCTTACGAGGTGCTCAGAGACGACAATAAACGTGCTCGCTACGACCAATTTGGACACGCAGGTATGACTGGAGCTGCCGGAGGCGGTGGTTTTGGTGGCGGTATGTCTATGGACGATATCTTCTCTCAATTTGGAGATATATTTGGCGGATTCGGAGGCTTTGGAGGCTTTGGTGGTGGCGGAAGCCGTGGCGGCCGAAGAACCAGCAGAGGGTCCGACCTTAGAGTGAGAGTAAAACTAAGTTTGAAAGAAATTTTGAACGGTGTTGACAAAAAGATTAAAGTAAAGAAATACGTATCCTGTTCGCATTGCAATGGCAATGGTTCGGAAAATGGAGACTCATACACCACTTGCGATACTTGTAAGGGGTCGGGATCAGTTACCCGTGTCACCAATACTATATTGGGACAAATGCAAACCTCCAGCTCTTGCCCCACTTGTGATGGAGAAGGTAAAACAATTACCAAAAAATGCTCGCACTGTACGGGTGAAGGTGTGATACGTGACGAAGAAGTTATCACCATACAAATTCCAGCCGGAGTGGCAGAGGGAATGCAACTATCGATGTCTGGCAAAGGAAATGCTGCACGACGAGGAGGAATCAATGGAGATTTACTCATTATTGTAGAAGAAGAGCAACATCCTGATTTGATAAGAGATGAAAACGACTTGATTTACAATCTGTTTCTGAGTTTCCCTACAGCCACTTTAGGAGGTTCTGTAGAAGTGCCGACTGTTGACGGTGTAGCCAAAATGAAAATAGAACCAGGTACTCAACCTGGCAAGGTATTGCGCTTGCGCAACAAAGGATTGCCCTCTGTACATGGCTATGGCACGGGAGACTTGCTGGTAAACGTAAACGTGTATGTGCCAGAGAAACTGTCTGCCAAAGAAACCAAAATAATGAAAGAGTGGGAGACCTCTTCTAATTTTGAGCCTTCGAAAGATGCAAAGAAAACGGTATTCAGTAAATTCAAAAAAATGTTTGATTGAGTATAAGCT
>DENY01000161.1:8521-8767 GCA_002359825.1 Bacteroidales bacterium UBA2632
AAAGCCCCACTTTCTTCACAGTAAGCGAGGCTCACAATTTAAACTCTAAAATCGAAAAAATGAATAATGTTACCAAAAACCTAAATATCTTCAGTCATCCTCATTCTCATCCAGCAAGCCTGGTGTGCTGTCATCGCCCGATGGGATAGTAGCGTCACCTTCTCCAGGAGCCTCTGGCTCTTCAATCGGTTCTTCCTCATCGTCTGTTTCATCCCCCAACTTAGCTTTGCGCTTGTTGTTGGCAAC
>DENY01000069.1:0-2320 GCA_002359825.1 Bacteroidales bacterium UBA2632
ATTCGCACCCGCTCACCAGTAGCAATGCGGTCAATTACTTCCCGAAAAAACAAATCGTTTTTAATTACTTTTGTTGCCAATGTATTATCAATTTAAACCATAAGTGATTCGGTAAGACTCACCGCTTCACGATCGGGACGATTATCCAATCTGTATATAGGTGTTTGCTCCAAAATATCGTTGACAGTTGTCATTGTCATATCTCGATTCTCTTTGTCTGAGCGCAAAATAGCAACTGACTGAAACAACGATGCAAAAGCATTCACGCCACTCAACTTCGTCAACTTGTTTTCAGGACTTTGATAGAGACGTACAAAAGCAGCAACTTCTGCTGATGCATTGCGATAGCAAGGTGTACTGCCACTCCAAGGTGCTCCGTACACACGTACCGATCCATCATTTAATACACGGATGATAGGTTCATCGTCATTCAACAATTGGCAGTCGGGTACAAACTTTAGCCAGTTACGGCTATGTGTACTTTTTCCTGTACCGCTTTTGCCCATAAAAACAAGAGCTTTACCTCCCTTTTCAATCACCGATGCATGTATCTTAATAGTTTGATGATTGGCGGCAGCCATCCCATAGGCTGCCCGTAGGAAATAGGCGAGAAATTGGTTTTCATATGGTTGCGTAAGTGTGAGATCACTGATGACTATTTTTCTATCTGCTGAGAGATTAAAACAGTGTTTTTTGTCTCCGTTTGTTACACACACTGTCACACTGCTTGCCGAGTGATACACATCAAAAGACATGCCATCTGCCTCCATCACATCATGGGGAGCACTGTCGGGAATGGACACATCGGTGTTACCCGAAAATAGGAAAAGCAAATCTTCTTTTCCATCACTTTCCACCCTAAATGGGTCAAATGAAGGCAGTAGCTTTGCTGTCTTTTCCGCATCGGGAGTTTCAATCAACATGCGGTGTCCTGCTATTTCATAGAGTAGTTGCTTCATGTTACAAAAATAGTCTTTTTAATTTAATTTCATAGGCCTTTACAACTTATCAATTGATAGTTTCTGTTATCTGCTACTGATTTTGTCTACTCTACTCAAAAAATGAAAACACGTAAATCATTATATGGTACTACTACAATTTAAAGAGAACGGAAAAGAATACTTTTTCTTTTCCGTTCTCTTTAAAATTAATCAAGTTCGAACCATCAAACTCAAACAAAATTTCAATTTTTATTTACTATGGAAGCACATTAAACGCTGCATCACTGAAGTAGAATTTTCTATTGGGAGCTGTCGCATTATCATGGGTAACATAGAAATAATAACTCTTGCCAGCAACAGGAGCAATCCCTTTTGCAGGTTTGCGGTTCACAGTTGAAATGGACTTAGTTCCACTAGAGTCTGTAAGTTCTAATTTCAACTCTGGCCATACTTTACCTGGCATGGGGTACCACCCCCAAACAGTGATTAGACCATCTGAAAAGTTTATTGACGATAAGTTATAATAAATATAATTGCTAGAGTTATCATAATCTATAAACTTTTCACTTGCCATATTAAATCTTTGTCCACAAGCAATAGAATTAAATGCCCACTTTTGATTCTCATTATTTACTCCTGTCAAGCGTATTTGTCTTAGATCTTGTGAAGCTAAATAATCGTACATTGTTGAGTTGGCGTCATCAATAACAACACTGAAAAGAGAACCAAGATGCTTAAATTTAACCGAAGTTTGTGGAGAGTTTACGGGTATATTCTTATAAGAAAAATAAAGCACAACATCTTTTCTACTTTCTACTGAAGATGGACCTATATTTAATGAATTGGCATTATAGGGATTTCTGGGTAAAACGGCAATAGTTAGATCTTCAGGCAGGAGACCATTTCCTCCATAAACTCCATAAAGATCAAACGTTTCAGTTGTTATTTCTTCTGGTAATTTTATTGAAAAGTTTGCTGTTTTACCTCCATTGGAGGTACTAGTCACATATACCGCTTGTGCGAATACAGGAACTCCTCCTTGTGCAAATACAATCTGTATTTGATCATTTACTTTCCATGTTAGTTCTATATTCTTGCCATCCTTATCTAAATCAACTCTTGTTACAGGGCTTTCTTCGGGCATTGAAGCAGTAAGTGATATAGTACGTCCTGTTTCAACTTCGGTTTCGGGTAGAAACTCTTCATTGTTACATGCACCAAAAAAAATGATGGTAACAATTGTTGTTATGTAAACTATTATTTTACTCATATTCTTTATTTATTTAATTGATACTCACTGTTACTTTGTTTCACAGCCTATATTATTGATAGAGAAATTCAAATTTCTTTCTGTAATTTTTTTGATAAGCAAATAAAGC
>DENY01000069.1:2390-2723 GCA_002359825.1 Bacteroidales bacterium UBA2632
CTTTCATGATTGAGTCCATTCTGAAAACATACAACTGTTGATGAATGTCATTTCCAACTTTTTCTTCAAAAGGAAAAGAATAAAATCAGTGTTTGACAATGTGCTTTTCTGGAGATTTAGAGGGGAAGAGTAGATAAATTGATTTTCTGATAACACTCATTATTAAGCGTAAATTTATTGTACCTCTATTTATTCAAATTGTAAACAGATAAAAATAAAATATTGTTCATGAACTCAGATGTTTATTCCGTTTTTCTTGTGGAGTTCGATTAGGGGTACAATAGCACGAAAATAAAGTTTTTTGCCTAATTCTAGGGGTACAATAGTAGGAGA
>DENY01000069.1:2920-3185 GCA_002359825.1 Bacteroidales bacterium UBA2632
TAGGGGTACAATAGTAGGAGAATAAAATTTCTCGTCCAATTGTAAGGATACAATTTATCGAACACAATAAAAAACCCAACCATTGATAATCAATGATTGGGCTTGTAAATAATTTCCTAAGAACTTGAACTAATTGAATAACATTATATAATGTCAATCCCAGTTGACAGCTCTATGGTGATTTAACTACAGATTACGGTGTTGTTGGTACTATAAATTGATCATCAGTAAAATTTAGTTCTGTACCATTATACTCAGCATAGAA
>DENY01000021.1:0-1626 GCA_002359825.1 Bacteroidales bacterium UBA2632
TATGGAGACAAGCCAGTAGCGCTTTGCGAGGTGTATTGGGGCAGGCTTGTTGCGCTTTGTGTATAGGCAGTGGTTGGGCGCTTTGGCTCACCCCAATACTCATCAAGCTTGCGCCACGTTACATGGGGGTTGAAGTACACCTCCTCGTCATAGGCAATGAAACAGGCTCTTGCAATGTCGCTTCCGGAGTTGTCCACCACCACGCCCAATTGCTTATCGAAGCAACGCTGATACATCCTAAACACCCGTTTGTGCTCCTCGGGTGTGGTAGATGCCACTACCACCTTCACCCCGTTGCCACTGGGCGATGTGAACATGAGGGCGATGTCGAAATGCTTTTGACTGAGGAGCTTCGTTTTGACTTCCACAGGGTCCACATCATCCACATCGATGACCATATATCCCGAGTAGCCAATCAGTTCGCTACACTTTCTGGTGTGAAAAGTGCCCGAGAAGGTAACATAGTCAAAGTGCGATCTCTTGAACTTTGAGGCCTCCTCTTCGTTGGCAATAGAACGCAAGGTTTCGGTCAGTTTTCTCGACTTCTCACACTGTATTGCCCTCACCACATCTGTGAGTGCAATAGCCTTGTAGGGCTGTGTTGTAGTAATTCCATTGAGATAATAACTCATTTTTTTTCTTTCCATGTTATTAAATTTTTTTTAAAAGGTTTTGTTTACTCTCATTCTGATTATCATCACTTTCTAAGGTGAGGAATACTTCTGACTTTTCCGTGAAGCGGAAGTCAAATGACCAACCAGCTTCTTTGATTGTATTAAAAATTTCGTTGATAGTTTTGTGATATTTCATATCCAAATCCTTTTCATCTTTCAGTCTTACCCGAAGTTTGTACAGATTGTGCACATTCTCCAGTCCATCCATGGTAGTAGATTGCATCATAATTCTTTTAATTTTGGTTGTTGGTTTGCTCATGGCTTAATACAATATTTTAATTAAACATTTCAAATTATTGCTTTTCATATTGCAAATGTATACAGTGTATTTCAGATAAATAAATAACTCGGTAATTTATCATGTTAAAATCAGTGAATGGAGCGATTATGGATCTCTAAAGCATCTGATAGTGGTGTATCTATAATGCTTATAAACAGCACTATATCTCAGATTATAGCCAACATTTNNTGCATGATTAATTTCATGATTTATGTTTTTCGTTAATCGTGTTATTATAATTCACTTTTAGATATGAGATGTCCTCGATTTATAAACATAGATATAACAACGCAAACATTTGTCATATAATATGTTACGTTATTTTTTTCGATTGCAAAAGTAGAAAGTATTATTCGTATAAAAAAATAAAAGAGCATGTTAAATTGCCGAGTTTTAAAAAAGTTTTCAACAATTTGTAGGATGAACAATCAATCAAATAGTTAAAGAAATAAGTGAATATATCAAAAGTCAACTTTGAACGATAACCTCAGTTTCATACTAAATAGCTTTAATCTATCGAAAAATATGTTTGTATTTATGGCTTTAAGTGGAATGATAGAAGAATGAGATTGGGATTGTGGAGAATAGTCTGAACTATGATTAAAGGATTGGAGGATGGCCATGATGTGAAGAGTAGTTGTACTTAATCATCCCTTCGACTCCGCTCAGGGC
>DENY01000021.1:1734-2125 GCA_002359825.1 Bacteroidales bacterium UBA2632
GCATCAAGGTTCAGACAGTTAGAAAGAGAAGAAAACGAGAAAAAATAAAATTGATGAAAGAAAGACAAGATATTCATATTTACCAAAATACTGATGGTACAATCAAGCTGGATGTACACTTGCAAGACGAAAGCGTGTGGGTAAATCGTCAGCAAATGTCACTGCTATTCAATCGCGATGTTAAAACAATTGGCAAGCATATTAATAATGTGTTTGCAGAAGGTGAATTAAGTAAAAGTTCAGTTGTCGCAAAACTTACCAAACTGAACACTATAATCTTGATGTAATAATTTCTGTTGGCTATAGAGTAAAGTCACCACAAGGTACTCAATTTAGAATATGGGCAAATCGTGTAATAAAAGACTATTTGATTAAAGGATATGCCATCAAT
>DENY01000021.1:2180-2760 GCA_002359825.1 Bacteroidales bacterium UBA2632
GGTAATAAGCGAATAGCAGCAGCTTGCTTTCTGAAATTTTTAGAGGAAAACAAAATGCTTTTTTATTCTCTGCAACAACCCATAATTAGTAATGACACACTCGCAAGCTTAACGCTTATTATTGCTATAAGAGTATGCCAGATGAAATGGAAACAGTGAAACAGTTGGTGATTAGCGTGTTGAATAGAAACAAAGAGTGACAGTTTGAATAGAATAATTCTAAACCATGATTAAAGGATGGGTTGATCAGCGTGCTGGGTGATACAGTTCAGGATAATCAGGATAATCAAGGGAAATCGAGGACATCAAGGTTCAGACAGTTGGGACAGTTGAGACCTCCCTACTTAAACGTAGCCCCAATAATATCTAGCAACTCATTGGTGATGCTCTGCTGTCTCGATTTGTTGTAGATAAGTGATAGTTCCTCCAACAGGTCGTCAGCATTGTCAGTAGCGCCTTGCATAGCAACAGAGCGTGCAGCATGTTCGGAGGTGTGCGACTCGAGTAGCGCGGAATATATTTTCAGTTTAACAACCTGGGGGATTAACTCCGCTAAAATTGTTTTCTTATCGGGCTCAAC
>DENY01000021.1:2775-3369 GCA_002359825.1 Bacteroidales bacterium UBA2632
GCGTGTTAGTATTTGCGAACCCTTACTACGAAAATGATGGTATATCACTATTACTTTGTCAAGCTTCTTTTCTTTGAACTTTTTCATCAGTTCATCGGCTATTTTTGCGGTATCCTCATAGTTGGGCATGTTGGCCAAATCGTCAGATTGAAGGGTAGGTTTGAATCCTAATTTCTTTACGGCTTGTGCAATTTTTTTGCCAATGGCATACACCTCTATATTCTCGTGGGGCAAGTGAGAGAGTTCATTGGTTACCTTTGCAAACTCTTTGATAACATTATTGTTGAAGCTACCACACAAACTCATATTTCCCGAGAAAACAACAATGGCAACTCTCTTCACCTCGCGCTTCTCTTCAAACTCCGAAGATGCATTCTCTTCGGAGGTCAAGAAGTTTGTCAATAGCTCACTTATCTTTTCTTGATAGGGGCGAAAGCGCTCCGTTACTTTTTGGGCTTTAGCCAACTTCACGGTCGATACCATCTGCATAGCAGAGGTTATCTGCTGTGTAGATTTTACTGAGCTTATCTTTGTTTTTATTTCTCTTAAAGAGGCCATTTATTATTTTGTTGTTGTTGTTGTTGCTGTTGTTGT
>DENY01000021.1:3428-8223 GCA_002359825.1 Bacteroidales bacterium UBA2632
TGTCCAAATCTCCTCCAAACTTCATAAAGGCTGCCAATTCATTAAATTGGGCTTGGTCCATCTTGAGTGTCCCGGCAATTTTCTTCATTGGTTTGATCTGAGCATTACCTCCCACACGCGATACGGAGATACCCACATCGATAGCAGGTCTGTTACCCTGGTTAAACAGCTCGGTGTCTAAGAATATCTGTCCATCGGTAATCGAAATGACGTTGGTGGGGATGTATGCTGACACGTCTCCTGCTTGAGTCTCTACGATGGGCAATGCAGTGAGCGAGCCTCCACCAATTATTTTGCCTCTGAGACTGGGAGGGATATCATTCATCTTTTCTGCCACTTCTTGCTGGTTGATAATACGAGCAGCACGCTCCAGCAAACGAGAGTGTAGATAGAAAATATCTCCTGGATAGGCTTCACGTCCCGAGGGGCGTCTGAGTATGAGCGATACTTCGCGATAGGCTACTGCTTGTTTCGAAAGGTCGTCGTAAATAACCAAAGCATTGCGACCTGTGTCTCTGAAAAACTCACCAATAGCAGCACCAGCAAATGGAGCATAATACTGCAGTGCTGCAGGGTCAGATGCATTGGCGGCTACCACCACTGTATATTCCATAGCACGATGCTGTCTCAATGTTTCAACAATGCCCGCCACAGTAGAACCTTTTTGGCCAATGGCCACATAGATACAAAATACAGGTTCGCCCGCTTCGAAATTTGCTCGCTGATTGATGATTGTATCAATGGCAATGGTTGTTTTACCTGTTTGGCGGTCGCCAATGATTAATTCACGTTGTCCTCGCCCTATGGGAATCATAGAGTCAATAGATTTCAAACCCGTTTGCAGGGGTTCGTTCACAGGTTGTCTGTATATTACCCCGGGAGCTTTTCTCTCAAATGGCATTTCAAACATCTCTCCACCTATCTTTCCACGGCCATCCAGTGGTTCGCCCAGTGGATTGATAACACGGCCCAACATGTCTTCACTTACAAAAATGGAGGCTACTCTGCCAGTTCTCCTAACAATGTCGTTTTCTCTGATCTCGTCAGTAGGACCCAGCAAAACTGCACCAATATTGTCCACTTCCAGATTCATCACAATAGCTTGCATACCGTTTTCAAACTCAAGCAATTCGTTCGACTCTGCATTCCTGAGACCATATATACGTGCCACACCATCGCTTATTTGCAATACGGTGCCCACTTCATCCAATTGAATTCCAGAATCTATTCCCTCTAACTGTGCACGAAGGATATCTGATACTTCACTTACCTTTATTTTATTATCCGACATTATTCTATTTTTTTATTTTTCAGAAAAGTTGAATGTTTATATAATTCGTCTGTTTCTTTCGATGTACTGTTTTTTAATATCGTTCAATTGTCTGCTCAAACTGGCATTCCAACGAACAAAATCTAACTCTAAGATAAAACCACCCAATATTCCAGGATCTACAATCTTTTCGACCTCCAGCTTTCCTTGCACTTTCAGCTCTATAGATTTTAGTAGTTTACTCTTTGTAGTATCATCAATTTCCACTGCAGTAATGAGTTTGCCGTGAATAATATTTTTGCTTTTTCTGTACAGCTCTTGATACTGCAACATGATATATTGTAAACGGTCTTCTCTATCGTTTGTTAGTAATAAATCGATAAACTTGGTGAAAGCATCAGACACATCATTGCCACATGCTGTGAATATGATATTTCTTTTATTTGCTTTTGAAATCAATGGGTTTTGAAGTGCTGTTTGTAGAGTGGTTAGTTTACTAAAAACATCTTGAAGAAATTTAGCTTGTTCAGAAATTTCGTCTTCCATGTTTTTGCTTTCTGCAAACCCTAACAATGCTTTAGCATATCTCACCGATATTAATCCTCTGTTCATCTATTTTCTATGCGTTTACGATAGATTTATCTCATCTACAAGACGCTCTATCATGCTCATTTGATCTTCTTTCTCTTGTAGGTTTTTTCTTAAAACCTTTTCTGCAATATCTACAGATACAACGGCTATCTCTCTTCTGATGGCAATGATAGCCTCTTCTCGTTCCTGTATGATTTGTTGGCGTGCATTGCTCACAATCTGATTGGCTTCTTTTATTGCCTTCTCTTTGGCTTTCTCAAGAATCAAATCTCTCTGCTTTGCAGCATCAGAAATTATTTGCGATCGCTCTNNTCCAGTTTGTCATAGGCTTGTTTGGCAGCAACTAATGATTCGTCGATAAATTTCTTTCGACTATCCAGCTTATCTAAAATGACTGGAAAGCCAAACTTGGCTAAAATGAAAAGCACTAATCCAAATGCAATAACCATCCAGAATACTAATCCTGGATCTGGAGTCAACAAAGATGATGACATATATACTGTTTTTTAAAGAATAAAACCACTAACTACAATAGCAAATAGCGCAACACCCTCGTCAAGTGCAGCAGCAATAATCATACTCATGCGGAGGTCTGGAGCAACTTCTGGTTGGCGTGCCATGCTCTCCATTGCTGTAGAAGCAATTTTAGAAATTCCTAATCCTGCACCAATAACTGTTAATGCAATTCCCAAAGCAATAATGGCTGAAGTATAGTCTACTGACCCAGCGGCTTGTAATAATACTGATAGTAACATAGTTTTTAATTTTAATGATTAATTATTTTGATGTATATTTTAATTCGATATTGTTTTTTGTTTTTCCACAGGCTCAGGGTTTCTGGCCATGCCAATGAACACCGAGGTGAGCACTGTAAAAATATAGGCTTGAATAAAAGCTACTAATATTTCTAAGAAGAAAATGAATATATTGAAGAGCACTGAAACAATGCTCATCCCTCCATTTATTGCAGGGCCTAAGCTAACTGTCACAAAAACAACGCTGGTCAATCNTAANNNGATGGAGTGACCGGCCGTAATGTTTGCAAAGAGACGTATCATCAATGCAAATGGCTTAGTGACAGTTCCTACCACTTCGATAATTTGCATGAGTGGAAATGGGACTTTAAGAAATACAGGCACATCGGGCCAAAATAAATCTTTGTAATATGATTTTGAGCCTGTAAAATTCACCACTAAAAAGGTGAAGAGAGCAAGCACCATTGTTACTGCAATGTTTCCTGTAACATTTGCACCACCTGGGAAAATAGGGATTAACCCCAATAGATTGTTGAATAGAATGAAAAAGAATAGGGTGAGTACGTAGGGAGCATATTTTTTATACTGTTTTCCTATCGAAGGTTTAATAACTTCTTCAGTCATGCTATGTATTAAAAACTCCATTGCTCCAGTAAAGCCTTTCTGTCCTTCCATCGTATCTTTTTTGTATCTCTTCGCTATGTTTAAAATTATAACAACCAGTAAGAGTGAACTAATTAAGAGAGATGCCGCATTCTTAGTAAGAGATAAGTCTAAAGGACGAACCTCTTCGTCATGCCTATTTCGTTCTACAATCTTGCCTGCATAATCTCCTTGAGATGCTATATAGAATGGATTGTCCAGAGAGCTTACATCCTCCAATCTTGAAGATGAAAAAATATTCCATCCATAAGTTTTGCTATATAGTATAACAGGTAGATGTATTGTGTATGACTTTTCATTCCATGTGAAAAGATGCCACTCGTATGTATCGGCAAGATGTTCTAAAATCAATCCTTTTATATCGAGCTTTTCTTCTACCTCTTGGGGTGAAGCATCCTTCATTGTTTCTTGTGCTGAAATATCTGAAAACAGAAAAGAAACAGACAAAATAAATAATAATGTCAGATTAAACTTTTTCATCATAATTTTCTTTCTTTAATTTCAATGAAAAAGAATTTGTTCTGTGCCATGTTTCAATTTTAATATAGATGTATGTTTCTAAAAATAGATAGCAAAGATAGAATGCAACTAACATAATAGCAAAACTTCTTATCTCTGTGCGATCAAGTATCCAATAAATAGTAGCCATAATAATAGCTAAGAGCATCTTTATCCCCCTAATGAGCATAAATGTATTCAATAATTTATTGGGCTTGTCAATTTTTAATCCTGTGAGTATGTATATTGAGACAATGCCTACAGTGAAAAAGAAAATAGGAATTATGGGGTAGTCATAAAATGCGAGGGATGGGAAAAAGTGGATTAGAATAAGCCAAGAACCAAACCCTATAATTACAATAAAGATTGTAAGCATAATTATAAATTTCCGTCTTAGTTTTTTCATTTTATAATTGTTTCTAAACAAACTGTTACCACATTATTTTTCACTTCGGCAAAGCCACCCGAAACTTCAATAGTTGAAATCTCCTCGTTCACGGTGTATTTTATTTTCCCTTTTGTCAAAGAAGAGATAATAGCACCATGATTGTACAAAATGGTAAATAACCCCTTTGTTCCAGGTAAAGTAACAGAAGTTACCTCTCCATTAAAGATGACTCCGGTAGGTGTGTATATTTCTAATTTGATCGTATTCAATTTGAATGTTGATTTAGTTGTTTGCTTCGTCCATTAATCTTTTGCCTTTGGCAATTGCGTCGTCTATCGTTCCCACATTCAAGAATGCCATTTCTGGATAGGCATCTAACTCACCTTCCAATATCATCTTAAATCCTCTGATTGTTTCTTCTACAGGAACCATCACACCTGGCAAGCCAGTAAACTGCTCTGCAACGTGAAAGGGCTGAGAAAGGAAACGTTGCACTTTACGTGCACGACTCACTGTGAGTCGGTCTTCATCAGACAATTCCTCCATTCCTAAAATAGAGATAATATCTTGCAACTCTTTATTTCGTTGCAGTATTTGTATTACGTGTTGAGCTGTATCATAATGTTCTTG
>DENY01000021.1:8241-9541 GCA_002359825.1 Bacteroidales bacterium UBA2632
ACTACGAGAGGACGATTCCAAAGGATCTACCGCTGGGAAAATACCCAATCCTGAGATTTTACGACTCAATACTGTTGTAGCATCAAGATGCGAGAAAGTAGTTGCGGGTGCAGGGTCTGTAAGGTCATCGGCGGGCACATATACTGCCTGCACAGATGTGATAGAGCCTGTCTTGGTAGAGGTAATGCGCTCTTGCATGGCTCCCATTTCGGTAGCCAACGTTGGTTGATATCCCACTGCAGAGGGCATTCTCCCCAATAGCGCCGATACTTCTGAACCCGCTTGTGTAAAACGGAATATATTGTCTATAAAGAATAGTATATCTGCTTTTTCTCCTGTATTGATATCACGGAATGATTCGTNNTACGGTTAGTCCTGATAGAGCAACCGAAGAACGCGCTCCTGGTGGTTCATTCATTTGTCCGAAAATGAGGGTTGCACGAGATTTCTCAACTGCGTCATAGTCTACTTTTGATAAATCCCAGTGTCCTTCTTCCATGCTTTTCTTGAATTCATCGCCATAGTCAATAATGCCCGACTCAATCATTTCGCGTAGCAAGTCGTTTCCTTCACGTGTACGTTCTCCAACGCCCGCAAAAACCGAAAATCCTCCTTGTCCTTTAGCAATATTGTTTATCAATTCTTGAATCAGAACTGTTTTGCCAACACCTGCACCTCCAAAAAGCCCAATCTTACCTCCTTTTGAATAAGGCTCAATTAAGTCAATCACCTTTATTCCCGTGAATAAAACTTCTGTTGTGGTGGATAAATCTTCAAATTTGGGTGGTTCTCTATGTATAGGATTAGCTCCCTCTTTACTAAGCGGGCGTAACCCATCTATCGGATCTCCAGTTACATTGAGCAATCTACCTCTTGTTTGAGTACCAAATGGCATATTTATGGGACTACCACTTGCCGTTACAGTCATTTTACGTCTCAATCCATCTGTGGTGTCCATAGCAACTGTCCTCACTACGTTTTCACCAATATGCTGTTGCACTTCTAAGATAAGGAGGCTTCCGTCGTCTCGTGTTATTGAAAGTGCATCATTTATCGAGGGTAATGCTGTACCGTTATTCTCAGGAAGGTCGAAACTAACATCTACAACCGGACCAATAATTTGTGAGATATGTCCTTTTAATTGTTTCATAATATGAATTGAGTGATTTTATTTAGCTATATGCAATGAAGTCAATTTTGTTTATAATAAAAAAATCACCTGTTAAAATTTTCAGGTGAGAGCATTTTTTATCTTGTTGTGGACAAAGGTAAATAAATAAAGTTGTTTATGCAACCATTT
>DENY01000021.1:9564-16644 GCA_002359825.1 Bacteroidales bacterium UBA2632
GCCTGTAGATATTCTCCCGTCCTTTTTGGCTTCTCTGAATTTTCGTAATTCTTCTTGCATAAAGGCCCGTTCAGCTTGTTGAGCTTTAAATAACTTTTGAGGTGGCATGAGCTTATTAAATTTCTCGGAGTATTCTTTATCCAGCTCAGCTTCTTTCATTTTCAGATTTATGTTCTCGTCAATCAGTTGTTTGTATTCCTCTTCAGATATGTTTACTGCCTCTTTGGTATGTTTCATATCTTCCTGATGCTTGCGATGTAGTTCTAGTTTTTTCTTCTGAAGCTCGTTGTTAAGTGGGAAGAACATATCAGCTTCTTCTTGCGTCAAAGCAGCTTCTTTCATAATAAATTCTTGTTTGTTTTTCTCAAACTGTTGCAAATTCATTAATGATTTGTCAGAGCTTTGCGCATTTATGAATATCACATTATAAATTAATGATAGAGTTATGAGGATGAATGTTTTTTTCATAAAAATTATAAGCTATTCGAGTAATCTTCATTATTAACTAAATCGTAGTAATTTTCATCTACAAACTGAGTTTCTATATAGTCAAAGAATTCTTCTTCTGAAATTTCTACATCATTCCAATATCTCTGTTCAGAAAAAGAAGTAGAAGCTGTATTATTTTCAGATGATATAGGTCGTGTGCTTGTAGTGAGAACTTTTATTGTGAAAAACAGACCCAAAAACATGGCAGCCATATATAGCCAAGTTTTAGATTTGTCCCACAATGTTATTGGTTTAATCACGGGAGTTTCCTTTTCAGGCAAATTAGCCATGATTGATTCATTCAATTGCGAAAAATAATTCTCCGGAACCTTAAATGGAACTTTGTTGCCGATATCTTCTAATGTTTGCTTTTTTGTTTCCATACTTTTCTAGAGGGGGTTATTCCTTGTTTTATATGTATTGGTGATGATTGTTTTGATGTTTAAATATGACTCCATCAAAATTGAAAGGTTTAATTAGATTCTTTTAAAAACTTCTCCACCTTTTTAACGGCATGGTGATAGGACGCTTTTAAGCCTCCTACTGATGTGCCAAGCATTTCTGATATTTCATCATATTTCAATTCATCAAAGTATTTCATTTGAAATACAAGCCGTTGTTTTTCGGGTAAACTTACTACAGCTTTCTGAAGAAGAAGTTGAGCGCTATCTCCATCAAAATACTCGTCACCTTCTAATTGGTTTATTAGGAATGAATCCGAGTCATCGATAGATAAATTGAGTTTTGCTTTTGATCTATTGATAAAAGTAATGCTTTCGTTAATGGCAATTTTGTACAACCATGTGGAAAGTTTGGCATCACCTCTAAATTTATCAATGTTGAGCCAAGCTTTGATAAAGACATCCTGAAGAATGTCGTTGGCGTCTTCATGAGAATATACCATTTTGCGTATTTGCCAATACATTCTTTCACTATATTCTTCGACCACTTGAGCAAAACCCTCCCTTTGCGTTTCGGGGTTACGCAGTAGTTCTAATATGTCTTCTTCGTTGAGTTTTGTTTTCATACCTTGCGATTCAGCGCAAAGATACTGTTTTTTAATGTTATTCTACTCATTTTCGTCTCCTTTTTCAAACCATCTAACAAATTTAGCTGCAGATTCTTGGTTGTTTTCCCACCATTCTAATGATTCTGGGAAATAGGCAACACTTATATACCTACAATATGTATCGAAGTAGGGAGAGTTTAAAATAGCAGTAATAACAGGAACGTGGAAACTCCACATCAAACCTTCTTTTGTACCGTCGTTCTCTTCACTCAATACGGTGAAAATAGTTCGTGTAACTTCTTTAAAAGAATTGTAGAGCGTTGTATTTGTCGAATCTGTTATGAGTGTATCCTTGCGAACATCGGTGTTAAGAGAGTCTTTGGTAGCTTCTATTGCTTTGTAAATAAGTTCTCTGTCTACTCCATTGAACATCCCAAATTCAGGGGTTTTCTTATTTGATGCAACAGTATCGTTTTTGCTTGTCTTCCTTTCCAGTTGTTTTTGAATAAAAGAACGTTCTACTGGTTTTTCGGTTACTTCTTTTAGTTGCATTTCTTGTAACATCTCTTCAAATGCATTTTTAGAGCGATGACTATCGGGTTCCATCATTAGGAATGTTTGAAATGATAGTATGCTTTGCACCCATCTTTGTTTGTCGCTTAAAGCATAGGCAGATAAGAGATAGGCACCGCTTTGAGTCTTATCTAAATTAAGTGCATTATCTACGTGAAAAATTGTTTTATCTAAATCTCCTTTTTTAAAATAGTTGAGTGCTAAATTGAAGTGCAAATAGTAGTCATTGCCTAATTTCCTTAATGCACTTTCCAGTAGCTCTATGGCTTTGTCCACTTTACCTGTTTCTGCAAGAGATTCACTTTTGACACCGTAAGCTCCGATAAGCAATTCTTTATTATCGGAGTCAATAACTTTGGAGCTATATTCTGAAGCGTTTTTGTAATCNNTAAGTCGCAATCATTGAGTTTGGGTCGATTTCAAGTGCTTGATTATATGACTCTATTGCTTTTTTAAATTCTCTGGCATCGTGATGTTCAATGCCTATTTTTATTATTTCGTCAACTCTTAGCTTTTCATCAACATGTTGGGCTGAAAGATTGAGAAATCCTAAAATAAGGAAGGTGAATATGAAATATTTTTTCATCAGATTGTATTTTAAAAAAATAAAAGTAGCAAAATATATTATATTATGCCTTACTAAACTCAGAAAAAACCATTTGTAACACATCTAAACAAAAAGTCAACTAAATAGATCGAATTTTGAAGACATCTGATTATTATGTATTACTTTTGCAGTAAATTCTTTATTTATGAAATATATTCAACTGACACTGACAACGCATCCTTTCAACGAAAATATAACCGATATGCTTTCTTACCATTTGGGCAACATCGGTTATGAGACTTTTGTTGCTACCGAGGATGGTTTAAATGCTTACATACCTCAATCGAGTTTTTCCGAGCAAAAAATAGATGAACTTTTTCAACAACTATCGGTAGATGTCAATCATCTATTGACAGACATAAAAATTGAATACAGGTTTAATGAATTGGAGGATGAAAATTGGAACAAAAAATGGGAAGAAAACTATTTCAGCCCGCTGGTAGTGTCTAATAAGTGCCTTGTCAAAAGTTCATTTCATAATGTAGAAGAGCACTATGACTATGAAATTGTAATTGATCCTAAAATGGCATTTGGTACAGGACATCATCAAACTACCTATTTGATGATGCAAGAAACATTGAAACTCGATATGAAAAACAAATCAGTGTTAGATATTGGATGTGGTACGGCTGTGCTGGCTATTTTAGCTTCTATGATGGGTGCTTCTGATGTTGTTGCTATAGATTTTGATGAATGGGCATATCAAAATGCAAAAGAAAACGTATTGCTCAATGATATATCAAATGTAGATGTGCGATTGGGAGAAATAAATCTCGTGAAAGAAGAAAAGTTTGACATTATTCTTGCCAATATCAATCGCAATATACTAATGCAAAATATTATGCACTACTCTGAAGCTATGAATAGAGGGGCCACACTCATCATGAGCGGATTTTATTTAGAAGATGTTCCTATATTAAAGCTTGAGCTCCAAAAACATGGTTTAGTCTATCAGAAGTTGGAACAAAGAGACAACTGGACTGCCATTGTATGCGGCAAAAAATAAAAAGGAAACTGATTTGTATTTTTCTATCAGCTTTTATTGTATTACTTTTGCATGACACATCAACATAATTATTTTAGGTTATTTAAATTATAAAAAAGGCTCTTATGATAAGAGTTTCAACACATGGATTGGTTAAATGAGTTAGTTTTTGGAACAGGAATTGCACATTCTATGTTCGTCTTTGCGTTAGTGATTTCTATTGGGATTGCGTTAGGTAAAATAAAAATTTTTGGAGTGTCTCTTGGCATCACATGGATACTGTTTGTAGGTATTGCATTTGGTCATTTTGGGCTCAACATAGATCCCACTATTCTTCACTTCGTTAAAGAATTTGGGCTTATCTTGTTTATCTACTCTATAGGGATGCAGGTAGGTCCTAGTTTTTTCTCTTCGTTCAAGAAAGGAGGATTTACACTCAATATGTTAGCTGCCTCTATTGTGTTTTTGGGGGTTATCACTACTTATGTCATTCATTTAGTGACCAATTTGCCTATTTCTACAATGGTTGGTATACTTTCGGGAGCCGTAACCAATACCCCCGGATTGGGTGCAGCACAACAAACTTTCTTAGATGTTACTGGCGCTGCCGACCCCACAATATCTATGGGACNNGGGATATGCAGTTGCTTATCCATTAGGCGTTGTAGGTATGATATTGTCTTTAATATTGTTTCGATACATTTTTAAAATTAATTTCGAGAAAGAAATTGAAGAACTAGATAACTTAGATACTTCTAAATTAACAGAAGCTCAAATGTTTAGTTTGGTTATAAATAATCCAGCTGTATTTGGTAAAACTATTTCTGCTGCCAAAGCACTAATTGATAAAGAGTTTGTTATTTCTCGTGTTCAGCATATAAAAGACGGCACATTAGAAATTGCACATCCAGAAACTCTTCTTAACGAGGGAGATAAAGTGCTTGTTGTTTCAAATCTTCAGAGCATAAACACAATAGAAGCATTATTAGGAAATCTAATTGAGATGAATCAAAAAGATTGGGCAAAGTTAGATGCTGAATTAATTTCGCGTCGAATAATTATTACTAAACCCGAAATTAATGGTAAAACAATAGGAAATCTTAAATTCAGAACTCATTATGGAATAAATATAACACGTGTAAACCGTGCAGGATTAGATTTAGTAGGTGATCCAAAATTGCAACTTCAATTGGGTGATAGATTGACCGTTGTTGGGTCTGAAAGTTCAATATCAAATATTGAAAAACTCCTTGGTAACTCACTTAAACGATTGCGTGAACCCAACTTGATATCCATTTTTATTGGAATTGCTTTAGGTATGCTATTGGGTAGCATTCCTTTTATGATTCCAGGAATACCGCAACCGGTAAAGTTGGGGCTGGCAGGTGGCCCGCTGATTGTTTCTATTTTAGTAAGTAAGTTTGGACCTCGCTATAAACTTGTGACCTATACCACCATGAGTGCCAATTTAATGCTCCGTGAAATAGGCATTGCTCTCTTCTTAGCTTGTGTTGGTTTAGAAGCAGGCAAAGATTTTGTTCAAACAATTGTTGGTGGAGGTTATGTTTGGATAGGATATGGAGCAATCATCACTATTCTTCCATTAATGATTGTAGGCACGATAGGACGCTTGGTGTTTAAAATTAATTATTTTACCCTAATGGGATTAATATCAGGGAGTATGACTGATCCACCAGCCTTATCATTTGCAAATGCAACAGCGGGAAATGATATGCCAGCAGTAAGTTATGCCACTGTATATCCATTGACGATGTTTTTGAGAGTGATAACAGCTCAAATTCTAATACTTCTTTTTGTATAAGAGAAAAAAGATTAGAAAATGCGTGTATGACCAATGTACAATTTAAGATAGAGTATAAAACTCAATGGGGTGAAGAACTTTGTATTGCAGGCTCAGTACCTCCGTTAGGGAATTTAACTGAAGAAAATGCACTGGTGCTTTCTTCAGATAATGGAATCGATTGGTACGGAGAAATGCAACTGAACATAATCGAAAACCAATCGCTTGAATATTTCTATTTTGTACGGAAGGATGGTTGCACTGCAACCAAAGAAGAATATCCAAATCGCTTGGTGATGCTTTCTGCTAACAGAGAGTATATTATCAATGACCTTGGNNTATCAATGACCACTGGAAAGAAAAATCACCTCATAGCTATCTTTTTACAGCTGTATTCAAAGAGTGTGTATTTAAACAACCTTTACAACCGTATACACCTCCCAAGTTTGACAAAAGTATCATTCTGAATGTCTTATGTCCATTCGTAAAAAGAAATGAACATGTTGTTATCACAGGCCAAGGTGATGGATTGGGAAATTGGGATTTACAAAAGGCATTGCCTTTGAAACTTGTTCGTTTTGGAGAATGGCAAGTTGAGCTAAACGTGGATAACCTCTCATCTGACAGTCAATACAAATTTGTGATTGTCGATGATTTTGATTTTTCAAAAGTTCATTGGGAGGAAGGTGAGAACAGAGTGCTTAGCATTCATAATGCATCGAAAAATAAGAAAACTGTAAACATTGAAATGGGAATCCCCTACAATTACTCCTCTTTTCAATGGAAAGGTAATGGGGTGGCTATTCCTCTTTTTTCACTCAGATCTGAAAACAGTGCAGGAATTGGCGATTTTCTTGATTTAAAGTTAATGGTTGATTGGGCAGAAAAGACAGGTCAAAACATGATACAGATTCTACCAATCAATGATACTAACGCGACAGGAAGCTGGACCGACTCTTATCCCTACAATACAATTTCGATATTTGCATTAAATCCGATCTATATTTCCATTAATAATTACACACTTTGCAATCAGTTAAAACTTAAAAGCTTTAACACTCAAGCAAAGGAATTAAATGCACTCACGGATATAGATTATGAAAAAGTGTATGCTTTGAAATATGCCTTCCTAAGAGAGTTGTTTTATGAGGAGGGCGAGAAAATACTGCATTCGGATGAGTATCTTAGTTTTTATGAAAAAAATGAACATTGGTTGTTTCCTTACACATGGTTTTGTTTCTTCCGAGATAGTTATAAAACATCCGACTTTAGTAAATGGGATGTAAACTCTGTTTATCAGCGCAACGATTTGGAACGTATGCTTTCAAAAGATGAACACGCTAAAGAGGAAACAGACTTTTACGCTTATGTTCAATACATAGCACACACTCAGCTTATCGAATCAAAAGATTATGCAAAAAGTAAAGGTATAGCATTAAAGGGTGATATACCTATCGGTATTAATAGACATAGTGTAGAAGCTTGGACCCAGCCACATCTATTTAATATGGATATGGAAACGGGTGCCCCGCCCGATGACTTTTCGGTTGTAGGACAAAACTGGGGTTTCCCAACTTATAATTGGGAGGAGATGGAGAAAGACAATTTTGATTGGT
>DENY01000021.1:16678-22197 GCA_002359825.1 Bacteroidales bacterium UBA2632
AGATTATTTCGATGCCTATCGTATCGATCACATTTTAGGTTTTTTCCGTATTTGGGAAATGCCATACGAGCATGTGCAGGCACTTTTGGGACATTTTAGTCCTGCACTACCTTTCTCTATAGATGAGCTTTACCAATGGGATTTTCCATTCGACGAAGAGAGAATGGCGCAACCTTATATTCATGAGAGTATGTTATATGAAGTGTTTGGTGAATACACGGAAGAAGCTACTGCCAACTATCTCGATACCTTGTCATGGCAACGATTTCAACTAAAGCCATTTTGTGATACACAGCGGAAAGTAAGTCAACTCTTTGCAAATATGAATGACAATAAAAGCAATGTCTTGCGCAACGGCTTGTTTGCTTTGTGTGCAGAGGTTTTGTTTCTTCCCGATTCCTATAATTCAGGTCATTTTCACCCACGTATTACTGCTCAACAAACTAACTCATATAAACATCTTAATAACCATCAAAAAGAAACCTACAATCGTATTTATAATGAATTCTTTTATATCCGTCATAACTCGTTTTGGTATGATCAAGCAATGCGCAAATTGCCACAGTTGATTTCTGCTACTTCAATGCTTGTATGTGGAGAGGATTTGGGCATGGTGCCAGATTGTGTTGATTGGGTAATGAATGAGTTGCAAATCTTGAGTCTCGAAATTCAACGCATGCCTAAACAAAGCAATACTCTATTTTCAGATTTAAATAATTTGCCCTATCTGTCAGTAAATACTACATCAACTCATGATATGTCAACCATTAGAGGGTGGTGGTTGGAGAACAGAGAAAACACACAATACTATTACAACAATATTCTTGAGAGAGAGGGAGAAGCTCCTGAGGAATGTACTGCTGAAATTTGTGAGCAAATAATAAAGCAACATTTATCATCACACTCAATGTGGTCAATTTTGCCGTGGCAAGATTGGATGTCTATAGATGAGAATCTGAGACGCAGTAATCCGCAAGATGAGCGTATAAATGATCCTTCCAATTCTGAGCATTATTGGAGATATCGCATGCATATATCGTTGGAGAATCTTTTGAAAGAAAAGGAACTGAATGATCGAATAAAAAGATTTTCGCATTCTTAAAGATTCAATCTACGCTGGTAGATTTGACTTTCATCTGTTGAAAATGCAATCTACTGCTGTAGAAGTGTTTTGAATCGCCAAAAAGATGTTTTTTTGAACAGATATAGTGGGAAAAAGCCGTGTAAGTATAAAAAACGATCTAAGATGGATGATTTCACTGATGAAATGGGAATTCTACATAAGAAATTTGATTTTCAGAGCAAAAATTGGACGATATAGGTCAACAAAATGAAAATAATCTGTTTTCAAACATTTTGTAGGTGGTGGATGCAAGTTACTACTGTTTTCAACATTTTGTAGGCATACAAAATGTTTTGAAAGAAATATCAGGACATGAAATGCATGTTTTTTTTAGCAGTAGACCATCAAGAGAAAGAGAATCCATTTGTGTTGATTATTCAGGGTTAGTTGTATTGATTCTTTTTGCACATTAGACAAAAAACAATATCTTTGAGTAATTATTCTGAACATAAAAACAAAAAACATGAACACACTACTAATTCCAAAGCAAAACATCTCTCAGTATGAGACTGTTTTCGATAAAATAAAGCTATTGAACGAAGCTGGACTACATTTATCTATTGACAAAGTGAATTGGCCCAACGAGTTTCCTAAAACATTGCCTGTATCTGTTCACATTGCCCACGACAATCAAAAAATATATCTCTATTATCAAGTGGAGGGTGAAGAGTTGCGCGCCTTTAATACAAAAGATTTCATGTCAGTGTGGGAAGATAGTTGTGTGGAGTTTTTTATGCAACGAAAAGGCGAAAAAACATACCGTAACTTCGAGTTCAATGTTCATGGAGTATTGCTTGCTTCAAAACATGAGACACGCAATTCATCAGAGAAGTTTTCAGAAGAATTGATGTCTTCTATCAAGAGATTTACTACCATCAGACATATTTATAAATCTAATAGACAGTTGAGCGATTGGACATTGTATGTCGAAATTCCTAAGAATGCCATTGGTTTCTCCCAAGACGAGAAATTGTCGCAACAAACTATTGGAGCAAACTTCTATAAATGTGGAGACGAAACCAATGAACCACATTTTATTAGCTGGAATCCTATCGATTTGCCAAAGCCTGATTTTCATGTGCCCCAATTCTTTGGAGAACTTACGTTTGAATAGTTTTCTTCTATTTTTTAACACTAAATACATGCTAAGTCAATATGTTTTGAAGATTAATCCAAATCTTTAAAGCAGAAACAAACAACTACACAATAATATTAATATCAACAAAAGTTACGATGCAAAACAGCGACAAATTAAAAGAAATAGTTTTTCAGTTTGTAGAAAAAAATGATGCAACTGAAGTAAAGCCACTCGGTGCGGGTCATATTAATGATTCTTATAAAGTGAAAAGTGGTGACAACGAGTATGTACTCCAACGTATAAATCATGACGTTTTTAAAAACGTTGATCATTTGCAAAGCAATATCCAACGTGTTACATCACACATTCGAGGCAAACTTAATGAGAATAAAGTTTCAGAGGTCGATCGTAAAGTGCTTTCTTTTATACCTGCACACGATGGAAAACTATATCATAAAGATGAAGAGGGTAGCTACTGGCGCTTGATGCACTTTGTAAGTGATAGCAAAAGTTACGATACAATCAACCCAGAGTTAGCTTATAGAGCTGGTTTAGCTTTTGGAGAATTTCAAAAAATGTTGGCCGATCTTCCAGGTGATCCATTATTCGAAACCATTCCAAATTTTCATAATATGGAGTTTCGTTTAGAGGAATTTAAAGAAGCTGTCAAGAATGACAAAGCTGGTAGATTGTCTAAAGTGAGTGATTTGGTGAAAGAGATTGAAGCTCGTGGGGAAGAGATGACTGAGCCCGAAAGATTGCATCGCGAAGGAAAACTCCCCAAACGAACCAACCATTGCGATACTAAAGTAAATAATATTTTATTCGATTCAAACGACCAAGTTTTGTGTGTTGTCGATTTAGATACTGTTATGCCAGGATACGTGCTTTCTGATTTCGGAGATTTTATGCGTACAGGTGCTAACACTGGAGAAGAAGACGATACCAACTTAGACAATGTGTCAATTGATTTGGATATTTTTGAAGGATATACAAAAGGGTATTTAGAAAATGCAGCTTCTTTTTTGACCAAAGTAGAAATAGATAATCTTGCATTTGGAGCAAAATTGCTAACATATATGCAAACTGTTCGTTTCTTGACCGATTATTTAAATGGTGATACATACTATAAAACAAAACACAAAGAGCACAACTTGGAACGTACGTTAGCTCAATTTAAATTGTTGACAAGTATGGAGGACAATTTTGATAAAATGCAGCAAATAGTTTCAAAAGCAGCAGCTAAGAGCTGAATCGGCAGCTGAAAAAGATGCATTAAGTCTTACATTCATAAATAAATAATCAAAAATGAAAGCCCGTAAAGAAATAAATAGTATCTTTGCGGCGCTTTATTATAAACAATAACTGTGAGCAAATTTAGTCAGTATAAAATAGATTTAATAAACCTTCCTCAAGGAGTCAATACTTACTCTTACGAGTTAGACAAGAAGTTCTTTGATGCAATCGACCACGAAGATGTTCGTAAGGGTAATGTTAAAGTAGAGCTCACCGTCAGAAGAACAGTTGGCGCATATGAATTAAATTTCCAATTAGTTGGTACAATTCAAATTCCATGCGACAGATGTTTAGACGAAATGAACCAAGAAATTGATACGCACAATCGGTTGATTGTAAAACTTGGTTTAGAATACTCTGAAGAGAGTGATGAGATAGTGATTATTCCTGAAGCAGAAGGAGCTATCAATATTGCATGGTATTTATACGAATTTATTGTTCTCGATATTCCCATTAAGCATGTACATGAAATGGGGAAATGTAACAGAGGCATGACAAAAAAATATCGTAAACATCAGGCAGTAGATATTTCTGACGATGGAGATGATGATGACGATGATGTTGATGACATCTCTGATGAGGATTTGGGGGATGATATTGATTTGATAGATGACCCATCTGAAGAGACCGACCCACGTTGGGATGAATTGAAAAAATTGAAGTAACTATACTATATAAGTATAATAGAATATAAATATAAAACGCTAAAAATTATAATATAAAATGGCACATCCAAAGAGAAGACAATCGAAACAAAGAACACGAAAAAGAAGAACCCACGACAAAGCAGAGATGCCTACATTGGCTATTTGTGGAAATTGTGGTGCATGGCACGTATATCATACAGTGTGCAACGAGTGTGGTTATTACAGAGGTAAATTAGCAATCGAAAAAGAGATAGTATAAGACATTACTAACTTTGTATTTGCAAACACATAAAATAACCCTGAAAAATAAATTATTTTCTTTTTCAGGGATTTTTATTATTAATTCAAACTTTTAGATGAAAGAACTAAATGCTGTAATTACTGGAATAGCAGCCTATGTTCCTGAGGATATTCTTACAAACGAAGATATATCAAAACTTGTAGATACCTCTGATGAGTGGATAACTACACGAGTGGGCATTAAGGAGCGACGCATACTAAAAGGCAAAGGCAAGGGAGTATCGTATATGGGCTCTAAAGCAGTTGCTAAGCTTCTCGAAAAAACAAATACAAAACCTGAAGAGATTGATGTATTAATTTTCGCTACATCTACTCCCGATCATATGTTCCCTTCAGCTGCATCAATGGTGGCAGAGTCGAACAATATAAAAAACGCTTTTTGTTTTGACATGCAAGCAGCTTGTTCCGGTTTTATATTCGGACTCGAAATGGCATCTAGTTTTATAAAAAGCAATAAGTATAAAAAAATAGTTCTGGTTGCAGGAGACAAAATGTCATCAGTAACCAATTACTCGGATAGAAATACTGCTCCATTGTTTGGAGATGCAGCCGGGGCTGTTCTGTTAGAACCCACGGAAGAGAATCTTGGTATAATAGATGCAATTTTACGTACTGATGGAGTGGGGTATTCTTATTTGCAAATGAAAGCTGGAGGTTCAAAGCACCCAGCAACGCACGAAACAATAGACAAGAAAGAGCACGCTGTTCATCAAGAAGGCAAAGTTGTTTTTAAATATGCAGTGTCTTCTATGGCTGATATTTCTGAGGAAATTGTACAAAAAAACAATCTATCTATCGACGATATCGATTGGTTTGTTCCACATCAAGCAAACAAGCGCATCATAGATGCAGCACAAAATAGACTATCTATTCCAAAAGAAAAAGTGATGGTCAATATTCAAAAGTATGGTAATACTAGTGCAGCGACTATTCCATTGTGTTTGTGGGAATGGGAGAAATCACTGAAAAAAGGAGACAACATAATTCTTGCAGCTTTTGGAGCAGGTTTTAGTTGGGGATCGGTTTATCTTAAGTGGGGATACGACGGAGAACAAGCAGAATAGACTTTTATCAT
>DENY01000021.1:22266-24826 GCA_002359825.1 Bacteroidales bacterium UBA2632
CACAAAGCTAAAAACGTGAATTAATCGGGTTAAGTATGTCGAAAACCCAATATTATACATTTTCTTTCAAAGACTATGTGTAGTATTCAATTATCACGCTTATTTTTAGTTATATTTGTAGCTAAATTACAGAAAGAAAAGTACATGGAAGAAAATAAACATCGTTCAGGATTTGTGAATATTGTAGGAAACCCCAATGTGGGCAAGTCCACACTCATGAATCTATTGGTAGGAGAGAAGATATCTATTATCACCTCCAAAGCACAAACCACGCGTCATCGTATTATGGGCATTGTGAACACACCCGAATATCAAATAGTATATTCGGACACTCCTGGTGTGTTGCGTCCCAATTATAAATTGCAGGAGCAAATGCTCAACTTTTCTTTGTCTGCACTTGAAGATGCTGATGTGTTGCTCTACATGACAGATGTTGTTGAAACATTTGACAAGAATGACGATTTCATTGCCAAGGTTCAAAAATTGGATCAACCAATTTTGTTATTAATAAACAAGATTGACCTTACAACACAAGAGAAGTTAGAAGAATTGGTGATGGAATGGACTTTGATATTGCCAAAGGCAGAGATTTACCCCATTTCAGCACTCAACAATTTCAGTGTCGATTTGATTAAGAGAAGGATTATTGATTTAATACCTGTTTCACCTCCTTACTTTGAGAAAGATGCTCTAACTGATAAACCTGCACGTTTTTTCGTGACAGAAATTATTCGTGAAAAAGCACTGTTATACTATCAAAAAGAAATTCCATATTCAATTGAAGTAGTAGTAGAAGAGTTTAAAGACGAAGCAAAACTGATTCGCATCCGTGCACTCATCATGGTTGAGCGTGATTCTCAAAAAGGCATCATCATAGGTCATCAAGGTAAAGCACTGAAGAAGCTGGGCACGATGGCAAGAAAGGATATTGAAAAGTTTTTTGGCAAGAAAGTTTTTATTGAGCTGTATGTGAAAGTAGAAAAAGATTGGCGTGATCGCGACAATATACTCCGTTCCTATGGATATCGAATAGATTGATAGTAAATAATATTTGTTTTTAATTTCTACTCATCATCGTTGAAATATCAATTAAATACTTATTAATATCGTTTTGGAAAAAATGAAGTTATGTCGTTTTTGCTCCTATAATTTTACCAACATAACAACAAGAACAATAGAATTAAAGTTTAATGCCAAAATGCATTAAGCTTAAAGCAAAAATAAATTATGAATAATTTAGTAGCAATAGTTGGACGTCCGAACACGGGAAAATCCACATTATTTAATAGGCTTACACAAAGCCGTCAAGCAATTGTTACAGATATTGCTGGCACCACACGCGATAGACTTTATGGTAAAGTTACCTGGAACGGTTTAGAGTTTTCCTTGGTTGACACCGGAGGATGGATTGTAAATTCAGATGATATTCTGGAGGATGAAATAAACAAACAAGTGAAAATTGCTATCGAAGAAGCAGATGTTATTCTCTTGGTTGTTGATGTAATGAGCGGTTTGACTGACTTAGATTCTGTAGCTGCTCAATTGCTCCGCCGTTCAGGTAAACCTGTGGTAGTTGTAGCCAACAAGTCTGATACGCATAAGATTGGATATCAGGCGGCAGAGTTTTACTCCCTTGGCTTGGGCGATCCATTCAATGTATCATCTATCAATGGCTTGGGTACAGGAGATCTACTCGATCATTTAGTTACCAAACTTAATAGAGAAAAAGAAGTAGAAGAGTTAGATAGTGATACTCCCAAGTTTGCAGTAGTTGGTCGTCCCAATGCAGGGAAATCTTCTTTAGTAAATTCACTTTTAGACGAAGATAGAAACATTGTAACCAATATCCCTGGCACAACACGCGATTCCATTCATACTCATTACACTAAGTTTGGTATGAATTTTTATCTCATCGATACAGCCGGAATACGTAAGAAAGGGAAGGTGGATGAAGATTTAGAATACTATTCTGTCATTCGTTCCATTCGTGTAATTGAAGAAGCTGATGTGTGTATTCTGATGCTTGATGCAACACGAGGCATAGAAAGTCAAGACCTTAATATCTTCTCGTTGATTCAAAAGAACAGAAAAGGCTTAGTTGTTTTTGTAAACAAATGGGACACAGTGGAAGACAAGAGCAACGAGTCGATGAAGTTTTTTGAAAAAACCATTCGCTTTCGTTTAGCTCCATTTACTGATTTCCCTATTTTATTTGGATCGGCAACAACCAAACAACGTATTCTGAAACTGATGGATGTAGCCAAGGAGGTATATGTGAACAAGAAAACTAGAATATCTACCAGTATTCTCAACGAAGAGATGCTGCCTGTAATTGATGCTACTCCACCACCTTCAAACAAGGGGAAATATATTAAAGTGAAATATATTACACAGTTGCGTGATACACAGGTGCCCTCATTTGTATTTTTCTGCAACTTGCCACAATACATTAAAGAGCCTTACAAACGCTTTATTGAAAATAGAATGCGTGAGAAATGGAATTTTACAGGCACTCCTATTAATATATTCTTTAGGGAAAAATAAAAACAGATTTAGTCGT
>DENY01000021.1:24888-26329 GCA_002359825.1 Bacteroidales bacterium UBA2632
ACCAAATGGTTTTCTCCTTTGTTCAGCAGGGTTATATTCAGGTGCTTCTCCTAGTTCAGCAGGAATTGGTATTTTAAAGATTGATTTTTCAAGAAAATCTTCTATTTGCTTAAATTTATATTGCTCGTCAGGAGATACCAGTGTAATGGCCATTCCATGTTCACCTGCACGTGCTGTTCGACCAATTCTGTGCACATAGTCTTCGGCATCGCGAGGCACATCATAGTTAACGATGAGTGATATATCATCAATATCGATGCCTCGCGCCACAATGTCTGTTGCCACTAACAGACTCACCCTATCGTTTTTAAACTCATGCATCACGCTCTCTCGTTGCTCTTGACTGAGATCAGAGTGCATCTCGTCAACCGAAACACCCATTCGTTTAAGAACTTGAGTTACCTCTTTCACTTTTATCTTAGATCCAGCAAACAAAATTACTTTATTGGGTTTCTTTTTTGAAAATAATTGGCGGATGATTGCTGTCTTTTGGTTTTCGTGACATATATAAGCCGACTGCATAATGGTATCGGGTGGTCGTGAAACCGAAATTTGAATTTCCTCTGGATTATTTAAGATGGTTTTTGCCAATGTTTGAATTTTGGGTGGCATTGTAGCAGAAAACAAAAGTGTTTGTCTTGTCTTGGGTAGTAACTTCACAATTTTCATAATGTCGTCATAGAAACCCATGTCCAACATCCTGTCTGCTTCGTCAAGAATCAGATACTTAACTCCCGAAAAATCGATATCATACAAATTGATGTGCGACAACAACCTACCTGGTGTTGCAATTACCACATCGGCACCTTTCAATAGTCCTTGCTTTTGTGTGGACCAAGCCTCTCCGTCGCTTCCACCATATCCTGCAACTGATGAAAATGGAGAATAATAAGAAAATCCCTCCATTTGTTGGTCAATCTGTTGGGCCAACTCACGCGTGGGTGCCATAATAATTGCATTTACTTTGTTGGGTTCGTGCGATTCAGATTGCAAGTTGTGTATAAGTGGCAATAGAAAAGCAGCTGTTTTGCCAGTACCAGTTTGAGCGCAAGCAATAATATCTTTTTTCTGCAAAATAAGCGGAATAGTTTGCTCTTGCACTGGGGTTGCTTCTTTAAAGTTCATGGCATTCAGGCCATCCAACACTTCATCGCATAAGGGGAGTTCTGTAAATAGCATATATAGTTATATAATATAAATCATTGTTTCAACAAAGATAAGATTAATTTCTTGTTTTAATTTGGGAGCAGCCACAAATTATTAAAACAATTCTTCATTTATGATATGCTTTTCTTTTTTATTCAAAAAAATAATTCTATCTTTGCGCAGCTTTTGAAAGAGAGACCAAGGAGAGATGGCAGAGTGGTCGATCGCGGCGGTCTTGAAAACCGTTGAAGTGTGAGCTTCCGGGGGTTCGAATCCCTCTCTCTCCGCTGAGAGC
>DENY01000113.1 GCA_002359825.1 Bacteroidales bacterium UBA2632
GTTGTGGGTAGTGTGTTTGACGACACAGGTGAAACAGTTATTGGCGCATCCATTCAGGTGAAAGGTACGATGATAGGAACTGTGTCAGATGTTGATGGAACATTTACGTTGAATGTACCGGCAGGTTCCAATACTTTGGTTATATCATACGTTGGTATGACGACACAAGAAGTGGCTGTGCAACCTGTATTGACTATTACACTCATCACTGACACAGAATTATTGCGAGAGTTGGTAGTGGTGGGTTGGGGTACCCAACGTAAAGAGCATTTAACAGGTGCAGTCTCTTCTGTAAATGTTGAGAAAACATTAGAATCCCGTCCCATTTCTGACGTTGGTAGAGCTTTGCAAGGATCTACTCCTGGATTAATTGTTACAACAACTTCTGGAAAACTGGGAGGAAACCCTACCATTAAAATTAGAGGAAATATAAGTACTATTGGTGGTGGTGGTGGAAATCCTTTAATTATGGTTGGCAACGTTGAAGTGCCAAGTCTCTCTTATGTCAACCCTGAAGAAATAGAAAGTATTTCTACTCTTAAAGATGCTTCTACAACTGCAATTTATGGAGCTCGTGNNGGAGCAATTCTGATTACAACAAAGAAAGGTGCAAAAGATGCTAAACCCTCAGTGTCAGTTTCAAGTAATCTTTCTTGGTCCACACCTACAAAAGTTCCTCGACACACTAGAGCCGATCTCAATTTACAGTATTCATTAGATCAGAGAAATACATTAAGAGAAATTCCTCTTGAGGAAGTTGGTCAAGTTGGATACTATTACAATGCTGAAGTTATACAAAAAGTGAAAGAATGGATAGACACTTATGGTGATGGCAAAGAGTTGGGACGCGAAATGGTGGAAGGTAGGGATTTTGATAAACGACCAGGTGGAGGTCATTATTATTATCGTCCATGGGATATCTATGATATCTATTACAAGAACTGGACACCACAACAAAATCACAATATAAGTGTCAAGGGAGGCACTGCAAAAACGCAATACAACATCTCAGCAGCATATATGAATCAAGAAGGAGTACTTAAACTATTTGATGATTTTTATAAAAGATATAACCTGTCTGGATTTCTCAGCACAGATGTGAAAGACTGGTTGACTATTCGTGCAAGATATATGTATTCTAAGACGCAAGAAGAGTCACCCTTTTATTATCAGTCTGCAACTCATCAGCCTATCTATTACTTGTATCGTTGGCATCAAGTATATCCTTACGGAACATATAAAGGCAATGAATTTANNCGCCCAATTGAAAATGATGATTATTATAGCCGTTATACAGTGGGAGCGACCTTAAATATTGCCAAAGGTTTGAAAGCCGATTTTGATTATACTTATGCTCAAACATTTACCACCGAACATACTGTGGGTGGATATGTAAAGGGTATTAACCAATGGAGTCCTGGAGCACTTGATGATTTATATGGTACTTTAACTACCGCAACATACGACTATGCTAGATATACATCTTCAAAGAATATTCGCAATACATACAATTCATATTTAACTTATGACAGAACGTTCAATCAGCATGCGTTTAAAGTAACTGCAGGTACTAATATCGAAGATGCAGAATATATTTGGATAAGTGCTAGACGCAATGGTGTTTACGATTTCGATAAAGGTGAAGTAAATTTGGCTGGTGGCGATCAGCTTGCTAGTTCAAATCACTCATGGTGGTCAGTGGCTGGTTTTTTTGGTCGTTTAAACTATGTTTTAATGGATAGATATCTTTTTGAAATCAATGGAAGACGGGATGGCTCTTCTCGTTTTGGTGAAGACAAACGCTGGGGCTTTTTCCCATCAGCTTCTGCTGGATGGCGTATAAGTGAAGAAGTTTTTATGGAATCTTTAAAACCAGCACTCAGCTCTTTGAAAGTGAGAGGTACCTGGGGTACTGTAGGTAATCAGGATGTACCGCTCAACTCTTTTATTTCTACATTGACTGCATTTACACCATCTTCAGTTGCCAACTACTGGTTAGTAAATGGCAATTTTGTGCCCTATATCAGTGCAGGGCCAACTTTGGTTGATCCAAACTTAACATGGGAAAGTGTAAGTACACTTGATATTGGGGCGGATGCAGGTTTCTTTAACGAAGCACTCACAGTAAACTTCGATTGGTATAAACGTAAAACAGTGGATATGCTTACCTCAGGTGAAACAGTTCCATCTACAGTTGGAATTGGTGCACCAAGAAGAAACTTTGGAGAGTTATCTACAACAGGTATTGAACTTGCTCTTACATACAATCATATATTTAACAATGGATTGCGCTTATTTGTGTCTGGTCAGTTTACAGATTATTCAACCGAGATTACCAAATTTGCCTCTGCAAAAGATCCATTGATTTCTTCAGCGTATTATGAGGGTAAAATATTAGGAGATATTTGGGGATATAAATCCGATGGTCTTCTTCAGAAAGAAGACTTTGTTTGGGAAGGTGATAAAATAAAACAAACCGAACTTGAAAACGGACAGTTAAAAAACACAATGGCTCCAGGAGTCGCCAATCAGTATATTCTTGAGTCGGGCACCTTCAAGTTTAGCCCAGGCGATGTGAAATTTGCAGATCTCAACGGAGATGGTGTCATTGATTTTGGAGCTAATACAATTGGGGTTCCTGGAGATAGAGCAGTTATTGGTAACACTACACCTCGTTATCAATATGGTTTCAGAGCAGGAGCATCCTGGAAAGGTTTCGATGTTGATGTCTTTTTCCAAGGAGTTGGAAAACGTAATTTGTGGGCTACAGGA
>DENY01000079.1:0-296 GCA_002359825.1 Bacteroidales bacterium UBA2632
CGGGAATTGTAAAATCGACTATACCACAATTACCTCCCCAAGGCCAAGGCATATCATATGGTTTTTTTGTTCGAATATCTTTAACGAAATAACTTAATTTATCAGCTTCTTTCCATTGTTTCTTATTAGCTTGAGAAATTACAGGGTCTTGTGAAAGTATCATTTTAAAACCCTGTTGATTTAATGTAGAAAGCATTTGTTGAGGGTTTTTGTAATTTTCTTCACGCCAATCAAAATCCTGCAAATATTGCGTCCAACCAATATCCTGATAAATAATATCGCAAGGGATATTTCGC
>DENY01000079.1:308-3715 GCA_002359825.1 Bacteroidales bacterium UBA2632
GAATTCAGCAGCAACTTCAAGTGCTTGAGCTTCTTTGGTATAAAGACCTCGACTTTGCGAAAAACCGAAAGCCCACTTTGGTGGCATAATAGGTTGTCCAGTTAAAGTGATATACTGGCTTAAGATATCCTTGTAATCAACTCCAAAGATAAAATAGTAAACAAATGCTCCATCAGGTGCTTCAAATGAGTAATACTCTTCGGATTCTGTTCCGAATTTGAATTTGGTTTTATATGTATTATCCAAAAATATGCCATATTGATAACTACTCATAAAAAAAGGAATACTTTTATAAAGTGGATCTTCGCTAGTACTATAGCAGGGACGATCACTATTCCACATTTTATATTCTCTTCCGCGACGATTTAGCGTTCCGGTTTTTTCACCTAATCCATAAAAGTGCTCATCATTCCGCAATATCTTATACGCCTTTTTCGCTGTTGAATCAAAAACATGCCCTTTATCTTTGAAGTCGCTAAACACGAGTTTTTGCCATTTATCGAAAATCTGTAATTGCATAGGATTTTTATTAAGTCGGATGCGAAGTAGAGGTGTATAAATCTCATATGATGATGGTTCATCATTCACGTTTATATCACCGATATCTTCCAGGTCCTCATTCTCTACAGCAAAAGATTCATTGTTACGTATAAATGTTCCCTCAGGATCGAACCAGACTTTTACAACAGAACTACTAAGAATGTTAAGCGAAAGTTTGGATCCATCATCTGCATTAAACACAATCTTGTTGCCTTCTTTTATATAGGAGGTACATGTCGTAACTTTATCTCCTCCTTGTGCAAATAATATGAAAGGAGTAAAAAGAAGAAGTAAGATGATAAACTTTAAATTCTNNTAATTTTGATTTTTGTATGTGTTAGTACTCAAGGACAATCATGTCCCAATATTTCAATGCTGGAAGCGTCAGCGTTATATCATTATCGGTCTGTATAAAATCAAGAGTTTTGAATGTACCACCGTCTATATCAGGAGATGCGTACCATATGTTATTAACCGGATTGTCTATCTTTATTTTAATTTTCGTATCTTCAATTAAGGTCGGTTCTTTTTGAGTTCCGTTGGAATCCCTCCATTCCATAGAATTTGTATTGGAGAAATTTAAAAGATGAATTACATCCTTATTTGAAAATTTTTTACCTATAACTGCTACTGTTCCTTGTGATGCAGGCCAATTCTCAACTTGAATATTCTCGTCTGCAGCATTCACTTCATATGTTGCAAACGTACCTCCATCACGCAAAAGATTTTGGTAAGCTACAAGAAAATCGTAATAATGAATTAACTCTTGTCTCAGTTCGCGATTCATCTGCAAGTTTGAATTCGGAAAATATTCATTAGCCAGATAATGCTCTCCTAGCTCAAGGTGTGCGCCACCAAAAGAAAATATAACTGCATTGGCCATTAAAACACCGGGTGCATTAACGAATCCAGCACTATTTGACCTAGCATAATTTATGTATGCAGCAAGTACAGTTTGTTTTTTGTTATCAGAATATTCATTGTTGTCAAGTATAACCTGTGCTAATTGTTCGAAAGTTTTACTTTCATCCCATACTTCTGTATAAAGAAAGTCGACTTCACTCTTAGCAATATAGTGNNTCATAACTAACCGTTTATCCGGATTAGCTCGTTTCATGGCGGCTATAAAAGGTGCATAGGTTTCATCCAAATTTACTGTTTTGCCATTATAATCATAAACTGTTCCACGGTTACCCAACTGATCAATATGAAAACCATCAAAGTCGAATACATCGTAGACATCTTTGTTCTTAGCTGCTAAATAAGATTGCCATTCCGTATTAGCAGGATTTGTCAGATAAATGCTGCTGCGAAAGGGAGGATCAAGGTGATGATTGTTCTTATCAGAATGATTAGTATCATTAAAAATATACCACTCTTCCTTTACGCCATCTGATGCGGCATTTTTTAATGCACCAAATGCCAGATTGTAGAACATGGTTTTTATTCCTTTGTCATGAGCAGCATCTATATAATTTTTCACTGTCACTAGGTAATTGGAGCGTCCAATAAGATCGGGCCAAGTAGCCAATGGATTCTCAGGAGTACCAGCCAAAGGATGTTGGTGTTCGTACATCCAGTCATAGAATTGAATACCATTGATGCGATAACGATTCAGCGTTTGAATGTTATTTTCAATCTGCTCTTTAGACATATTTCCATAAGAAGAAAGGAATCCATAACGAGGAAACTTCGTCCAGTCAGAGGAGATATCTACAGCTATACTATGTAGTATCTTTTCACCGTTTTCTCCAGGTTCGTAGATATCGACCATATAACCCTTAAAATCATCTGACGGTGTTGTCCAAGACCAAGTTGTTCCCGAAAAACCATCCTCTTTCACAACTTTTCCTAAATGTGAATATCGTATTTTCNNGCTCCTGGTTTATAAACAGCTTTATTAGTGTTAATCCCAATGTTCATATAGGTTTCCCCATAAGTAATAGGGTTGTTATTTGTGTCATAGTAATCCTCACATGAAATGAGTATCAGAGAACAAACAACTATAATACGTGTAATTATTTTGATCATAATCTTTTTTTTGCTCTGCCATGTCAGAATTGATACATGGCAGNNTGTTTCTTTATTATAACTGTTTCTTTCAACTGATCAAGTTCGATTTGATACGTACCTGACTCTGTTATTTTCCATTTGTAATCGACACCGGCTCCCGGATAGTTATAAACCATTTGCTCTTCCTGACCTGTAGGTTCTTTATCCGCTTCATTAGCAATGAACCATGCACCATTCCAATCGTCTTGTTTATCACAAGTAAACTTTAATTCGCCTGTTTTCAGAGTTCCCGTCCATGTGAACTTATATGGATCCGTGGATGTGATCATTGGTGTAGCATTGTCAATATCCCAACCATTCGGAGTGGCATCACCCAAAAGGAATATCATTTCGAATGGAGTGAATGGAACAATATTTATTTTCATATTTTTCGTATCTAATTTAATTTTATAAACATCACCTATGATATCCCATTTGTAATCTGGATCACCTGCCCACTTGACCACATCAAGATCTGAACCTTCTGGTGTCATATCAACAGCAGGACGGAAGAATACTGCATCCCAATTTCCCTCTGCAGTTCCAATCTTGAACTCTCCACCATCAGAAAGATCAGCATTGTAATGGAATACAAATGGATCTAGTGGGTTTACGGTCATCGACTCAAAACTCCAACTAGTAGGATGGCCCACGAACCATAACTCTTTATATTCTGGTCCATCTCCTTTGACGAAACTTACACTCAATGTGATCAAATTCACTGTCACTGTATATGTACCAGCCTCTGTTATCTCAAATTGTTCGTCATAGGGATCATCATCACTTTCCCGTAGATATAGCTCCGTATTTTTCTC
>DENY01000044.1:0-9656 GCA_002359825.1 Bacteroidales bacterium UBA2632
AGATTTAGTCCAAACAGATTGTGGGAACATTCCGTGCATGAAGATTTAGTTCAAACAGTTTGTGGGGACATTCCGTGCATGAAGATTTAATTCAAACAGTTTGTGGGGACATTCCGTGCGTGCAGATTTAGTTCAAACAGATTGCAGGGACTCTTCGGCTGGCGCAAGTCTCCAGACTTGTGCCAACAAAGACACCTTAATTGAACCAGAGAAACAGTATGTTATATAGATTTTTTATATATTTGCCAATACAAATAAGTCTTGCTCAACTAAGAAATAATTATTGTACATGAAAAGATTATTGTTTCTACTACTTCTCGAATCAACGTTAGCATTAGCAGCGTTTAATTTAAAGGCACAAATACTTAACAACTCAATGTTTCGGATTTATAGAGCTCCGTTTATTATGGGTACAGTAACCCAATTAAGACTAAACTCTGACAATTCGTATGAAATAAAAATAATTGAAATTGATTGTAGTTTATGCGACCATGATGAATTAAGAAAATCAATTAATTCTTCAGGCAACTGGATGCAAAATAATGATACACTATATCTCGATCAAAAAAGGAAACTACTAATCGTTGAAGATTCAAAAATTAGACCACTTTTTCTTTTTGTCCTTAAAACAGATTCTATTTCGGAAGAACAACATATTATGCTGAATCAAAGAACTATAAACAGTCACTTAAATGATTTCAACTTGGTGTACGACACATATCCAGATGGTGTGGCAAAGCTGATTGTTGATAAGTATCGCTTTCGGAAGGAAGAATATGAAATAGAATTAAAGCCCAATGCTTCCATTAAGGATCTGCGATACTATTGGGATGGTAAACAAAGAAAAAGAATGAAATAAATGGAAGACTCTTTGATTATTTAAATTATAAACCCATCAAAAAACAATCCTCATCACAAAGTGTGTACAAAAAAACTCCCCCTTTGACCACGCTCTCAATTTTCCCCCCTCTACTCTTAAAAACAATTTACTCAATTGTTAAACCATTCCTATATATATGGGTCAATAGATTAAACAAAGTAGATAAACCCATTAAAACCCTACAGATATGAAAACTCTAAAAAAACTCAGCATCCTTCTTTTGATAGCAACGCTCACTTCTTGCTACGCACAGAGATCTACGGTGAATGCACACAACGATGCACAAATATCTTTTCAAACGTTTTACAATGAGCTTGACCCTTACGGTCAGTGGGTTGAAGACTATGACTATGGATATATGTGGATACCTCACGTGAACAGAGATTTCCATCCGTATGCCACCAATGGCTATTGGACCATGACAAACTATGGTAATACATGGGTATCTGACTACTCTTGGGGATGGGCTCCATTTCACTACGGACGATGGACTTATGACAACTTCTTGGGCTGGGCTTGGATTCCTGGTTACGAGTGGGCTCCCGCTTGGGTTAACTGGCGCAGCGGTGCAGGACAGTATGGTTGGGCTCCTATGGGACCAAGAATGCGCGTAAATGTAAACGTGAATATACCATGGTCTCACTGGACATTCTTACCTCAGCGCTATATGTATGGACCTTCTATGAACAGATATTATAGCAGAGGAAACCGAAATATTTACCAGCAAACAACCATTATCAACAACACTTACATATATAATGACAACAGATATTACAGTGGACCAAGTGCACAAGATGTGGAACGTTCTACAGGAAGAAGAGTAACCGTGAGAAATGTTACCAACTCTGGTAGAGCTGGTAGAGCAAGTGTAAGCGATCGTTCGGTGAGTGTATATCGTCCCGAAGTAAGCAGATCATCAGCAACAAATGCACGTCCTGCAAGCGCAGTGAATAGATCAAGCTCTGGAAGAGGCACCACAGAATCGGGTAGATCATCAACTTCTTCGGACAGAAACTCAAGTGTAAACTCCAATACAAACAGAACTACTCGTGAAAGTGGACGAAGCAGTGGAACAACAACCACCCCAACGAGAACGCAGCAACAATCAACTCGTGGTTCAGAAAGCAATAGAAGCAGTGGCGTAAACCGTTCGACCGAACAACAAACACCACCAGCCAGAACCACAACAGGAACTGTAAACAGAAGCAGCACTTCCACTCAAAGAGGAACGGGGAATGTAAACACTACAACTTCGNNNATGAATACAAGACAAGCTACCCCTACAAGAAGTAGCGCAAGACAAGCTGCAACTACAAGAAGTAGCGCTAGTCAAGCTGCACCTACAAGAAGTGCAACATCTACTACAAGAAGCAATGCAAGTGCATCTTCAAGTAGAAGTTCGGCACCACAGCAAGCAACCAGAAGCTCCACCACCTCACGAGGGAGCAACAGTAGCGCTTCATCAACTACTAACTCATCACGTAGCGCTTCATCAAGAAGTAGTGGTGGAAGATAAAAAAAGAAAGTATCTAAAAAGCAAAAGAGGTTGACTATTCTGAATAGTCAACCTCTTTTTTTGTGCATATATATACTTTATAACGAAACAATTAAAACCAAAAGCATGTGATTAACTTAAGCTCTGTTGGCTTACCAGAGTAATAACAAGCAACTCGAGCGGATCTCTTTGCGGTTTTATTATTGACGATACTAAAAACAGATTGCACCGACTGAGCTCAAGATGGTTATAAACTGGCTCAAACTTTGGCAATATATGACCCCANNTGTGCTATAAACATCCGACCCGACAGGGTCGAATAGGAAAAAACATTTTAGGTGTTATTTTAAATCAGTTTTAAAAGCTAATCTTATTTTGCAAAACTTACAGCGCGCGTCTCACGAATCACTGTTACTTTTACCTGACCCGGATAGGTCATCTCAGTTTGTATTTTATGTGCAATTTCGTTTGACAATCTTTCTGTATCCTTATCATCAATCTTCTCTGCTCCTACAATCACGCGCAATTCGCGACCTGCTTGTATAGCATAAGTTTTAAGAACACCTGGATAGGAAAGAGCCAATTGCTCAAGATTGTTCAAACGTTTGATGTATGCTTCTACAATTTCGCGTCTTGCACCCGGTCTTGCACCCGATATAGCATCACACACCTGAACGATGGGAGCCAACAATGTTGTCATCTCCACCTCATCATGATGGGCACCTATGGCATTGCAAATATCTGGTTTCTCTTTGTACTTTTCGGCCAATTTCATACCCAAAATTGCGTGTGGCAACTCAGGCTCATCATCAGGCACTTTACCTAAATCATGAAGCAAGCCTGCACGTTTTGCTCTTTTTGGATTTAACCCTAACTCCGCTGCCATAATTGCACAAAGGTTGGCAGTCTCTTTAGAGTGTTGCAATAGATTTTGACCATAAGAAGAACGATATTTCATCTTTCCCACCATACGTATCAACTCAGGATGCAATCCGTGAATACCCAGATCAATGGTAGTACGCTTTCCGGTTTCTATAATCTCTTCGTCTATTTGTTTTTTCACTTTCGACACTACTTCCTCAATTCTTGCAGGATGGATGCGACCGTCAGAAACCAATTGATGCAACGATAGACGTGCTATTTCGCGACGAACAGGATCAAAAGCTGATAAAACAATTGCTTCTGGTGTATCATCCACTATAATCTCAACACCTGTGGCAGCTTCCAACGCACGAATATTGCGACCTTCACGACCAATAATGCGTCCTTTAATCTCATCAGAATCGATGTGAAACACTGTGATGGCATTCTCTATAGCTGTCTCAGTAGCTACACGCTGAATAGATTGGATGACAATGCGCTTTGCCTCTTTGTTGGCAGTAAGCTTGGCTTCATCAATGATATCATCGATATAAGATTGTGCATTCGTTTTTGCTTCCTCTTTCAATGAGTCCAACAATTGCTGTTTAGCTTCTTCAGCCGAAAGCCCCGACACAACTTCCAGTTTCTCTACTGCTTGACGATGTGTTTTCTCCAACTCTGCACTACGTTTTTCAAAAAGACTCAATTGATTGTCCAAATTTGATCTCAAAGAATCAGTTTCCGACTTCTTTTTGTTCAGCTCTTCTTGACGTTGATTCAAAGTAATTTCACGTTGCTTCAACTTGTTTTCGGTGCTTTGAATGCGACTTGTCTTACTGTTTATCAGCTTCTCAGCTTCCGATTTCATTTCCAGCGTTTGCTCCTTTGCTTCAATAAGCTTGTTTTTTAATATTAC
This sequence comes from Bacteroidales bacterium UBA2632, assembly GCA_002359825.1. GTDB lineage: Bacteria > Bacteroidota > Bacteroidia > Bacteroidales > Dysgonomonadaceae > UBA2632. The sequence continues at coordinate 4,153 of DENY01000044.1, forward strand.
CTCGGCGTCCTTCACTGCATCATTCACTATTTGCTTGTAGCGTGAATTGGCAGAACGAACAGCAAAGTACCACATAACTGCCGCTCCTATAAGTAAGCCGACAATTCCTATTACTATTTCCATATTCTATTTTTTATAATTTATTTAAGGCACTTATTCAACGTAAAGTGCTAACATTCTGTTTAGTATAACTCAATTAATTGCAACCATTTTAAAATAAAAAAAGCACGCGCCTGCATTTCACTCAAATGCAGAACGGGTGCGAATTTGTAGTTTTTATCTATTGAAAACAGAAAATAAAAACAGTCTGTTATTTCTCCAAATACTGATCAAGTTCATCAATAAGCGAACTTATTTTCTTTTCATAAGGCTCAGTATGATTTTTAATGCCCAATGTAAAGTTTTCAACCAATGCTTGAATCGCTGTCATAGCTATAAAATCCTGTGTAATCAATTCTGAAGCATCACCATAAGTGAGCCTATATTGATTTATTTTATTATTTAATTTCTTGGCGGCACTACGGTAAGCTTCTTCTTCCGTTCTTCGTATCCTTATCGGATAATTGCGACCGTCAATCACTAAAGTCAATGATAATTTCTCCTCGTTTCCCATAGTANNTTTTGTTAATAAACCAATGCATTTATCTACTTCTCGCACCATTTTCGATAATTTCAATTTAGCTGTATCTACATCCACACTCGCGGCTGTTATGGTACGGGCTGTTTTCAAACTATCGTATTTATGTTTCATCTCGGCAATATCTTTCAATGCACTTCTTATTTCTTCCTCTTTTAAAATAAGATTTTCCTTCAGTCGAGCATTCTCTTGTTTGAGTTTGTCACACAAAAGTAATACCTGCTTAACACGTACATCTAAATCAACGAGTAACTTGTCTCTATTTTCAGTCATAATGAAACAAAAATTCACGCAAATATAATCATAGAAAATGGTTTGCCAAAATTATTATTGCTAAATTACCGTGATACTAAATTAATTTTACACTTTATATTTTATATCTTTACCCATTATAAATGAATTAAATAATTGTTTTACTAAAATGATCTCTATCTCTATCAGCAATCTTATCTATGATGCGTGTCCTCAATTTGTGTCGGTGCAACTTGAATGTAATGTTAAAAACAATGACTACAATGAGTCTTTATGGCTTGAAATTGAATCCTTTATTAACGACTATCAAAAAACCAACAAGATAAAAGACATCAACAAACATCCTTCTATTTTAGCCACGCGCAATACCTATAAGAAGCTCGGAAAAGACCCCAATAGATATAGACCATCGGCAGAAGCCTTGCGTAGAAGAATTTTGAAAGGTGCAGAGCTTTATAAAATAAATACAATTGTGGATGCCATCAACTTAATTTCTTTAAAAACAGGCCACTCTATAGGAGGGTTTGATGCCGATCTTATAAAAGGTAGCTTGGAGTTGGGCGTGGGACAAAAAGATGAACAATTTGAGGCAATTGCGCGCGGTTTTTTGAATATAGAAGGTCTGCCTGTTTATCGCGATGATATTGGCGGAATTGGCACACCCACCAGCGATGAAGAACGCACCAAAATAAGCTTGAATACACATAGACTGCTAATGCTTATGAATGCCTATTCGGGCAAAGCGGGACTGGAAGAGGCAATGGAATATGCTAAGTATATATTGGAGAAGTATCTGGGTGCGGAGGATATAAAAATAAGGAAGATTGAAAGAGAGTGAAAATGAAACAGATCGTATTGTAAGAAACATGACAATGATTGATTGCTGATAATTCAGATGTTGATAATATATGGAAAGAGTATTAATGGAAAGTAAGAACCTTGTATTTAACGTGTCTGCAAAGGACCCAACTATTGCATTAAAGTGCTTATTTATTAACTGTAAATCGAACTTGATACTCACTTAATTGTTACAACTTAATGTACAGTCTTTGCAAGTCATGTCATTCAATATTCACTATCAAATGCTTTCTAAATAAAAGAAACAATATTTTTTTTGCAAATACTAATTGAATAAGATTCTAATAAAAAAATAAATATTTATTGCAGCTAAAAAAATTAATGCATAATATGGACGATTTTTCATTTGTTGCCAATAGCGATATATCATCCATTGAGGAGTTATACCGCAAATACACAGAAGACCCAAAGTCAGTTGATTCAAGCTTCGCTTCCTTTTTCAAAGGATTCGACTTTGCCATGAAAAACTTTCAGCCACTACCAGGACAAGTAATCAGCAAAGAGTTTAATGTTATCAACCTCATTCATGGCTATCGCCAACGGGGGCATTTTTTCACCAAAACAAATCCTGTACGGGCACGAAGGCAATATACACCGACACTTGCTATCGAAAACTTTGGATTAGAGCCCAGCGATCTCGACACAGTCTTTGAAGCTGGCACTCAAATTGGGATTGGCCCAGCCAAACTGAAAGATATTATTGAACACTTGGAAGCAACTTACTGTCGTTCCATTGGTGTGGAATATCTATACGTAAGACGACCCGAAGTGGTTGACTGGCTAAAAGAAAGAATGGAGTCCACACGTAACGAACCAACTTATAATGAAAGTCAAAAAAAGAACTTCTTTCATCAGTTGAATCGTGCTGTCAACTTCGAGGATTTCATCCACAAAAAATTTGTAGGACAAAAGCGTTTCTCTCTCGAGGGAGGTGAATCATTGATCACAGGACTCTACTCTATCATTCGAAAAGGCGCCTCATTTGGAGTCGAAGAGTTTATATTTGGTATGGCCCATCGTGGCAGACTAAATGTGTTGACCAATGTATTGGAAAAACCCTATCGCAATGTTTTCAAAGAGTTTGTTGGACAAGATTATGATGAAAGCGTGACACTGGGTGATGTAAAATATCACTTGGGATTCAACAAACAAGTAAAGCTGGAAGATGGCAAAGAGGTCAATCTTGCCCTCCTACCCAATCCATCACACTTAGAAACGGTGACACCTATAGCAATTGGACTTGCAAGATCACGCATCGACCATGCCTATAATCATGATTATGACAAGGTAGTGCCCATCATTATTCATGGCGATGCCGCCATTGCCACACAAGGAGTGATGTACGAAGTAGTGCAAATGGCCACATTAGATGGTTATAAATCGGGAGGCACTATTCACGTTGTTGTAAACAATCAGGTTGGTTTCACCACCAATTACATCGAGGCTCGCTCCAGCACCTATTGTACTGATATAGCAAAAGTTACACGCAACCCTGTGTTTCACGTCAATGGCGATGATGCGGAAGCAGTAGCTTATGTGTTTGAATTGGCCATGGAGTATCGTCAAAAGTTTAACACCGATGTGTTTATAGATATTCTTGGCTACCGAAAATATGGGCACAACGAAGGAGACGAACCCCGATTTACCCAGCCATTACTCTACAAAACTATTGAAAGGCATCCCAATCCGTTAGAAATATATGCGGCACAGTTGAAAAAAGAAAAAGTAATGACTGCAAAGGAGGTAAAAAGCCGTATAAACGAATTTACCGAACACTTGGAGGAAGAGCTAACCGCATCTAAAGAGATAGAAAAAGTATCTATTCCTCNNCAAACTATGGTCAAATATGAATCAAGTGCCCAAAGACAAATTGTTCTTCGCAAAAGTGCACAAGATTATCGATGATCGTCAGAAAATGTATGAAAGCGATAAGCTTGATTGGGCAATGGGCGAACTATTGGGTTATGCCACATTAATCAATGATGGCTACCCTGTACGGCTGAGTGGACAAGACACTGAACGGGGTACATTTGCCCATCGACATGCCAGTTTTGCGCAAGAAGATGTGCGTGAAAGATATATGCCTTTACGAGACTCAGCCGACTTTAAAGCACCTTTCACTGCCTTCAACTCTCCCCTATCCGAATACGGAGTATTGGGCTTTGAATATGGCTATGCATTGGGGGTCCCCAATGGACTCACCATTTGGGAAGCACAGTTTGGCGACTTCCACAATGTGGCACAAGTGATCGTTGACCAATACATCAGCTCGGCCGAAGAAAAATGGGGCGTTTTAAATGGTTTGGTGCTTTATCTACCTCATGGATACGAGGGGCAAGGACCAGAACATTCCAGTGGACGCATCGAAAGATTCCTCACCATGTCTGCCAACAATAATATGCAGGTGATGAATTTCACTACGCCCGCCAATCTCTTTCATGCACTCAGAATGCAAATGATACGCAACATTCGACTCCCAATGGTGGTGTTTACACCCAAGAGTCTTTTGCGCCATCCAAAGTGTATATCCACAGTGAATGATTTGGTAGAGGGAAGCTTCCAAGAAGTGATCGACGACAACGATGTAAATGTAGAATCGGTGACCCGATTGGTGTTTTGCACCGGCAAGATATACTACGAACTATTGGAGCGCAAAGAAGAACTGGAAGCTCGCAATGTAGCATTAGTGCGCATTGAGCAATTACATCCTTTCCCAAAAGAAAAAGTAGAAGCTATCATTGCAAAATATTCATCAGCAATACTCACCCTTTGGGTACAAGAAGAACCCGAAAACATGGGAGCATGGACATTCATTAATAGAATGATGCCAGAACACCACATAGTACCCCTTGCCCGCTTGGCAAGCGCCAGCCCAGCAACAGGACTTGCAAAACTACATACATTGGGTCAAAAGGAGATTATCGACAAAGTGTTCAAAGCTTGTCATTGCGAGAAGAAACTGCCCTATTGCAACTTAGATTGTGTGGAAGGCAAAAGTCGCGAAGAGATTTTGAAACAACACCACTACTTTGACAATCCAACTCGATTTTCAATTTAATGTAGTTTTATGCATTACAAGAATAATAATTAAAGTCATAACTCAAGTTAACTATAAACGATATGATCATAGAAGTAAGAGTACCATCACCAGGAGAATCAATAACTGAAGTAGAATTGGCAACATGGACAGTCAAAACAGGCGATCTTGTGCACAAAGACCAAGAATTGGCACTTATCGAATCTGACAAAGCCACCCTCCCACTCATGGCACCCCAAGCAGGGAAGATAGAAATACTGGTGCAAGAGGGCGAAACGGTGAAAGTGGATACTGTGGCCTGTAAAATAGACACATCGGTAGAAGTTCCCGACGAGGAAGAGGAATCGGAAGCCGATGATGTGGATAAAAAGATTGAATCCGAAAAGAAAGAAACGGAAGAGAAGGAAGATAAAGCTGATGTCAAGGAGGATAAAAAAGATGCTCCATCGGGTGCTGACAGCGAAATGAAAGATGCAAATGACACATCAGACAAATCTAAAGCAAAATCCTCTGAAGACCTATCGCAAGTGCGCATGACACCACTGGCACGAAAAATGATGGAAACAGAAAACATCAATGTGGAAGATATCATCAAAGGGCTAAAAAGAATATCGTCAAGCGATGTGAGTGCCGTGCTGAGCAAAAGTGTGCAAACAACAAGCAATGAAGAACAGCCAGTATCTTCTGCTCCTGTAGAGCGCACCATCGAGCGTGAAAAGA
>DENY01000044.1:9740-10092 GCA_002359825.1 Bacteroidales bacterium UBA2632
GCATTTGTAAAAAAATATGGTTATAAGATTGGGCTCATCACATTTTTCTTGAAAGCATGTTCTTTGGCACTGAAGCTTCACCCAAAGATAAATAGCCAAATGGAAGGCGAAGAGATTCTTCATCCATCTTATGTAGATATTTCCATAGCGGTGCAATCTCCCAAAGGATTGATGGTTCCCGTTATCCGTAATGTTGACACCCTCAGCTTGGCAGAGATTGAATCGGAGCTCAAACGTCTTGCCGACAAAGCACTGTCAGGTAGAATAAGCATGGACGAAATGACGGGTGGCACTTTCACCCTCACCAACGGTGGTGTGTTTGGCTCTATGATGTCAACCCCGCTCATCAATC
>DENY01000033.1:0-327 GCA_002359825.1 Bacteroidales bacterium UBA2632
GGAAATGTTTTGAAAAAGTTACGAATGCAAGCGGGTTTGAGAGTAGTCAATAAAAAAAGGTTCTGAAGCAATGCCTCAAAACCTTTTTCAATATATTTTTAAAACAAGCAACATATTAATCCAGCTTCTGTTTTGTTTTGTTTACTCCTTCATTGACGTTGCGCTTAACATCTTCCCAGCCCTGTTTAATACTATGCTTGGTTTTATCATAAGTGTTGGCAACATCCTTTTTGGTTTGCTCCCAATTATCTTCTGTACTATTTTTAACCTTATCAATGTTCTTTTTATAATCATCTCTCATTTTTTCCAATTCTGCGATACTTTTTT
>DENY01000033.1:474-8453 GCA_002359825.1 Bacteroidales bacterium UBA2632
CTCTCGCTTTTTCTTCTTTAGTTTTGTTTGTGCAAGAAGCTAACACAAAGATTGATGCAAAAGCAAAAGTAAGCATCGATGTAAAAACTTTTCTTTTCTTCATAATTTCCTGTTTTTAATTTAACTTTAGTCTGAATATATATAACATATATAGTTACTGAATTGTTCTCATACATTGACTATTAGAGCTAAAAAAATAAAAATAATAAAAGATGGATTGCGAGAAATGTGAAATGAAAGTATCTATTGATAGATGATTGACTAAATTTATAGATTATTCCAACTTAAAACCAGAGTTTGTTAGGTAATAAAGTCGAGTTTATGATGTGCGAGATAACATCTTATATAGAGAGAGATGAAGAGGTTTTGTGTAAAACCTTGATTTAATAACTCATTACAATCTTAAATTTTCGAATAATCAATATGCATTAATTTTTCAACGATTAGATTGCTTATTATGTTCCTACTCCACCATCTTCAAAAAACCTTGTTCATCAATTATCTTCACACCTAATTTTTTCGCTTTCTCCAGTTTGGCAGGTCCCATATTTTCGCCTGCAAGAATGTAATCTGTGTTTTTAGAAATAGATCCTGTGTTCTTCCCGCCATGTTGAAGTATCATAGCTTTGTATTCATCTCTTGAATGAATTGAGAAAACACCGCTAATTACTATTGTTATGCCTGCAAGTTTATCAGTTTTCAATGACAAAGACTCTTCACTAAGGGAAAACTGCAATCCGTGCTCCTGCAAACGAGCAACCACCTCCATGTGTGACTCGTTGCTGAAGAGGTCAATAACACTTTGAGCAATTCGATCGCCTATTTCGTCCACACTCGTTAATTGTTCCAATGTAGCTTTCCGTAGCAATTCTATATTTGGAAATGCATGTGCCAATTTATTGGCTACTGTTTCGCCTACAAAGCGAATCCCAAGGGCAAACAAGACACGTTCGTAAGATACTGCTTTGGACTGTTCAATACTTTGAAGAAGATTGTTGGCACTGGTTTCTCCCCAACGTTCCAAGTTAATCAAGTCATTATATGTCAAGTCATATAAGTCTGCCACATCATGCATTAAGTCATTGTCAAACAACAATGCAATAGTTTCTGGCCCCACAGTGATATTCATAGCCTTACGACTTACAAAATGCTCAATACGTCCTTTGATTTGTGGTGGACACCCTGTTGTGTTGGGACAATAGTGCGCAGATTCGCCTTCATCCCTCACAAGCGGTGAGTTGCAAGCAGGACAATGAGTAGCAAAAATAACTTTTTCACCTTCTCCTGTTCTAGAGTCTTCATCCACAGCAGTAATTTTTGGGATAATCTCTCCCCCTTTTTCCACATATACCTTATCGCCAAGATGCAAGTCAAGAGCCATTATTGCATCTTCGTTATAGAGCGAAGCTCTCCGTACAGTTGTGCCCGAAAGAAGAACAGCCTCTAAGTTGGCTACAGGAGTCACAGCTCCCGTTCGACCCACTTGATAAGTCACTGATTTCAGTGTTGAGATGGCTTGTTCTGCGCTAAACTTATAGGCTATGGCCCATCGAGGAAATTTTGATGTAAAACCTAAATTCTTTTGTTGTTGCAATGAGTTTACTTTCAAAACAACTCCATCAGTTGCAACAGGAAGATTTTTCCTTTGAATATCCCAATGCACTAAGAACTCAAATATTTCTTGAAGCGTTTTACATTTTTTGCTATCTGCTGAAATTTTAAGACCCCATTTACTTGCAGTCTCTAAGTTTTCGAAATGGTAATCGGTAGGTAGATTTTCTCCCATCACAAAATAGATATAAGAATCTAACTTGCGTGATGCAACCGTCTTTGGGTCTAACAATTTGAGTGTACCGGACGCTGCATTGCGTGGATTGGCAAAAGGAGCTTCCCCTTGCTTTTCTCGGATTTCGTTAAGATTTTCAAATACAGACCATGGTAAAAGTATTTCGCCACGCGCTTCTATGTATTCGGGTATATTGTTGCCTCTCAAAAGTAAAGGAATACTACTTATGGTTCTCACATTATCGGTTACATCGTCGCCGTGTTTACCATCACCACGTGTTATGGCTTGTTTCAGACGACCATTCTCATAAACGAGTGAAATAGAAGTTCCATCGAATTTCAACTCACACACAATTTCGAATTCATCGTTCAACGCTCTTTTAACACGGTTGTAAAATTCAGTAACCTCTTCATGTGAATAGGTGTTTTGCAGAGATAGCATCGGAAAACGATGTTCCACTTGTTGAAAACTGGTGTTTATATCACTCCCCACACGACGTGTTGGTGAATTGGGGTCATCAAACTCTGGATATTGCTTTTCCAATTCACTTAGCTCTTTCATCAAAGCATCGAACTCGAAATCAGAGATTTCAGGTTGAGACAACACATAATAGTTATAGTTATGATTGTGTAGCTGAGTTCTAAGTTCTTCTATTTGTTCTTTGGGTGTTTTCATTGTTTAAATAGTCTCATTAATGGAAAAATACTCTCTGACTGTCTTTGCTTCTCTCCATGCTTGTTTATGTTGATGCTTAGTGTGATAGTTTGCTGAAACATCAATTCCTTTTCTGTAATGTGCATATTTATACCAACTTGAGCATTTGCGCGTGGAGAACGAATTAATTGAACATACCATTTTGATTGAATATAAGAGGAGCCTTGCAAAAAGGGAGTCTCCCAATAGAGATTATCTCCATGATTGTTATAAAAGCTCATTCTTTTATCACCAAAATAGGCGGTATTGTCCGTTCCTAATCCTTTATACTCTGCATTAAAACGTATAGTGAGCCCTATTGGTTTTGTAAAGGAACTACTCTCTGCTCTGTCACGCTCCAAGCCTAACAATCCACCTATTGAGAACATGAGCGTGTCCAATCCAATTTGGTTGGAATGTGATGCCCCTAAAGATAGATTCATCTGAAACTGCTCACTCACGTGAAGGCTCTCTGTGGTGGGCGTGGTATTTGCATAGTGATAAAGATAAGATTGCATTTCAGCAAAAAACACATTCTTTCTTTTCAAACCAGAAACTCCAACGAAAAAGCTTTCCCTCATCGATTCCGAACCATATCCCGTCCAATCGAGCCAAACATTGAAGAAGTCGTTGTTGTCATTATTCACTTTCACAAATACTCCATGCATGACAGGCCTAAAATATCGAATTGAATCTTTAAAAAGCAAAGTGGAATAATTATCAAGCAAATCTTCACGAGGAAATGCGCCTGCCCTAAACATCACTTTTGGAACTTTGTATTGATAGTANNATTAAGCCAAAAAATCTTCCGCATCGGTAAAAGATGGTGAACCTGCTATTTTCAACAGGTTGACCCCTGCATAAACTGTTTGACGGTCGTCAAGTCTTAGTCCTAACTCAGGTGTCAAATTCATGCCATGCATTGTCTGATCTGTCGAATATGTCGACATACTATACTCGGCATTATCAAAAAAGTAATTGTAGCCAAGCTTCCAAGTCAACTCTTGACTAAAACAAGAAAAAACAGAAGCAGATAATAAAACGAGAAGTAAGAGGTTTTTAAGTTTCGACATTTTGGTCATAATTTTGAACAAAGATAACCGATTTCACCTACAAATATAGAAAAAGTGGAACCATAGCTGATTCAACCAATCATATTTTTTTGTTTTGCCAATTCCCATACTTCAAATATAGGAACGAGAATGACATAAGGAAAAACCAATATATATGCTCGGATGTACAACATAGCGCCACGGATGATTGCAAATAGATAATAATCCACCACATATACGACAAATAGAAAGTAAGAGTGAATAGTTCAAATATTAATGCGGTCTTTGTGTTACCTGTTCCCGACACGGCATTAAAAAACACAGAACCCACACTGAATATAGGAAGCAAAGCTAAAAGCACATACATCGGAGGTATTGTTTGAGCAATCAACACTGGATCGCTGGTATATATCTGAATGAGTGCTCGTGGAAAAAGGAAAACTAGAAGTATAATGACAGCTGAAATCATCAAACTTATCTTTGTGATCCGTCCCAACAAGTTAAACACTTCAGAGTGCCTCCCTGCTCCAATTGTGTTGCTTACCATCGTACTTGTAGAAGAGCTGAGTGCTTGAGCAGGCAGTATGAGAATAGTATAGAAACTGCGCACAATATTTGAAATGGCCAGCGGTCGTTCGCCCAATTTTTCGATGAAAACAAAAAAGAGCATCCATACAAATACAGAAAGCAGATATTGGGCCATCATAAATACTGAGATGTTCAATACTTGTTTTACCACGGACAAATGAATACTTATTTTTTTAAATCCATATTTTACTAAATCTACTTTTCGTAAAGCGAAGATAATGAAGAAAAGAGTTGAAGCTAACTCTGAGATAACCGAAGCCAAAGCTGCTCCAGCAATACCCATTTCGGGAAATCCGAAGTGACCAAAAATAAGAAGATAATCAAACAACACATTCGTCAACGCCATCACAATGGCATTGTAAGTGAGAATTTTAGTTCCTGCAATGCCAATGTAAAAAGCACGAAACATAGTATTGGTAAAAGCAAATACAAGTCCATAAAATCGCCAATCGAGATACTCATTTACAGCTGCACTTACCTCTTTTGACTCAAAAAGATAGGGCAACCAAGCATTAGACACATATCCCATAATGGGGATCAGTAAAATGGCAGCAGGAACCAACACCAAAAGACCTTGTACAACTATATCACTTATTTGATGATAGTTTTCCTCGCCATTTCTACGACCAATAAGAATCTGGCTTCCCATACTATAACCAAACCCAAGTGTAAAGACTCCAATATAGAAAATTCCAGCCAAAGCAGAAGCTCCCAGTTCCACTTCACCTACACGACCAAGAAAAGCTGTGTCGATGACCTGAATAATATTTTGAGCAAGTAGGCTCAAAAATATTGGGTAGCTTATTTTTAGAATATGTTTATTACTATACATTTTCAGTAGAAAGATAAAATATGCGCAAAGCAACTAAAAGTTGAAGATATAATGAAATCTAAGAGCAACTATTATTCAAATAAGTTGTAACAGAGCTTAGTTTATGCTACACAACACCCTACAATATCCTAAATATCAGCAAAAAAGAATATAGTGCTCGATATATTTTGCCGTTATCTAATTTTTTTTTATTATCTTTGTAATTAAACTACATACATATAAAAATGAATCCAAAAAAAATACTTTTTATTACGCAAGAAATTTGTCCGTATCTTCCCGAAACACAACAGTCAACAACCTGCCGTAATTTACCACAGCAAATTCAAGAAAAAGGTCACGAAATTCGCACTTTTATGCCCAAATACGGGAGCATAAACGAACGAAGAAATCAATTGCACGAAGTTATCAGACTGTCGGGCATGAACCTGATCATAGATGATACTGACCATTCACTCATTATTAAAGTTGCATCTATCCAAGCGGCTCGCATGCAAGTTTACTTTATCGATAACGAAGATTATTTCCAAAACCGCGAAACCACCGCTGATTTAAATGGTGTAGAGTATGAGGATAATGACGAGCGAAGCATATTTTTCATTAGAGGTGTAATGGAAACTATAAAGAAATTGAGATGGGTACCCGATATTATTCATTGTCATGGCTGGATGTCAGCTCTTGCTCCAATATTTATAAAGAAAGGATATGCCGATGATCCCAACTTCCAGAATACCAAAGTAATTTACTCTACCTACGACGATGGATTTGAGAAACCCTTTAGAGAAAACTTTGCAGATAAGCTTAAGTTTGAGGGAATTGATGATGGTGTTATCCAACGAATCAAAGATAGAGGAGTTATGGACTACGATAAACTTACAAAATTGGCTATTGAATTTTCTGATGGCGTTATTCAAGGTGGTGACATCATATCGGATGAAGTAAAAGATTATATCAAAGAAAAAGAGATAGCTTTTCTACACAAAGAAGAAGATTTTGAAGTGTACGTTGATAAGATAAACGAATTTTACGACAAAATAGATGCGTAATCTTGCTTTTGAAGAATAGAATAAGAAAACCAAAATGATAGTTTTCTTTGTTGATGTAGCTTTTATGATCAACAAAGAAAACTATTATTTTTTTGAGCAAAAAACAATCTTCTCAAAAATTAAATTCAAACGTCTCCAACACAAAAACAAGCATTTATAACACAAAGCATGTTTAACAAATAACTTTAAAATAAAGAAGAAAGCCGTACAAAGATGTTTCTTTACAATATTTTTTCTGATATTTGTGCACAAAATATTATTTCAACATATAATGAAGCAAAAACATTTATTCAATATTACCCTTTTAGCGATTGTCGCACTACTTTTTCACTCGTGCGATGACTCATTAAAAAACCTTGGGTTCACGATACAACCAGAATCCGATCGCATTACTGTTGGAACAGATTCACTATTTTTAAAAGCCAAAACCGTCTCAGTTGAATCTTTACTTCCCGATGGAATGTATGCTAAAACAAAGAGACCAATATTGGGTGAGTATAAAGATCCACTCTTTGGCACAATTAGATCTGACTTTGTTGGTGAGTTCTATTACCCAGAAGGCAAAAACTTTCCTGAAGATGTTACGCTTGACTCTGTTAAAGTGGCGGTGTTTTACAATTCATGGCAAGGAGACTCAATAGCACCCATTGGACTGTCGGTATATGAAATAAACAAAAACTTACCAGTCGGTAACCACTCATCCAAATTCGATCCAACAGAATATGTTGATATGAACGCTCCGATTGGAAGATCATCTTTTACAGCAGCCAATATTGAAGTACCTCAATCTGAACGAAATGACAGAGAATATTATCATCGTGCGTTCGTAGATTTACCCATGTCTCTTGGAGAAAAAATTTATAATCTATCCAAAGATGAAAATATGAATACGGATTCCTTTAAAAAACATTTCAAAGGTTTATATCTTACCACGGACTTTGGAGCTAGCACAATCCTCACAGTTGATCACACTTATCTGTACATACATTTCAAGTATTTAGATAAAAAAGGATCATCCACTAAGCAGGATACAATACGCACAGGTACTACTATCTTCAATACAACCCCTGAAGTAATTCAAATCAATCAAGTGCAAAACAAGAACGACAAGCTACTTGAGGAAAATGCAGAATATGCGTATATTAAAAGCCCTGCAGGAGTTTACACCGAATTTGAATTCCCTTTTACAGAGAAAGCTGATAAACTTAATAATCAAGCTTTGAATTTAGCAAAGTTCACGGTTTCGGCGCTGCCAGATAAAGATGCGAACATGAAGTTTAAATTGAGACCCTCACCCTATTTGCTATTAGTAAACAAGGAAGAGCTGAAGGAGTTTTTCGAAGAAAGAAAAGTTCCAGATAATATAACTAGTTTCTACGCACAGTTAGACGAAACAACTTACACGTACAACTTTGGAAATTTATCGACAATGGTGAATCACTACAAAAAAGAAAACGATGGTAAGGTGAAAGACTTAACGTATGTGCTCGTGCCAATAGATTTAGAGGTATCAAACATAAATAATCAACAACAAATTACAGCTGTTTACAATCAAATGAAGCCAACGGCAACAACGATATTTAAATCGCCAGACAAGATGAAAATGGAGCTGGTGTTTAGCAAGCTGTAACGATACTAATTACTGATTAGTTGTTGATACAATATATTAGAACAAAAAAAGTGCGCTCAAACAGCGCACTTTTTTTGTTCTATACATTATTGAATAATATTTTTATTGATTAATCGGAGTAACGAAACTCCGATTAATCTCCTACCTTACATACAACTAAGAGAATAACCCAAGATCTTCTATTCTCTTCCGTCCCAAATGTTCGTAAGCCAATTCAGTAGCCTCACGTCCACGTGGAGTGCGCTTTAGGAATCCCTCTTTAATTAAGAAAGGTTCGTAAACCTCCTCAATTGTTCCCGGATCGTCACCAATAGCCGTAGCAATAGTAGTGATTCCGACAGGTCCTCCACGAAAC
>DENY01000033.1:8509-10837 GCA_002359825.1 Bacteroidales bacterium UBA2632
CTTTTTGCACTCTACCTGAAGGATGGAAGCAGAACGGAGCACAATTCCCTCCAACGTCTCCACATCGTAATACTCCAAATGCATGTTGATACCAAATCGAGCGCGCAATGGACTTGTCAACAATCCACTTCGAGTAGTAGCACCGATAAGAGTAAATGGATTTAAATCAATTTGAATGGAGCGTGCACTGGGCCCTTTATCAATCATAATATCGATACGAAAATCCTCCATAGCGCTGTATAAGTACTCCTCAACAATGGGAGAAAGGCGATGAATTTCGTCAATAAACAAAACATCGTTCACTTCCAAAGAGGTGAGCAATCCGGCCAAGTCGCCAGGTTTGTCAAGTACAGGACCCGAAGTGACTTTAAACCCAACATTCAATTCATTGGCGATGATGTTAGACAAAGTTGTTTTGCCCAATCCTGGAGGCCCATGCAAAAGAACATGGTCTAACGACTCTCCACGCATACTGGCGGCACTCACAAATATCTGTAGATTCTCTACAACTTTGATTTGACCACTAAAGCCACCAAAGGACAATGGCCGCAAGGAGTTCCCAAACTCTTGTTCGTTATCTTGTAGATGTTTGTTTTCGTGAAAATCGAAATCTTCTTCCATAGAGTTTTATTAATTAATAGTAGCAATGTAATTATTGCTGCTCCAATCGTTGATATATTATGATTGAAACACAAGTGCAAGCAATCGGATTTCAGGAGTATTCCTTGTGTCTAGTCTCGCAAATATTGATTATACAAAAATAGCTATAAAACACCAATCTAGAAAAAGAAAATTGGGGAAGAGTTCTTACTTCTGTTTGGAAAGTTGTTTTGCATTCCTTTGTAATCCCACCAATTTTGACCTTTTCACCGCCGACTTTGAAAACAGACTACTAAACTGTTCTTGATTCATCATTTGCAGTGTTTCCAAATCTAATGAGAGGAACTCAGAAGATGGATTGAACTCAGGAGTAGTGTGTGGTTTTGAAAACCTATTCCATGGGCACACCAATTGACACACATCGCACCCATACACCCAATTGCCTGTATCTACATCTTCGTCTTGCTCGCCTTTCTTCTCAATGGTTTGATAAGAAATGCATTTAGTGGCATTCACCAAATGGGGTTGCTCGATAGCACCAGTCGGGCAAGCCTCAAGGCAACGGGAGCAACTTCCACAAGACAAATTTATGGGCGAATCATAATCCAACTCTTGATTGATAATCAACTCTCCCAGAAAGAAGAACGACCCTTTGCCAGGAATAATGAGTAATGTATTCTTACCAATAAACCCCAATCCTGATTTTGCAGCCCAATAGCGTTCCAAAACAGGGGCAGAGTCGCAAAAAAAGCGACCTTCTGCATCAGGAAAAATTGTTTGAATGTAAGCAAGCAACAGTTTTAGTTTGTCTTTCACCACAAAGTGGTAGTCCTTGCCGTAGGCATAGTAAGCAAACCCAGGCAAATTAGGGTCTCGCTTTTCGTGTGGATAGTAATTTAAGGCAACTGATATAATTGACTTAGCACCTTCTACTAACAATCGAGGGTCATCGCGTTTCTCTATGTTCCTTTCCAGATAAGACATATCGCCCTGATAGTTCATCCGTATCCACTCCTGAAGATTGTTTTCTTCACCAGAGGATTCGGCACGGCATATTCCGCAGGCATCAAAGCCTAGCGAAAGTGCGTGTTGTTTTATTTTTTCTGATGGTGTCATAGGGGGAGTCGTAAGTCGTCAATAGTCGTAAGTTGTAAGTCAATAGTTGTAAGTCGTAATGGAATTCTTTCACACACCACATACCATCAACTTCTCCCCAAACTTATACAAAAAAAATTGAAACACAACAACCCTATTCCAACAATTTGCCTATTAGGTGCAAAGGAAGNNAACAGAGAAGAGCAATTCATGTAAATCTGCAAAATGGTGTAATGGAAGTTGAAATAATATCGTATTTTTGCAGTAATCACACTACAAATAACAACAAATGCCCGACACAAGGCTAAAGAAAAGAACCGTCACCGCTCTTTTTTGGAGTTTTCTCGATAAGTTTGGTCAGAAAGTAATATTTTTGATTAGCAGTGTGTTTCTAATGCGTCTGCTGGATATTTCTGCTTATGGAATTATGGGCTCGTTGCTCATTTTTGCCGCCTTTTCATCGCTCCTCATCGATAGTGGATTTGGTCGCGCACTACTCAATCGCAAAAAAATAAGTACACTTGAATATAGCACTGTTTTTCACTTCAATCTTGCTATCAGCCTATTTCTATATGTAGCACTTTTCTTTTCTGCACCGCTGATTGCACAACTTTTCAATGAGCCTCTGCTCAT
>DENY01000033.1:10874-12588 GCA_002359825.1 Bacteroidales bacterium UBA2632
GCATCCGATTTTAAAACCCAAACGAAGGCAAATACTACAGCACTTGTTATCTCCACTATCATTGCCCTCATCATGGCATGGAGAGGATTTGGTGTATGGTCGTTGGTGGCACAAAACGTGATTTACGCTTTTTTTAGAAGTCTGTTTTTGTGGTTCTACTCTCCTTGGCGACCCC
Source organism: Bacteroidales bacterium UBA2632 (assembly GCA_002359825.1). Classification (GTDB taxonomy): domain Bacteria; phylum Bacteroidota; class Bacteroidia; order Bacteroidales; family Dysgonomonadaceae; genus UBA2632. The sequence goes on from DENY01000033.1 coordinate 11,050, forward strand.
AATGGATATTCAGCATGACCAAACTCAAAACATTCTTTGCTTTTAGCAATAAACTGCTGGCATCTGGTGCAATAGGTGCTATTTTCAACAACATCTACCCCAGCATCATTGCCCTGTTCTATCCCATGCAACAAGTTGGATACTACACACAAGCCTACAAATATCAAGATACACCCTTTTCTGTTCTGTCCGACACATTCAGGTCTGTCTCCATGCTTGTGCTTTCAGAAATAAACGAGCAAACTGAACGATTGCGTCGTGTGTTGTCAAAACTCATGAAGACAATGTCATTCCTGTCATTCCCAATCGCATTTATACTCATATTGATTGCCGAACCACTGTTCGTAACCCTGTTTGGCGAAAAATGGTTACCCTCTGTCCCCTATTTTCAAATTCTCTGTTTGGGTGGTGCTGTTTCGCCCTTCACTTTCATCCTCAACGAATTGTTTATCGCCAAAGAGAGATCCGATTTCTTTTTGAGCGTAGAGATTGTGAAGCGCATCATCTTGATTATTCTTATCGTCACTTTCTTCAAACAAGGCATCGTAGGTCTGGCAGTGAGTTGGGTGGTGTATATGTACATCACATTGACTATTTCGCTCTTCTTATCCAAAAAGCTAGTTGCCTACTCCCTTTGGAATTTCGTAAGAGATGCCATACCCTATCTGTCTCTTTCATTTTTGGCCGTAATGGCTGCCTACTTTGCTTCTTCTCAGATATCAAATGGTATTTTGCGCATGCTCACCGCATTGACCGTGATGGGAGTTGTTTATTTAGCATTGTGCAGAATTTCCAACCTAGAAATGACCACGGAGATTAAACAATATATCGTTTCAAAAAGAGAGAAAAAGAATGATGAAGAATANNAATGATGGAGAATAGAAAAGTCTGCATAATCATTGTTTCGTACAATTTTGAACCTTGGATTGATAAATGCCTTCCATCGGTGTTTGCCTCAACCATTCCCGCCACAGTAGTAGTTATCGACAATAACTCGAGTGACAACACTGTTGAGATAATACAACGAGACTTTCCACAAGTTATATTAATCGAGAACAAAAAGAATCTAGGCTTTGGAAAAGCCAACAATGTGGGGCTGACTTATGCCTTGCAAAACAACTTCGACTATGCATTCTTGTTGAATCAAGACACGTGGATTGAGAATGATATGTTGGAAAAATTAATAGTTGCCTCAGAAACTAACCCTGATTTCGGAATTATCTCCCCAGTTCATCCTTCATCCGATGGCACATCGCTCGATCATGGCTTTGCCAACTATTCAAAGAAAGAAACCGTTGAAAAACTCCCACAACCCTCCAATCAATTGGTTGAACTCCCTTTTGTGAATGCTGCTTTCTGGTTGCTTCCCATCGAAACTGTGAAAAAGATTGGCGGATTCAGTCCACTGTTTTATCATTATGGTGAAGACCGAAACTACACACTGCGCACCACCTATCACAACTACAAAATTGGTTATCTACCCAATGCCTTTGCCACACACGACAGACAAAACAGAGAAGTCTCCAACAACGACTTTCT